>CAISVF010000621.1 GCA_903888765.1 uncultured Verrucomicrobia subdivision 3 bacterium | reverse complement strand
GCTCTCGCAACCTGCTCACGCCCAGACCCAGTAGTCGCAGCGGGCGCGAAACTAGCTGCTCCCGGCCCAGCAGCCAGCAGGCGAGGCGGTAGATTTCTGCTGCCTCGGTCAGCGCTTCCTCCACCGTGAATTGCCTTGTCAGGGTCGTGAAGTCGCCGTAGCGCACCTTGACCTGAACCGTATACGCACCCAGTTGCCGATGCTTGAGCCGGGCTTCGATGTCCGCAGCCTGCTCCTTCAGGCACGCCCGCAGCACCCGCCGGTCGTCTGTGTCTTGCAGGAACGTCTCTTCGTTACTGATGCTCTTGATGTCGTCGCCCAGTTCCAGTGGCCGATCGTCTACACCAACGGCAAACTGCTGCAACTGGCCGGCGAACGATCCGACCAGCGCCCGCAGATCACCGGCATAATCCTGCAGGCTGCCTACGGTAGGCAGGTTGGCCTTTAGCAAAACCTGTTCAGTCACCTTTCCGACACCGTAAAGCGCCCGAACAGGCAACGGACGCAGGAACCCCAATTTTTCGGCTTCAGGGATCAGCGTCAGGCCATCCGGCTTCTGATGATCGCTGGCGATCTTGGCCAACAGCTTGTTCGCAGCAATGCCGATGGTGGCGGTCAGACGGCGCTCGGATTGTATACGGGCTTTCAGCTCGCGGGCCAGCGGCAGGGCCATGCGCAGCGAGGCATCCGCATCCTCGGCCTGACAGCTGGATGAAACGTCAATGTAAGCCTCGTCCACCGACATTTGTTCTACAATGGCACCGGTGCTGGCGATGATCTCCATGATGCGGTTGGATTCCTCCCGGTAGCGGTCCATGCGGGGGCGCACGAAACACCCATCCGGGCACAGGCGCTTGGCTGTGATGCTCGCCATCGCGGAGCGAACGCCGAACTTCCGGGCCTCGTAGCTGGCCGCGCAAACCACGCCGCGCTGGGTGGGCGGAGCACCGACGATCACCGGCTTCCCGAGCAGCTCGGGATTATCGCGCTGCTCGACGGAAGCATAGAAGGCGTCCATGTCCAGATGGCAGATGACGCGGAACATCGTGCCGGGAGATTAGCAAACGGCCACTTCTGGGCAAAGGCTTGCCGCCCAACTCAACTGGCGACGAATGCTTGGCTGACGATGATCCGATGCTGGCGTCTGACGGGGAAACATCCCGAAATTGGCCGAGTGGCGTTCTCAATCGCCCTGACCGCCCGTCGGTATGCCGCCAAATTAGAACTGAAACCGCTCAACCGGCCATTAGTATCGGAAGGCTAAAAAAACTTTGCGTTCCAATTCCGAAGCCAGACGAACAGTTGTTCGAGGTAAAGAACATCCAAGCTCTCGATCAAAAGGTTAGCTGGGCAAAAATCTTCGTTCACCAAACTCCGCGCCCAAAAGCAGGGCTTGATGCAAAACTTGCTGACGGGCCGCATGCCGGTGCGGCCAGCCGGGCGGGCTGGGTAATTTCACTGGATAAACCAATTTCACGTCACGCTGAAAATGCCAAATAAACTGAAATTTGACTTGGCAGATTTCATTTCTCAGGGCATTTTCACCGGACGATGAAAACGGCCAAAACAGTCAACGAGCGTGACCTCGAACCGCAGTTCGAGGCGTGTTTGCGCGGGCTGGTGGCGCGCGTGCCCTTCTTGAAACTGGCCTCGTTGCGCAAAGATGTGCCCGTGGCTGCCGGTGTCTCCGACCGGGCCGACCGGCTGGCGCAAGTGCAGGCGGGTGGCCGCAAGTGGACTTGGGTGGTGGAAGAAAAACGGATCGGCCAGCCGCGAGAGGTGCGGACGGCGCTGCTGCAACTGGAGCGGTCGCTCCGGCATCTGCCCGCAAAAACGTCCGGCTACGGCGTAGTGCTCGCGCCGTTCATCTCGGAGGAATCGGCCCAGCTTTGCACCGATGCGGGCATCGGTTACGCCGATCTGGCAGGCAATGCGCGGCTGTGCTTCGGCGAGGTTTTTATCGAGACGCGCGTGCCGGGCAATCCCCGGCATGAAAAACGGGCGGCGCGTTCACTCTTTGCGCCCCGCGCGGCGCGCGTGCTGCGGGTGCTGCTGCAAGGGCCATTGCGGGCATGGAAGGTCACGGAACTGGCGGCGGCGGCGCAGGTGAGTCTGGGCTGGGTGAGCGCGGTGCGGCAGCAATTGCTGGCGCGCGAATGGGCGGCGGAAGCGCCGGGCGGATTACGCGTGACCAAGCCGGAAGCGGTGCTGGATGCTTGGGTGAAAACGGATGACTGGCATAAGCGGACACAGACGCAGGAGTATTCGGTGCTGAATGGCGACCCGGTAAATCTCGCGGCGCAACTGCGGGATTTGCTGGGGGCAGAGCCGCCGGTTTTCACGCAATGGCTGGCGGGCTGGCTGCGGCATCCTTACACAACGCCGGTGGTGGTGACGGCGTATGTGAAACATTTTCCTGATGACGCGTGGCTGCGCGAAAAACTGCTCGCGCGGCGGGTGTCGGTGGGCGGCACTTTGCGATTGGTGCAGCCCAAGGACGAAGGCGTGTGGAATCCGAAGCAGACGGTTCAGGGTTTTCAATTAGTGTCCGACGTGCAAATCATCCTCGATCTGGCGAGAGCAGGATTGCGCGCCGACGAGCAGGCGGAAGAGCTGCGGCGGGCGGCAGACTTTGCGGGAGGCTGGGCATGAGCAAGTTTGCCACGTTTGACACTTACCCGGCGGAAAGTTTGCCCACCGCCGAGGCGGCGCTGCTGACAGTGTGGCGAACTTTGGAACGCTATCAGCCGGACTTGGTGCTGGTCGGCGGGCTGGCGGTGCATTATCTAACGCGACGCAATGTGCCGGGTTTGCCGGGCGCGGTGACGATGGACGTGGATTTTGGCATCACGCTGGGAGCTTCCGGCGGGCAGTATGGCACGATCCAGTCGGACTTGAACGGACTTGGTTTCAAGACGGAGAACCATCGGCTTGTCCGCACGTGCGGGGCACTGAATCTCTACGTTGATTTTCTGACGGAAGACCCTCCGGCGACCACCGGCTCGCGCACGGTGGACGATGTGACGGCGAGCGTGATTCCGGGGCTGAATCGGGCGCTGGCTTGCCGCCGCCTAATCCCGGTAGCCGGACGTGATCTTTTTGGCGCGCAGCAAAATTGCACCATTCCGGTCGCGGACATCGGCCCATTGCTGGTGCTGAAATTGAATGCCTTCGGCGGGCCGACGGGTCGTCGCCTGCCGAAGGATGCCTACGATATCCTGCTCACGGTCACGGGTTTTCTGGACGGGCCAGAAGCAGCGGTGCAGGGTTTTCAGGGGGAATCGTCGGTGGGTAATTCGGGTTATGCAGCGGCCATCAGCGCTTTGAAAAATGATTTTATATCGCCGGAGCAGGACGGGCCGAGGCGGGCCGCCGAGTTTTATCCGGGCGCGGCCAATGAGCGCGAAAGGCTGAAACAAACCGTGGCGACCGTGGGGCGGTTTCTGCTCGGAGAATAACACCATGTCCGAATACTTTCATGTCGAACTTCCTGCGCCAGACAACGATCCATCACCTCCGCGCTCGCCCCTTCCTGACTGCGCAGCGCGGCAATGAAGACATTGGTATCTTGCACGATTTCCCTGCACAGCAAGATGATATCACCGGTGATACCAGTCAAGTGGGGAGGATTTTTAATGGAAATTCTCTTCCATGGGTGTTTGCGCTCAGACGCCGTGTGTTTTCGGTAGCAAACCAATCAGGCCGGCGAACGATCCGGCCAACGGACGCAGGAACGCCACCTTTCCCGCTTCAGCGATCAGCGTCAGGCCATCCGGTTTCTCGCGGTTGCTAGCGGTCTCGACCAACAGCTTGTTCGCAGTGATGCCGATGGGGGGCAGCCAATGGGTGTAACAGCCCAGATACGCGCCGGCTCTCGTAAGCTTCTCCATACGCAGATGGCTGCGATTTGAGTGACCACAAAAATGCGCCACTGACCTCACGACTCGTTTGTTTCATTTTTTACCTGCAATAAATTCAAAAACTAGCGTTGTAGTCCTATGAACCAAATGGAACAGGATAAATGGATAGGGGTCGAAACTCCTGTTTGCCAACCAGAAGGCATTAAGAGTGATCCAGATAGCTATAAATACCCCAAATGATATTATGAATGTCCAACTACCCCCAAACGTT
>CAISVF010000620.1 GCA_903888765.1 uncultured Verrucomicrobia subdivision 3 bacterium | reverse complement strand
GGCCGAGAAAAAAGAAATTTTGGAATGGCCGTAAAGATGATCCTCATCCGGCGGCTGATACGATAAGCGCAGGCTGTAGGTGGCAAAGACGACGGCTGCCACATGGACCACCGACTCAGCGGCATCGCTCAAAATGGCGGCAGAGCCGGTGAGCAGGTAGGCCCCCATTTTCATGACAAACATGAGGATGCCAACCGCCAGCGAGAGATTCATGGCAAAGCTCATGGCTTGGCGATCGGCGGCAGACTTCACGGCGATGTGCATGTGGGAGACAGCATAAAATAATTTCGGGTGGATTCGAGAAAATTGAGCAGTTCAGCGGCGGAATCGTTAAAATCCGGGAAGCTTCGGCCGCAGGTTATCCACTCATTCTGGCTGCCGCAAAAGCGCATGAGGGTGACATTCGGAATGAACATGGTTGCTGGAAGGCGAGGGCAAGGTGGAGCGGGCAGGTTTCTGGTCAAATCCGCGCCCAAGCCCGGAGAAGGTTCGTCGTAAAATAAAAAACCCCGTGTGGAAACCACGCCACACGGGGCAACCCCTAACCAACTATCCATGATCATAACAGTCAACCCAACAATTATGAACACCACTAAAGTAGAACAAAAAACAAAGAAGTCAACAGAATAGTAAAATATTTTTTTGGGCGAGGAAGAAGGTGGCGATTTTCCATGTGGCCGAACCGGTCACGCCTTTGCCAAACCAATCATCAATTCGAATTACGGGGCTTCTGGTGGTCAATTTCCCGCCGTGAATGGTTGCACGTAAGCTTGGTTGCCCTTGCTGTAAGCAATCCAGACGAGGTGCGTTTTCGGGTCAACGACAATGTTGCCCGCACCGGATTGATCGGGAACATCGCCCAATGGGGTTAGCGTTCCCGCCGCCACGGCGACGGCGGAGATTTTGCCCTGCTTGCTGGCGCAGTAGGCCACATGGAGCGCTGCATCATAGGCCAGTTCATCCACCTTGGTCGCAGTCGGGGCTGCGGCGATGATTTTACCGGTGGTGCGGTTCAGCAACACCAACTTGCCGGCGCAAGCCACCAGCAGACCGCCGGTATCCGGCACCAAGGCAACGCCGTGCGGTCCGGTATGGGGGGCCAGCGACCACGAGGCAGTAACAACATTGGCCACGGGGTCGATGACGGCAATGACGCTGCTGCCTTTGGCCGCCTGATAGAGTTGCTTATATTCAGGATCAAACACCAGGTCTTCCATCCCACCGCCGGCCACTTTGATGGTGGAGACAATTTTGCTGGTGGCTGGGTTGATCACCCAGATTTCACCCGCAGTGTCATTGCACTCGTAAACCAGGCCCGTGTCGGGATTGAAGCCGATCAAATCGGTATCGGCGGGCGTAGGCACCTCCCCGGTGATTTCCAGACTGGCTGAATCCACTATTACCATGCGCGACGGGTCATTGCCGCTGACGTAATATTTGCCTCCCTTGACATCGGTGGTGGCATCCTGGGCAGTGCTGGTGGGCACTGAGCGGAGCAACTTACGAGTGGAAAGATCGAAGACATCAAACGACTTATTGCCCGTGTGGCCGAGCAGGAGTCGGTTTGCCGCCGTGTCGATGCGGATGAAATCAAAGCCACCTTTCGTGCCGGGCAGGGCAATCGGGTCGCCCGCTGTGAGTGGTGCGGCGTGGAGGTCAGCGGACAAGGCGAGGTAGAGCAGGCTCATGCCGATGCAGGCATGACGAATAATGCGAGAAGTTTTCAACATGGTAAGCGATTTTTAATTCACCGAATTGCACACCATTTGAGCGAGGCAAGCAATCAGATTTGACAGGCAGTCAAAGGTCCGGATGCATTTGGCTCGCGGTGCTGGCGCAGCATCGGAGCAGGGTCAGTTGGCAGTAGTGATTCTGCTGAAAAACCCTCTAGCTATTTTTTGGGCCGTTTTTTGAGTGTAGGCGGTGCCAGACGAAAGAGCCGGAGGTCCGAGCGATCCAGCAATTGCCAGCGGACTGGTTCGCCGGCTTGCAGCTCCAGTGCGGCGGCGAGCGGCAGTGGGATATTGACAAAGAGACGCGCCACCCGGCCTTTGGAGCGGATCACCTGCACCTTCATTTCGAATTCAGCTTGCATGCTTGTTTTGGCTACTCTAAAAGGTAGCCTATAGCTAT
>CAISVF010000619.1 GCA_903888765.1 uncultured Verrucomicrobia subdivision 3 bacterium | reverse complement strand
CGGGACTTTGAGACGGTTCAACTTTACAAGGCAACCATCATACATGATCCGGGGGCAACTCTGGGCGCGCCGTTTGTGATGTTTCGCAACGCTTGCGGACGAAATCCGGATGGGAAAATTGGCGATGAAAAAATCGGCGTTTCCATCTCACAAGATATGAAAATCTGGAAGTGCTTTGGTACGACTCCCGTTCTGACTCATGCGCGCATCGGCAAAGACAAGGCGATTACGGGAGATCCGCAAATCGTCCGCATGAATAACCTCTGGGTGATGTTTTACTTTGGCGCTGGCTGGAAGCCGGGAGCATCCGGCGCGTTTGATACTTTTGCCGCTTCCCGCGACTTGGTGCATTGGACTGACTGGACAGGCTCCAACCTCATTGATCCTTCCGAGCCGTGGGATAAGACTCATGCTCACAAACCGTGGCTGATAAAATACCATGGCATCGTTTACCACTTCTATTGTGCGGTCGGCGACCAGGGTCGCGTAATTGCGCTGGCCACTTCCAAGGCTATCGCGATCTCAAAACCGGCGCGACGCTGATCTTTATGACCAACATTTTAAACACCGCTGATGAGTTACTGCGAATTTCAAAAAAGAAAGTCACAGCCCTTGTTGTCACCTTTATGTTTTGGGGGCTTGCTGGGCCGGCTCCACATTTGTTCGCGGCGGAAATCTCGGCGCGGCCAAAAATATTCGGCGTGGCGCACTATTCAACCTTTGTCGGCAATCTGGCAAAGGCGCGAAGTTTCTACGAAGAATTTCTTGGCTATGAAGAGGTGGTCACCTTGCCCAAGCCCGACGGCTCACCGCGCACGGTGCTGGTGAAAATCAACGATAACCAGTTCGTGGAACTCGTCCACGAGCCAAATCGTGGCCAGGGTCTATTGAATAATTTTGCGCTGGCCACGGACAATGTGGAACGGATGCGGCGGTATCTCGCCGCGCGCGGGGTCAAAGTTCCCGCTGAGACTGGGCGGGATGATTATGGGAACAAAATGTTTTCCGTCGCCGACCCGGACGGTCACGAACTGCAATTTGTTGAATATCTTTCTGACAGCCAGACAGGCAGGGAAGCGGGCAAGCATTTGTCCTCATCGCGAATCTCGAACGCCCTGATGCACTCGGGAATTCTGGTGGGCGACTTGGCTGCAGCGGCGGCGTTCTACGGCGGCATTCTCGGCTGTGTCGAAACCTGGCGCGGCAATGGCACCAACGGCAAGGCCCTCAGTTGGGTTAATATGCGCGTGCCGGACGGCACGAACCATGTCGAGTTTATGCTCTACAAGGAATTGCCGGTGCCGAACCAGCGCGGCGGGCAGCACCACTTCTGTCTTGCCGTGCCGGACATGACCAACGCGCTCGCCACGCTGGAGGCGCGTCCTGCTCGCAAAGACTATCCCCGCGAAATGAAAATTAACGTGGGCGTGGACAAAAAGCGCCAGATCAGTTTGCGCGATCCCGACGGCACGCGCATTGAACTTATGGAGTTTGGCACGGTGGACGGCACACCCGCGCCGTCGTCCACCCTGCCGCCGCCGCGTCGCTCCACCGGAACGAACGCTATGACCTCCCCGGATTGGACGAACAGCTTGGGCATGATTTTTGTGCCCGTGCGCGGCACCGACGTAAAGTTTTCCCTCTGGGATACGCGAGTTGCAGATTATGCG
>CAISVF010000618.1 GCA_903888765.1 uncultured Verrucomicrobia subdivision 3 bacterium | reverse complement strand
CCCAGTGCACCTCACGCCAATGTGGTTTCCAACACCTGCGCAGGTTGCCATATGCAGCCGGTGGCGGCGGGAGATCCGGCCTTTACGCTCGCAGGTGGCCATACGTTCAAGATGAGCTATAATGTGACCAACAGTGGCGTAGTCACGGAAGTTCCGCTGACGGCGGTCTGCTCGCAGTGCCATGGCAAGGTGACCGACTTTGATATCCCGGTGGCTGACTACAATGGCGACGGCGTCATTGAAGGTGTCCAGACCGAAGTGCATCACTTGCTCGACAAGCTGTCCACACTCATGCCGAACTCGACCTATCAGGCGAATCCGGCCAACTATGTGGCGGATGGACTGGTGAAGAGCAGCGTTTCCGTCAAGACCAACATGCCGCAGAAGTTCCTGAATGCCGCCTATAACTTCCAGTTCGTTGCCATGGATAATAGCTTTGGCGTGCACAATGCCCCGTTCGCGGTCGGCCTGCTCAAGGCGTCCATCGGTGATCTCACCGGCGACTCCAACAACGACGGCCTGCCGGATGCCTGGCAGACCCAATACTTCGGCGCTGGCTTCGCCACGAATGCGGCCGCTGGTCCGAACGCCGTCAATAACACCAACGGTGTGCCGAACTGGCTGATGGCCTCTCTGGGCCTCAACCCGACCGCCGGCTTCAAGGTGGGCGGCAGCGGCTTGATCTACTTCAACGGCAATAAGATCGTCAATGGCGCGGCGGATGCCGTCACTATCTACACGGCGGCGGAAATCGCCTTCAACACGGTGCCTGGCACGGTCTATCAGGTTCAGGGCATCTCTGCCTTCAGCGGCACCTGGCAGAACATCAGCACCAACATTCCCGGCACGGGCGCGAGCATCAGTTACGTGACGCCGACCCGCAGCAATGCCCAGATGTATTACCGCGTGGTGCACACTCCGTAATCAAGGAGCTGATCTCGGTACCAAATAAATAATTCCTACACACCCCTTCCCGCGCGAGCGGGGAGGGGTTTTTAATTGGAAAAAGTCGTAGCCTCTTACCCATGAACGTGTTGCTTTCGCGCAACCGTTCATAGGTGGAATTTGTTGGCCGGGCGCGGAATAAAAAGTGCCGGAGGCGCATCCACAGGCACGACTCAATGGCGCAAAAAGCGTCATGGACTGCGGTGGCAAGCGCAGCGCGACACCGCTTTCGTGCGCACAAGACGGGTTGGTTGTTCCACCATCATCGCCCGTCCGAAAGCGCCGTCGCCGCATTCGCTCTGCCGGCGCACTCCATGACACTCCCGTTGCATCCGCGCATCCAACGGGATTCCAGTCCTCCACTCCGTTAGCTTCAAAGTGCAATGCGCGAAATTTTCATAGGAGGGACTTGTTGTCCGGACGCGGAGAAAAAAGTGCGGGAGGGCCACCAGGACAAGGTGCATTCAAAGCCGCGACTCAATGGCGCCAAGCGTCATGGACTGCGGTGGCAAGCGCAGCGCGACACCGCCTTCGCAAGCACGAGACCGGTTGGTGTTTCCACTATCGTCGCCCGCCCGAAAGCGCCGTCGCCGCATTCGCTCTGCCGGCGCACTCCATGACACGCCCGTTCCATTTGCGCATCCAAGGGGATTCCAGTCATCCACTCCGTTATCTTAAAAGGTAATGCGCGAAAATTTTGAGGCCAATTCTTTCCCTGGGTCTTCCGTAACGCCTTCCAGTCGGGCAACATCAGCGTGATCACACATCTCGCCACCGAGCGCGGAGAATTGAGCGTTGTTTCGCCACCCCCAAATAAAAAAGAGTCTGGCTTAACCCAAAAAGCCAGACTCTTTAACTTAACCTCACACCCAACCCTGCTAACCAGTTCACGAAACAATACATGAACTTTATCTCAGACCTCACCCGCAGCCGGTTGTTCAAAATAAAATTCCCCGCCGGCAATTAAACTCAAAAGTGTTTGGAAAGTCTAGCGACCATCCTTAATGATCCATCGCAGATATTACTCAGGAATGCGCGCTTTATTGGATAATTTGATGAGTTTACCCGTGGAAATGGTTCTATCCATGAGGCTGGCGGTAGGTACCTCCATCCGGCTCCACCAGATGGCCGTGGGATTCAGGACCTCGATCTTCACGCGGCGGTCGGGGCTTTGCTTGGTGTAAATATCATAGCTCGTCGGTTTCAAGTTGAAATGTCCGGCCCGCATCCGCCGCAAGCGATGATTCAAAATCCACAGCCATTTGCCGGCGCGCACCCAGCGCGGAATCATCTGATCCGTCTCCGTTTTTTCGCGAATGGCGTTGGGCTTGAGGTTCATATTATTGCCGGTATCGGCAAAAGTGGAGGTGATGGTGGGAATGGCCGCCATCGGCACCCGGCGGCGCAGCAATTCGCGCGCCCAGTGAAAATCCCCCAGATCGCGCCAGCGCGGACTGAAATAAATGCCCCGCTGCTCAATCACCCGCCGGCGCAAAAACACCGAGCTGGTCAGGAAGGGAAACCGATACCAGATATGGCGCGGGTTGGGCGTCAGCAATTGGCGGTGGCAGACGTACTTGCCGTCCCCATCCGTGATGATGCTGCCGGCGAGCAAAATTTCGGTGTGCGGATGCTCTTGAAAATATTGCTTCACCGCAGCCAGCGCGCCCGGCAGGTATTGCTCATCGCAATTCAGATAGGCCAGGATGTCTCCCGTGGCCCGGCGATAACCGCGGTTCACGGCGTCATACATGCCCAGGTCTTTTTCAATGAACGCCTTCACCCGCGTATCCTGCGGCAGCCAGTTTTGGGTCCCGTCGTCCGAGCAGGCATCCTGCACGATGTGCTCCAACTGCACCCCCTGCTGATCTGCCACCGAGGCAATGCACAGTTTGAGCCAGTCCGAATTACGGAAGCTGGGCGTGACGATGGAAAATGTCAGCTCACGGCTCATAATAAAATGCCTTTATCCGCACCCTTGACGGCAATGTTGCCTGTTTGCATAGTCCTAATTTTCTAATAATTCAATCCCGCATGACCGAAAAGTGGGGCTCATCGAACGCCACTGGTTAAAAGGTACGGCTCCTTCCTTCAAAAAGAAGTCCTACCATTTTTGAAGGCTTAATGGAGTCATTGCCCTCAAATTCTATTAACTAAAAACGACTTTACGCTTGGTTGCGGAATTCAGCAACTGCCCTTTGGGGTATAAATCAGCATAGGCCAGGGAAAGCGATTCTAATGCAGGTGCATTTTCTTTTGGTCCATCAATAGCGGACTGCCAGCGGCCTACGATTCGCTCATTTCAGCATGTCTGTTATTAAATTTCACCGGCCTTGATTTAATTATTTATGATCTTCGCTGCCCATTGTCGCTGACTTTGCTTACAGAAAAAGTGTTGAACCTGAACTCTGCAATGAAATTTAAAAACCCACGGATGGACACCGATGGACACGGATGAAAATAGATTTCAGATCGTTCACCCATTGAGGAAACCGTAGCAAATCTTCGAAAGCCTATATTATCCGTGTCAATCTGTGCCCATCCGTGGTTGAACTCCGGTTTCTATCATAAAACCTGTGTTATCATTTCGTTAGGATCGGCTTTATTCCCGTCCGGAGCCGGCGCTCTTGTCACAAAACATTCAGCACCTATATTTTTTAATGCATACACCGGAAATCCGTCAGAAGCTGGTCGAACGTCGCGCCCGGTGCTGGGGTTTTGTACGCATGGATTCGGAACGCGGGGTCGCTAACACCACGCTCATTGATTGGAGCCGGCAGCTCCGCGTCGAACTCCAAATCTTCGCCCTTGGCGGTGGATTCGATTTCCGACCGCCCAATGGACCGGAAATCGTACCGGTTTTGGACCGATTTTTAAAACGGTGAAACAGAAATAGCGCCGGACCAAGGAAGATGT
>CAISVF010000617.1 GCA_903888765.1 uncultured Verrucomicrobia subdivision 3 bacterium | reverse complement strand
TGTGCTCCCTCCCGGCCGGCCGCCTGCCCTCATGCTTTGACCTTGCCCGGCAGAACATTCCAAAACTTCTCGGCCTCCACTTTTGTGCACAGGCCCAGATAATGTTTGCGCAAGGTCCGCTCGGAGTGGCCCAGGGCGGTCGCCACCGTGGCGGCCGAACCGCAGTCGGAGAGCCAATACGAGGCGCAGGAATGGCGCGTGACATCTTTCTTCCACTTCTCCCAGCCCAGCTCCTTGCGCAAAAGCACGAGATTTTTGACCCGTGCGGGCCTGGTAATGGTTAATTCCGGCTTGGACTGCTCCACGACGCGCAGCCACTGGAACACCGTGGGTTTGGGGTAAATGACGCGGCGCTGACGGACTTTGGTGGTCTGGGCCTCCACGCGGATCCAGCCTTCGGTAAAATTGATGTCGGCCCACGTGGTCTTTTCGGCCTCCTCGGGCCGCAGGCCGGCGAAGGTGGAGAGGACGAACCAGCCGAACATGCGCGGATGCTGTTGGAGCCACGCTAGGCATTTCTCTACCTCGGGAACGGTGAAGATGGCGGGCGGCGGGCGGGTGACGGTCACCTGCTCTAGCCGGGTGCAGGGATTCGCGACCAGGTAACCCCGGCGGACGGCGAAACCCAGCAAGGTGGACAGCCGGCTGCGATAGGAGGAGCGGGAGACGAGGTTTTTGGAATCCAGGTATTTTTCCACCTCGGCCAGCCCGACCTGGTCGATGGCGACGGTGGCAAAGTCGCCGGAGAAATCCTCGAGGATGCAGCGCAAGCGATCGAGATAATGGTTATCACGACCGGCCTTGCGCTTGGTCAAGAGCAACTCATCAATCACGGCGGCGACGGATGGGGCGGCGGTGGGTTTGTCTTTGGCGGACTTCAGCATGGTCAGGAGAGCGAGCAAATCCAAACCGCGCTTCTCGGCCTCGGCATGAATGACGAGCAACTGATCGAGACGTTGCTGGGGGAGGGTGAGTAATTTCTGGCGGGTGCTGATGGCATCGGCACGAACAAACGCGGCATGAGCATCTGCCGACTCGCGAGCGGAAAAGAACTTGCGGCGTACGCGGCCGGACTCATGCCAGCGCACGCGCCAGAGGGAAACCCCGCGCACCAGACACCGGGCAACTGATACTTTATGTTTCATGGCAACAAAAATGGCAACGTGGAAATAATGCCAAGAAACCTTAACAAAAAGCTGCAAAATATTTCCCGGTCCAGAAACACAGCGCGGTTCATCCGCGCAAAGGATGGCGCAATTCTGCCAAGAATGGAATTGAATTTTTGGCGCTGCTTGTGCAACATAACCACGGTTTTCAGTTAACCACGCAACCATTAAGAAATCACATGAGCAATAAAGGCAGGTTGGGAATTTTAGTTGGCGGTGGCCCGGCTCCCGGGCTGAACGGCGTTATCGCTGCCGCCACCATAGAAGGCATCAATCAGGGCTACGAAGTCATCGGCTTCCGGGATGGCTTCAAATTCATCGCGCAAGGCGACACGACCCAGATAAAGCCGCTGTCCATTCGTGATGTGAAGGACATCCATATCAAGGGCGGATCCATTCTCGGCACCGCGCGGACGAATCCGACGAAGTCCGAAGAGCAAATGAGGAATATTTTCGGGGTGTTTGAAAAGCTGGGCATCACGGCGCTGGTTTCCATCGGCGGCGACGACACAGCGTTCTCTGCCAGCTATGTGGCCAAATATAGCAAAGGCAAAATCAAAGTGGCGCATGTCCCCAAGACGATTGACAACGACCTGCCGCTGCCGGGTACCGCGCCGACTTTCGGTTATGAAACTGCCCGCCATTACGGAGTTCAGATCGTGCGCAATTTGATGGAAGATGCCCGCACCACCTCGCGCTGGTATCTCATCATCAGCATGGGACGCGCAGCTGGTCATCTGGCGTTGGGCATTGCCAAGGCTTCGGCGGCCACCCTTTCTATTATTTCCGAAGAATTTCGTGGCCGAACGGTCACGGTGGATGAGGTGTGCGATATTATCATCGGTTCCATTATCAAGCGCACGGCGGAAGGTTCGCGCTATGGGCTGGTGGTGCTGGCCGAGGGACTGATTGAATCACTCGGCGAAAAAGGCCTCATGGCCGCGCTGCCGGATGGGCAGCTGGAGCGTTTTGGCAAGGTTATACGCGATGATCACGGTCATTTGCGGCTCGGAGAAATCGAATTCGGTAGATTGATGAAAGAACTTCTAACTGTGCGTCTGGAAAAACTGGGGATCAAGATGGCCTTTATTGACAAGGATCTCGGCTATGAACTGCGCTGCGCTGACCCGATTCCGTTTGACGCTGAGTACACCCGCGATCTTGGCTATGCGGCCGTGAAGTTCCTCCGTTCGCCCGAGGCTGAAAAATATGGTGCCATTATCAGCTTTGTGGATGGCAAAATGAACCCGCTGCCATTTGAAGACATGCTTGACCCGAAGACGGGGCGCATGCAGAACCGGCGTGTCAATGTGGATGGAGAAGCGTTCGAATGCGCCCAGGCGTATATGATCCGCCTGGAACATGAAGATTTTGCGGACCCCAAACAACTGGGCAAACTCGCTGCCGTCATTAAAATGACACCGGATGAGTTCAAGGATCGTTTCGGCTATCTGGTTGGCTTGAAGTGAGGTTTGGCTGGACTGACTTTCCTCATCGGCGGCTGGAAACTTCCTGCCGCCGATTTCCATTAATATCATTGCCGCGATTAGCCTTTCACAAGTTTCATGAAACCGCTCACGGATTGCACACTATACACTTTTGTGGACACGTCCTACTTGCATGGTCGCGCGCCGGAACTGGTGGCGCAGCAGTTGTGCGATGGCGGCAGTGACTTGATTCAACTCCGCGCAAAAAATGTCCCCGCTGATGCGGTTCGCCGCCTGGCGGAAAAAATCCTTCCCATCACTCGCCGTGCCAACGTTGGCCTGGTCATTAACGATCATTTGGAAGTTGCCCGCGAACTGGGCGCGGAAATCTGTCATTTGGGCCAGGAAGATTTTTTTGATGCCGGCTATAAAAAAGTTGCTGAATTGGGGGTGACGGCTGGTTCCTTGCAGATGGGCTTGAGCACCCACGCGCCGGATCAAGCGCAACGTGCGCTGGAAGCCGGGGCGGCCTACCTCGCCATTGGCCCGGTGTTTGCCACCGGCACCAAACCGACCGCCGTGCCCGTCACTCTGGACTACGTCCGGTGGGCGGCGAAGCACGTTAATGTGCCGTGGTTTGCCATCGGTGGGATTCACCTTCAAAATTGTAAAGCCATTGTAGCTGCCGGCGCACGCCGCATCTGTGTGGTTTCCGCCATTCTCAATGCCCCCGATGTGGCCAAGGCGTGCCTGGAGTTTCGATCGGAATTGCCCTGATTTTGGAGGGGTGCGCACAAGTCAAACGAAAGTTATTCACAATTAGTGGGGGTTGCCTGCTTGGCGGCATACAACATATTGTGGTTTTGGCTTTACAGGGAATAACTGCTTTGGTTGCCTAGTGCTGGTAATTCAATGTATCTTAAGAATCTCACAGTTTT
>CAISVF010000616.1 GCA_903888765.1 uncultured Verrucomicrobia subdivision 3 bacterium | reverse complement strand
TCCTTCGGCCTGATAAAGGAAATATCCGCCGCCAATGGTGCGGTTAGCGTGGCTTTGCAATTGACCTCGCATAATCCCGAAGCGGCACGACAAATTAAAGCCGAGGCCGAGCAGGTGTTGAAGCGACTTCCTGGGGTTACGCATGCCATGGTGGAGGTGCGGCAGCCGGCGGCCGGGCCAGTCTCCGCCGGGAATTCCTTTGCCAATCAGACGAAAATTTCCGGCGTAAAACGGGTTATTGCGGTGGCCAGCGGCAAAGGCGGGGTGGGTAAATCAACCTGCTCGGTTAATCTGGCCTGCGCCTTGAGGCATCTCGGAGCGAAAGTTGGTTTGCTCGACTGCGACATTTATGGGCCAAGTATTCCTTTGATGATGGGCGTTTACGAGAAACCGACCGTCAGCGCGGCGGAACGGTTGGTGCCGCCCCTGGCCCATGGCATTAAGGTGATGAGCATCGGCTTGTTGCTGAATGACGATCAGCCGGTCATCTGGCGCGGGCCGATGATTACGAAAACCATCCAGCAATTTCTGCTGGCCGTGGATTGGGCCGGCAGCGGCGATAACCCCGCCGGCGGGCTCGATTATTTGCTGATTGATTTGCCGCCCGGCACCGGCGACGCGCAGCTTTCGCTCTGTCAGACGGTGCCGCTGGATGGCGGTGTGATCATAAGCACGCCCCAGGAGGCATCGCTAGGGGTGGTGCGCAAGGGGATTGCGATGTTTAACAAGGTAAATGTCCCCATTCTGGGCATCGTGGAAAACATGAGTTATTTCACAACTCCAAATGGGGAGCGCGTGGAGATTTTTGGCCACGGTGGCGGCAAGGAAGAAGCCGCGCGGCAGAACGTGCCGTTTCTCGGAGAAGTGCCGCTGTTTACCGCTATTCGCGAGGGCGGCGATCGCGGCATGCCGATTGTGGTTTCGGCGCCCAATCACGCGGCGAGCCGGGCGTTTATTGAGATCGCGGCAAAATTGCGGGAGAAATTCCCTTGACGATTTGCTGTTGCCACTCTGGCTTGAAGGTTTAACCTTGGCGGCTGTCACATGAAAACTTTCTTTGTTGGCGCTATTTTGGCCGGGCTAATGGTTTTTCGCGCCGCCGCGCAGGTGAGCGTGGTGCTGGCGTTGGATCAGGAACAATTCCTGCCGTCTGAAAGTATCCCGCTGGCAGTCAAGATAACCAACCGTTCCGGCCAGCAACTGCATTTCGGGGCGGACCCCTCCTGGCTTACCTTTAGCGTGGAATCCGTGGATGGCCTGGTGGTCAAAACGCTAGCCGAAGTGCCGGTGGTTGGTGCCTTTGATCTCGAATCTTCCCAGGAGGCCACCAAGCATGTGAATTTGCAGCCCTATTTTTCCGTGGAGCGCGGGGGCCGCTACAAAGTCACGGCCACTTTGCGCATCAAGGAATGGTCCAAGGCCGTCAATGGCGGGCCTAAGTTTTTTGATATCGTGAATGGTGCGATTTTGTGGACGCAGGATTTTGGGGTGCCCACCACCAGTGGTGTGCCGGAAGTTCGTAAATATACTTTAGAACAGGCCAACTACCTTCGCTCCCAGCTCAGGTTATATGTGCGGTTGAGCGACGTCACTGATTCGCATGTATTCAAAGTCTCGGCGCTCGGCCAGATGGTGGCGTTCGGGCATCCCGAATGCCAGGTGGATCGGGAAAGCCAGCTGCATGTGTTATGGCAGGCGGGTTCGCAGGTTTTTAATTATTGTCTGGTCCATCCCGATGGAAGCGTTTCGGGGCAGGAGGCTTATGATTATTTTGGCACCCGTCCGCGGCTTAGCGTGGATGAGAATGGCGGAGTGATGGTGCAAGGCGGGGTGCGGCGGGTAAAAGCTACTGAGTTTCCGAATGTGAAGGCTCCCAACGCCCTGCCCAATATGCCAGTCAAGCCTTGACCGGATAATTCTTCATCCTGGAAGCGGCTCCGCAAAAAGGTTTCCGCAGACGAGACTTATGCATTTCTCTTGTCCGGCTCAGGTGGTTGCTTTAATTTGTGGTCATGTTTCATGTGACCAATCTCTTCGATCTGACTCAAACCGAGCACGCGGCTATTTTTGACAAATGCACTCATGCTTGGGAAGTGCTCCCCAAAATTGAAGCCTATCTTGAGCGGATTACGAAACAGAATCCGCCCAAACGCTTTCCCGGTGCGAGCATCGGTGACCGCGTGGTGATCGGCGAAGGCACGGTGGTGGAACCGGGCGCGCTCATCAAAGGTCCGGCTATCATCGGCAAGAACTGTCAGATCCGCCACAACGCTTACATTCGCGAGAATGTCATCATCGGCGACAACTGTGTGGTGGGCAATGCCAGCGAACTTAAGAACGCCTTCCTTTTCAATGGCGTGCAGGCGCCCCATTATAATTACATTGGCGACTCTGTCCTGGGCTATAAAGCCCACCTGGGGGCAGGCGTCAAGATTTCCAATGTCAAGTTGCTGGCCGGCAATGTGCTGGTGGAGTTGGACGGAGTGCCGACCGACACCGGCTTGCGCAAATTTGGTGCCCTCATGGGCGACCATGCTGAGGCCGGCTGCAACGCGGTGTTGAATCCGGGCACCATCCTCGGCCGCAACTCGGTGGTTTACCCGAATGTGTTTTGGCGTGGCATTCTGCCCGCCAACATGATCGCCAAGAACAAGGCGGAGATTGAGGTAGTGGTCAAGCGGCCGTGAGGCGTCTCCTGATGATTTTGATGGGTAAAATGGAAAGAAAGACAGTCAAGAGCTTCACCGGGATTCTCCATGCTGGGAGGTGCTGGATGGTTTATCATCCGCACTTTGATATGAAGGCCAAGAGTCTTTCGACTTACCTTGCGGTCAGCGGTGGACCGGTCGGTGGCGTTTGCTTCAATTGGCCGGTTTTGAGTGCATAAAATGGTTTAAGTTAGGCAAAAAGTGGTTAGCTGAATGGGCTAATTTTGCTATATTATTCGGGAAATCAATGGTGAGCCAATTGACAGCCGCGATAGACATGCCAATTTTGTCCGCAACTGGTAAATGCTTTCATTGCGGTGAACCTTGCCCGGATGGATCGTTTATGCTGGGTAATAAACCTTTCTGTTGCCTGGGCTGTC
>CAISVF010000615.1 GCA_903888765.1 uncultured Verrucomicrobia subdivision 3 bacterium | reverse complement strand
TGCAGTTCTTTGGCCATGGCGCTTCGTTCTTCCTCACGCACGTCATTCAACCGCAATGAAATAGCGGAACCCGCTCTTCGGCCTGCTGGCGTTCGCAGATTTCCCTGCGTAATTGCAGAATCGTGTCAATAGTTTGGCTGCTGTTCACACCCCTATAAATTGATTTGTATATAGCTGCCCGCTTTTGGGGTGGGGATGGTGCGAACATGACAGCCTGTGGTTCTGGATCAGCCGCCACCAACACCAACACCGTCGCCTTTTGTGCCGACTTCACCACGTCTTCAAAATTTAGATTGTTGGTGTTCGCCGATTTGAGTTTAGCGTCTGGTACGGATTCGAGAAAACTCAAAAGGAAGCTGCTTTTCACCGCGTAATTCACATTTTCTGGCAACTGCCCACTCGCGGCCAGTGCCGCCTGTGCGTTTAACTTGGCCGACACAATGCCGACTGCGTTGCCGTGTTCATCCACCAACGCCCCGCCTGAATTGCCAGGCTGTATCGGCACACTTATTTGAAAATAACGGGGATCGTCTGCCGCGCCCGACAGCGATGCGATTTCGCCTTTGGACAACTTAGGCGAAGACCCTTGCAACCCGATGTCAGGAAAACCAACGGTGGCCACCGTGTTGCCGAGTTTCACGGCGCGGCTTGCTGCAATCGGCAATGCCGCGCCGCCTTGTGGAGTAGTTTCGGCTTTGAGCAACGCCAGATCGTTCGCCGTGTCCACATTCACTATTTTGGCGTCAATTAAACCTGCGGCTGTGGACACTCGAATCCGTGTTGCTCCTTTTACGACGTGCGCGCAAGTCACGAGAAATCCATCATCCGTGATGAAAAAGCCCGTGCCGCTGGCAGTGGGGGAAAACTTGGTCGTCAAGTCCTCTGGGTTGGATTTCGAGGCTGGCGTTTCGATTTGTGGGACAAAAACTGCCGCAAGGCGTTGGGCTTCGGCAATTTCTTCGCGTGACATATTTGTCTCGCAAAAACTCATCAGGGACAAGATGTTTGTGTAGGCACACGTCAGGCCGGCTTGATAGTCCCCGCCCAAACTCGGATTTTGCCAGGCATGAGCGGCGGCCAGACTCAACCATTTGTAGGCTTCAAGGTCATTTTTTGGCACTCCGATCCCACCGCCGAAACACGCTCCAAGCATGGCCTGTCCGCCCGCGTGCCCCTGGTTCGCAGACTTTCTGAACCATTTTACAGCTTCTCCTGAATCTAACGAAACACCATTACCATACAGGTAGTAAAGCCCTATTTGAGTCTGCGCTTCAGCGAGACCAGCTCGGGCTGATTTTTCATACCATTTTGCGGCTTCAGTGTAATTGGTGGCAGAGTAGTAGGAAACCGCCAGTGAAAACTGAGCTTCGGCGTTGCCGTGCTCTGCTTTTGCTCTCGTTTCTGGACTGACTTCGATAAGAGTGTCGCCACCTTGCGCACGAAACCGTTGAGTCAACGCCCCCTGATTCGTTGCATCCGGCACA
Organism: uncultured Verrucomicrobia subdivision 3 bacterium; assembly: GCA_903888765.1. Classification (GTDB taxonomy): domain Bacteria; phylum Verrucomicrobiota; class Verrucomicrobiia; order Limisphaerales; family UBA11358; genus UBA11358. The sequence continues at coordinate 1,716 of CAISVF010000615.1, read as the reverse complement.
AAACCTACATCTGGAGTTTCCCAAGGTGGTCTTCCCGCGGTGTTGGTTTGTGCCGGCAGATCCGTCGCCGTTACCACGGCGAATGCCATCAAGGCGAGGAGTTGGATTTGTGTTTTCAAGGCGAGTACGACTATGGCTGGCCCTTGCCGCCGCTGATTTGAAATGTTCATTTAATGTCGAAAAACCAGGGGAAAACGCCAGCAATCATACAAAAGGCGACAATGGCTATCACAAACCAGAACGCAGAGACTAGATTCTGAACCCAGACCAACCGGCGCGGCGATCCATACCACCGCCCTGTTTGAAGAAAGGTAAACTCATCTTGCTTCCCAACCTTTTTCCATGCCTCACGATCCGTCTTATAGGCTTTCCACCAACGAAACGGGCTGCTTATCAAAAAAAGGCCCTCGGAGAGAGCATATCGAAATCCGTCAACCAGATCGGCTGCTTTTCGCCACTCTTGCACAAACCAATCTTTCCAAGTGGGTTTGGGGGAATCAATTTCGTGTGTGCGCATCCATTCTGTCATTTCGGGCAGAGCCATTCTATGAGGCTTCGAACCGTCTCCGGCTCGCAATTCCTCAGTTGGGCTCCGCACCCTGTCAATCTGGCCGTCTGGCGTCCGCAAAGTAGGGTGAACGTCGCCCGGTTTTACTCGTGCCGCCAAGGATTCGGAGTTTTTGTTGTTCGTATCCGGCATAAAGATTTTACTCGTAACACCAACTGCGAAAGAGGGCGCGAGCCTAACGCACCCTCACTAGAGGCACCGCGAAGCGCCTTGGAAGAGAATGCAATCAAGCCGCGCCCCGATGGGCGCGCGCTCGACACGGTCTCTTCCAAGTGAAAATTCGCGGTTTTCTAATGAGACTCGCAGCCGAAGCTACGCAAATTGATTTTGGTTAGTTTTTTCTGGTCGTTCTTTTCGCTTTCAAGGCGAGAATAAAGCGGACTGTGCCCCATGACAATTCCTGTTTTGAATTGCCACCCGGCGGCAAAGGTGTGAAATTGCCCAAGCTGGGACCAGAACTGACATCGTGGGCACTGCCCTTTGAGGCACCCAGGAGGGAAGAGGCTCTACCTGCACCGGACGGGGTGCGGCAATCACGGCGGAATGGGGTTTAAATCCCCGTCGCACCCCGGCATTTAATTTCAGGCAACTTGATGCACCGGCCAAAATGAAAGCCACCTATCCCAAAACGAGCACGCGCCGCCGCCGCGATACATTCGCCGATGGCAGCTATGTGATCGTGAGCAACAGCGGCTATGAAATCTTTGAAGGCATCCCCAAGCCGGAAAAAGCCAGACGGAAAGCCAAGCCCGCCAAGTCCGCGCCCGTGAAATAATGCCCGCACCGCCCGCGCCAAGTTACCCGCTGGCGTGTCTTTCACTCTGTCGGTCATCAATTTACCTTCTCGGCACTCCAAACGCGCCACAGCTAAGCCAGACGCCACGGCAGGCCAAAATCCACCGGCGAAACCTTGCACACTTTTTGCACAGAAACCTGCCAGAGTTAAAGTTTTGCACAACTTTTGCACACGAAGCAGGCTTGCACAGAATTTGCACAGGTTTTCTTTCCCGCCACTGCCCATAGAATCGCAATAACTATTGACAGCATTGGTTATTGTTTGATAATCTACGGGCAACAATGAGCAATGAAACACCAATGATCGGAAACCACGAGAACACCCTGTTAGCTGGTTCAAGTCCTGCTATGCG
>CAISVF010000614.1 GCA_903888765.1 uncultured Verrucomicrobia subdivision 3 bacterium | reverse complement strand
TAAAACCGTTGCACCATCTGTACTATTGTGGTGTCCAGTGGCAACTACTGCTACCCCCGGCTAGGTTCGGAACCTATCAATCAGCAAGACCATATCCATTACACAGCCTGAACAGCGGAATGCTATTTGGCTGGCGCGAGGCAATGGAATCATGGCACGACCAATGGAAATTTAGCTTCAAACTAGGCCGCCAGTTCTAAACCAAAATCAGGCAATGACAGACTATGAACCTCGCAGTCGACCGGCGCAAACTATGCGGAAATGAAATCCCACTTTTAAGAACAATGGAATGACTCGCGTGAAACGTTGATAATGGAGGTTGAGCGGCAACATCCACACCCGCACGGTTTTCTTTAAATCATTGTTCCAATACCTTCAAGGTATAAGCCCTGGACGTCTCACTGCTAGGCTTGGGCGCGGTGCCGAAATTATTGTAGAGGTAGTCAAACTTAAAACGGTACGTGACCGAATTTGCCCCCGACGGCACCGGCACAAAACCTTCCCAGCGGTTTTTGACCAAGGGCACACGACGCAGCGGCAGTGACTCGCCATTGACCAGCACGTATGCCTGAATGCTATCCCAGCGCAGAGACTGCTGTTTGGAATTGAATGCCGTTTCAACCGGGTAAAGATTATTGGGGGTACGCGGCTGAGCCCCGGGCGTCAAGCGGGTAAATTCCCCGGTGGCGCATCCGGTCAGCAAAATCAAGGGCAGAAACGGCAGAAAATTTTTCAAATTCATACATTAAAATTGCCAAAAATCCATGGATTGTAAAGTTGATTTCCCTTCCATACCGGTTGTAGGCTGTGCGCAACATGAATTCCCCGACCAAGACTGGACCGGCCAAAAGCAATTTCCGCTGGATCATTTGCGCGCTGCTATTTTTTTCGACAACCGTCAATTATATGGATCGCCAGGTCATCAGCTATCTGAAGGACTATTTTTGCCGGCCGGCCCATCAAGCAGACGATGCACAGGCGTTTGTGGCTGGCGATTTCATCGACATGCCGGCACTGGCGCACAAGTTACAACACCCGGCAGACGGGGTATCGGCATACGTAAAAACCAACTTATCTGCGGCTACGACCGCCGCGCTTGAGAGCTTTGCCGAAGCCGAACCACTGCCGTTGCAAACCAATCTTTTACAAAGCCTGAATGCCCTGATGGGAGGGCCCTGCATTTATGAGCCCCAGCGGTTTGCCGCAGTCACCTTGCAGCCCGAAACACAAAAGCTGCTGGCGCTGAACCCGTCGGGAGACACCCTCGTAAGGCTAAACCGGCGGCTGCTGGATGAGGCTTACCCGCGGGAAATATCCGCTGACGGATTTGGCTGGTCCAACTCGGATTTTTCGCATTTGACGGCATTTTTCACGGGCTTTTATGCCGGAATGACGATTCTAGCCGGTTGGGTCATTGACAAAATTGGCACAAAAATGGGACTAGCCCTCTCGCTGATCGTCTGGTCCATTTTCGGAATTCTTAATGCCTTTGTCGGGCGACTGGTCAACATGCACGTCCTGATTCGCAGTGCATTTGGAGTTGGCGAAGCCGGCAACTTTCCCGCTTCCATCAAGACGGTAGCCGAATGGTTTCCCAAACGCGAACGGGCTTTGGCGACCGGTATTTTCAACAGCGGATCCAACTTCGGGGCCATGATAGCTGCGTTGTTTGTGCCTTGGTGCCTGGTCTATTTTGGCAATGAGCAAGGCTGGAAAATGGCGTTTATCCTGACCGGGGCTATTGGCTTTGTGTGGCTGATTTTCTGGTTCTGGCTCTATGACACCCCCAGCAAAAGCAAGCGCCTGTCCAAAGCTGAATACGACTACATTCACAGCGATAAAGACGAGGTTCAGCCAGCAGCGAACATCCCGAAAAAACCGGCCGTCAATTTGTTTTCTTTCGCCGGGCGCGTGCCACGCAGCGCATTCTGGGGAACGACCATCATGATTCACCTGCTCTGCGTCTTTATTTACTTCATCACGCAGAAAATTGTCGGTCCGAATGTGTTGCAAAACAAACCGGCATTGATTTTTTTCGCCGCCACTGTTGCCATTGCGCTGGCTGCCAGCCTCGCATTGCACGTTCGCCGCTGGCACGATCTCAACAAATCCGGCTGGCTGTCGCTGACCTATTTCATCCCCCTTACGACGGGATTTGTTCTTGAGATCGTGTCGGTGAATGTAGCGGGATTTCAACAGTGGATTATTCTGATCCCGGTGGCACTGGCGCTCTTTGCCATGGTGATTGTCGGCTTCAAAGCTGGCGCGGATGGTCCAGGCAAATTTGGCACTGCCGGCAGCCCCGGGCTGCTGGGACACCGCCAAACGTGGTCATTCTTCGTGGGAAAACTCATGACTGACGGGGTCTGGTGGTTTTATTTGTTCTGGCTACCCGACTATCTGGTAAAGCAATTTCACATGAAAATTCATGATACCATGTGGCCCACCTTCATCGTTTACGGCATTGCGATCATCGGAAGTGTGTACGGCGGCAGCATTCCGATGACACTCATGAAACGCGGCATGCCTGTTTACAAGGCTCGCATGACGGCCATGTTTCTCATCGCGCTTTGTCCGCTGGCCGTGCTCAGCACCCAATATTTTGGCGACGTCAGCCGCTTCGGCGATATGGCGAAATATTACGCCGTGGCCGTCATTTGCCTCGGGGCGGCCGCCCATCAGGCATGGTCAGCCAATCTGTTTACGACCGTTTCCGACATGTTTCCCAAAGCCTCCGTCGGTTCGGTCACCGGCATCGGCGCCATGGCCGGCGGCCTGGGCGGAGTGATTGTGCAACTGATTGCCGGCACGCTGACTGACACCTACAAGGCGACGCCTCAAACCGCCTATCTCATCATGTTCTTCATCTGCGCGCTCAGCTATTTGATCGCTTGGGCGGGCATGAAATTACTCGTGCCACGGCATAAGCCCATTTCTGACATCTGACATAGCTCGCCAAAAACACCCGTTGAAGCATTGCTCCAACGGGTGTTTCAGCCAAGAATCCAAGCCTGCACTGCTGGCCAGGCCTTCGGTATTTGGGGGGGATGGATGCTGCCGAGTTTTAGATAGACATCGCATCAAAACCACCGTCGACAACCAATTCCGCGCCGGTGATGAAGCTACCCGCATCTGACGCCAG
>CAISVF010000613.1 GCA_903888765.1 uncultured Verrucomicrobia subdivision 3 bacterium | reverse complement strand
GAGAAAGGCCGGTTATTCGGACTAGCTCAAGCCAAAGCTGAAGCAAAAGTAGCGAAAGGTACGTATTGTGCATCTTTATGCATATATTTATTAGGATATTGCAACCAAAAATCATCAACTGTTTTTCTAATTATTGATAATCCCTCATAACTATCAAGCTTAAATTCTTTAATTTTTTCCTTCGACGCTTGGTCGTATTGATTGAGTAGGAATCCTAACATTACTCCGCCAATGCTTATGAATGCGACGATGACTTTACCACTGATATCTTCTGATTGAGGCGTTTCTGCTGAAATAATCGCTAGATTTAAAATTAGCATAATGTCATCAATTCGTTCATCCTCCGAATCCCGCCAGTGCCTTCTCAATCCTTTCCATGACGCGTTCTTTGCCCAGGACCTGAAGGAGGTGGTAGAGACTGGGCCCGGCGGTTTTGCCGGTCACCGCCAATCGGCAGGGATGTACCAGCACACCGGCTTTGACGCCCAGTGCCTTGGCGGTTTCCTTGAGCGCGGCTTCCAGGCTCTCGGCATTGAACGCGGGAGCGTGAGCAAAGGCGTCGCGGAGCTTTTTCAGTCGCGGCTTATTCTCCGGCACAAAATCTTTTTTGACCGCTTCGGCATCGTAAACCAGTGTGTCCGTGAAATAAAATCCGGCATAGCCGGGCAACTCACTGAATGTCTTGAACTTGCCCTTGCAGGTGTCGAGCGCGGCCTTGACGTAGCCAAGCGGGAACCGGTTCGTGTCCACGCCCTCCCTGGCAAAGGTGTGAACGGCGAGTTCATAAAATCGGTCGGGGACGAGTTCGCGGGCATATTCGCCCTGCAGCCAGAGGAGCTTCTCGTAGTCGAACCGCGCGTTGTGCCGGAGAATCTGAGGCAGATCGAAGCGCTCGATGATCTCAGCGAGCGTAAGCTTTTCGCGGTTTTCCTTGGGCGACCAGCCGAGGAGGCAGAGGAAATTCACCACTGCTTCTGGCAGAAAACCAGTGTCCAGGTAGCTGGTCAGCGAGGCGCCCTGATCGCGCTTGCTCATCTTGGATCCGTCCCCGTTCAAGATGAGAGGAATGTGGGCGTAATGCGGGGGCTTGACGCCAAAGGCATGGAAAAGAGCAATGTGCTTGGCGGTGTTGCTCAAATGATCCTCGCCCCGGATGACGTGAGTGATGTTCATTTCCAAATCATCAATGACATTGACCAGATGGAACACCGGCTGCCCATCGGAACGCATGATGACAAAGTCAGGATCAATCTCCTCGCGGTCGGTCAACTTGCGCACGACATCGCCAACGACCAGGTCGTGGATGGTTACCGGCTCGCGCTGCATCCGGAACTTGATGGCACCCTCATGTTCATAGGCTAGGTTGTGGGAAAGCAGGGCTTCGATACGGCGCTGGTAATTGGCTTTGCGCTGGCTTTGGAAATACGGACCGTAATCCCCTTTGCCGGGGCCGGTGGCATCGCCTGTGAGCGGACCTTCATCCCAATCGAGACCAAGCCAGCGGAGGCCATTGAGGATGACATCCACCGCCTCCTGCGAATTCCTCGCCGCATCGGTATCTTCAATGCGCAGAATAAAAGTCCCGCCGGTGTGCCGGGAATAAAGCCAGTTGAACAGCGCGGTGCGCGCGCCACCAATGTGAAGATAACCGGTGGGAGAGGGAGCGAAACGGACGCGAGTTTTCATAGGTTGTGCTGAAAGTCAAATGGTGTCTAGTTTTGGCTATTTATCAATAACGAACCGGGACTACATGGTTTTTACACCCAATGCCTGCCTGCCATTCCCCGCTAAAAACGCAGCGGAACCAGTCGCGAAAAACCAGCTTAATGGTGGTGATAACGAGTTCAATTGTCAGGAGAGGATAGCAAACCGCGAGGAATCTGAAAAGCAACTTGAGTCTTTCCTGGTCCGATTCATGAGCACGGTTTACCCCTCCGACTCATCCGACCAATAGCAGCAGAACCTCATCTGACCCATCGCCGGCTTTCAGGGGATAGAATCGCTGCCGACGCGAAAAACCTGCTGTGGATTCCAACAGATGTCGGCGGCGGGAAAATTCGTTTGCTGGACCACCAGCGCGTCAAGTATGCCCAAGGCGAGCACCGCAGCACCCTGTGGATTCGGATGCAGGCGATCCGACTGGAGCAGCGCGCGGGTTTTGCCGGCCGGCAGGTGGCTTCCGTGTAACCGCAACGCCTCGTTGGCCATGGTCGCATGCATGAACTGAGCCAACGGCAGCACCGTTACCAATGGGTGTGTTGTCGCCCATTCGTGCAAACGCTGGTTCGCTGCGCGCCGCGCCGGCTCGCTCGGCACCTGCGCGGAACTGATGATGCCGGAGTTGGTTGCGGAGGATGCGTCGGGAATATCACCCACCACCAAGGGACAGTGAATTTCTTCCAGGTATTTCAACCCGGTTTCAAAGCGCTGCGCCCGCTCAGCATCGTTGCGGCCACGGCCATAACAAAACCAGAATAAGAAATCGGCTCCCACCACCAGCGTGGGGGCGGCATTCGTAACCGCCGCTATCTGAATTACGGCAAACGTCTCGGGATTGAGAAACATCAGGGAAGCCGCCAGATTCTGTGCAGCCGGGTGCGGTGCGGTGATGGCGGCATCCAGGTAATAATTCAGTCGGCAACGCGTTGTGTTGGTTCCCCCGAGCGGCTCGGCCAGCAAAAAGCCCGCCGAAGCGCTCGCGCCAATAATAACCACGCGCTGCCACGGATTCGGCGCGGCTTCGAGAGGCATGGCCACGACCGCAACCCAAAGTCCAAAGCACCCGGCGAATAGGCCCAACCTCATGTTCGCAGATTATCGCACTTTCTCAAAAGCAAAGCCCTTGAGGTATTCGGTCTCGGGAATCATGGGGATGACCGGGTGATCGGGCGTTTGTGCATAAGTGGCCACGCGGCGCAAGATATGCCGGGTATCATAGGCTGCCGAAAGCAAAGTGTCTTGAAAAAGTTCGGTGCTAACGTGGTGGCTGCAGCAGAAGGTTGCCAGCGTACCGCCCGTTTTCAGGAGTTTCAGGGCGCGCAGATGAATTTCCTTGTACCCGCGCAATGCGTCGGGCACCGAGGCACGATTGCGCGTAAACGACGGCGGATCCAGGATGATCAAGTCAAAGCGCGGAATGACGCGCTCGTGCGGTTTGACGGCGGTGTTCGCCTTGAGCCAGTCAAAGACGTTGACGGTCTCAAAGGAGCACTGGTCCGCGAGTCCGTTTTCCTGCGCATTACGGGTGGCGGCGGCAATGGCATCCGCACTTTGATCCAGCAAATGAACGTGAGCCGCACCGGCCCGGGCGGCGTGCAAACCGAAGCCGCCGAGGAAGCTAAAGCAATCCAGCACTTGGCCGTCTTTGGCAAACCGGGATACGGCTTGATAATTCGCCTGCTGATCGAGGTACATTCCGGTCTTGTGGCCAGCCACGAGGTCGGTCTCAAACTTAATGCCATTCAGCAGCACCGAAACGGGCCCGGAAATTTCCCCGACCAGCACGCCATTGGATTCCGCCAGGCCTTCAAACTTGCGCGAGGCCACATCGCTGCGCTCCGCGATGGCACGGGGGGAAAAGATTTTTTGCAGGGCGGCCACAATGTGTGCTTTGCGTCGGTCCATGCCGAGTGCGGAGATTTGCACGACCAGGACATCCTCATATTTGTCCACGATCAGGCCGCTCAGAAAGTCACTTTCGGCATTGACCACCCGGAAGGAGGTGGCGTTCGGCAGATGGCGCTGCCGCACGGCGAGCGCCGCGCGGATTCGCTCCTCAAAGAATGCCTCATTCGGAATGATCCGGTCCTGGGCAAGCAAACGGACATTGATTTTGGATTGGGAATTGTAAAAGCCGGTGCCGAGCAGTCGCTGGCGGTGATCCTTGACCTGCACAAGATCGCCATCGGCAGCCGGGCTGGTCAGGCGGAGCACTTCGTTATTATAAATCCAGGGATGCCCCGCCACGATGCGGTCGGCTTCACTGGGTCGAAGGAGAACGGTGGGGAGTGTATCAATGATTGTAGACATATACCCAGTTTCGCAAGCCGGCCGGTGGCGGGAAAGCAAATTCATTTTAATGAAGATGATAATTTGCTTGTATTGTTTGGCGAACCGTCCGATAACAGTTTCAAGCTTATGAAAACCACATTCCCGGTCAGTTCCCTATTACACCAGTAAAACGTGACCCTTTGGAGTGTCACGCCGGAAACCACCGTCTTCGACGCCATCCGCCTGATGGCCGAGAAAAACATTGGCGCGCTGCCCGTGCTGTCAGAAGGACGGCTGCTGGGCATCTTCACCGAGCGCGATTACACTCGCAAAATAGCCTTGCAGGGCAAATCCTCCCGCGCCACGCAGGTGAGCGCGGTGGTCACGGAAAAAGTTCTGACGGTTGCCCCCGGCGATTCCGTGGAAGAATGCATGCGCTTGATGACGGAAAATCGCGTGCGGCATTTGCCAGTGGTTGCAGATGGCCGGGTGGCCGGAATCATCTCCATCGGCGATCTGGTAAATTGGATCATCTCCGCTCAGAACGCGGAAATCGAGCAACTGGAACAATACATCGCCGGCGGAGCACCAGCGTGACGCGGGATTTCAGCGCGCGCCAAACCGGCGACGAAAACCACCGAACCGGGAGGATGCTGGCGCAACGCGGTGTTCATTGCCGCCTTCGCGATTGCCGCTGACGGGCTGCGGCCGGGATGGTCCACCACCATGCTGCGGGCGGGAACTTTTCGCTGATTGCGGCTGCGAAGCACCACGAAAAGAGCGATTCTGGCCACGCTGCTGTTGCGGGCGCGCCTGCCGGGGCTGATCTTCAGCCGGATTATACGGCGGTGCAGCCGCAGTGTAATTGAATCCTTCCGCCTTTTTCCGCACAATGCCGCGCCCAATAAAGCGTTCCAGCGCGCGCAGTTCCCCGTAATCTTCCGGGGTTACAAAACTAATGGCATCGCCGACAGCGTTCGCGCGACCGGTCCGGCCGATGCGGTGAACGTAATCCTCCACATGCATGGGGAAATCATAATTTACGACGTGAGAAATGCCGTCCACATCAATGCCGCGAGCTGCGATATCCGTAGCCACCAGCACGCGCACCAAGCCAGACTTGAAATCTTTCAGTGCCTTGATGCGCTGATTCTGTGAACGATTGGAATGCAGGGTGGCGGTGGAAATCCCCTTCTGCTCCAACTGCCGCGCAAGCCGGTCGGCGGCATGTTTCATGCGGGAAAAAATGAGCACCATATCCATGCCCGGCTCTTGGAGCAAGTGCACCAGTAGCGCCGTCTTGAGATGCTTCGGGACTTCATAGACCAGTTGGGTCACGGTCTCAGCGGGATTTGATCGGCGGCCGATTTGCACCAGCTTGGGAGCGTGTTGAAACTCATGGGTCAGCGCTTCAATCTCTTTCGAGAGGGTGGCGGAAAACAGCAGTGTCTGCCTTTTGGTCGGCAACTGACGGACAATCTGGCGGATAGAAGGAAGAAACCCCATGTCCAACATGCGATCAGCCTCATCCAGCACGAGATATTGCAGTGCCGAAAAATCTCCATTGCGGCGGCCCAGCAGGTCGAGCAGCCGGCCTGGACAGGCAATGACCACATCGGTGGCAGCGCGCAGCGCCCGGATTTGCGGTACTTCGCCCACGCCGCCGAAAACCGTGGCGATCGTGAGGGACAGATGTTTGGCATAGGCGCGGATATTTTCCTCGATCTGCAGCACCAATTCGCGGGTGGGCGCCACGATGAGCACCCGGGTGCCCCGCCGTTGTCCCGGCGGCTGGGCGGCGAGTTGGGTGAGCATTGGCAAGGTAAACGCTG
>CAISVF010000612.1 GCA_903888765.1 uncultured Verrucomicrobia subdivision 3 bacterium | reverse complement strand
GCCAGATAGTCCAGCCCCGCGCTGCCTTGGGATTCGTAGGCGAGTTTGACGGCCGCGACAATTTGCCGGGTCATCGGCATGCCCAGATCGGCGGCGATGAGGGCCAGCTCGATTTCCTCCAGTGACTCGGCCGTGAGCTTGGGGGAGCGCGTGATAATGCGCTTGATTTCGTGCGTCAGCTTGGCGTGCGTTTTGGCCAGCCCGGCTTTGAATTTGGCAAAGAGACCCATGAATCAGTGGTGGTTGGCCATTGGCACTGGGCGGGGTTTCCGGGCCGCCCGCAGGTTTTCCACATGCTCATAGGGCAGCCGCACCCCGCCAATGAGGGGGCGCGCCTTGCTGTAGCCGTGGCAGTCGCTGCCGCCGGTCACGAGCAGGTGATGCTGTTCCGCTATTTCCAGATAGCGTTCGGCCATCGTGGTGGAATGTTTGGTGTGAAAACATTCGATCCCGTCCATCCCGGCGGCGACCAGCTCCGGAATAATAGCATCCGTGCGATTCAGGCCCGGATGGGCCATCACCGCCAGGCCGCCCGCCTGATGAATCAATTCAATGCTTTCCAACGCGGACATTTTGGTCTTAGGCACCCAGGCGGGCCGGCCTTTTTTGAGATAGCGCTCGAATGCCTCATCCAGGCTGCCGATGAGTTTTTCCTTCACCAGCGCGCGCGCCACATGCGGCCGGCCGGGGGATTTGCAATTGGCCAGGGCGAATACCGCTTCGGCTTTCAGCGGCACGCCCTGCCGGTTCAGGGCCGCGCACATTTCGTGGATGCGGCTCTGGCGGACGGATTGAAATTTCCCCATCTTTTCCAGCAGCAGCGGGTTTTGGGTGTCCAGAAAATAGCCGAGCATGTGAACCTCGGTGTCGGCGAATTCCGCCGTGAGTTCCGTGCCGGCAATAAATTCCATCCGCACTGCCGCGCAGGCGCTGGCCGTGCGTGCGCAGCCCTCAATGGTGTCGTGGTCGGTGAGCGCAATGCACGCCAGCCCGTTTTTCTGGGCCTGCACCACCAGCTCTTCCGGCGTGAAGGTCCCGTCGGAAAACTGCGTATGCAGATGGAGGTCGGCAAATTTCATGCGGCTATTTCGTATTGCGCGCCGGCCGCAAAATTTCGCTGCGGACGCGATCCAGAATGCCGTTAACGAATTTGCCGCTTTCTTCCGTGGAAAATTTCTTGGCGATGTCCACCGCTTCGTTGATGCTTACCACGGGCGGAATGTCTTCCCGGTATAGCATTTCGTAAATCCCGAGCCGCATGACATTGCGATCCACCACCGCAATGCGGTTAAAATCCCAGTTCCGGCAATGCTTTTTGATATGTTCATCTATGGCGTCGCGATGCTGGAGCACCCCCTTGATCAGGGGTTCGGCAAACAGCCGCGTTTCCGACTCCTCCACCGTGGGCGGCGGCAATTCAATCTTTTCATTCCATTTGGCGACCCCGGTTTTTTCGTCATCAATGGCGGTAGCTCGCTGCGAATTCCAGAACGTGGATAATTCCAGTTCAAGATCCGCCGGCGGATTCAGGTCATGCTGGAAAAGAAATTGAACTGTGCGCTCACGCGCTTCGCGTCGTTTACCCATAATCCTGAGTCTAAGGCCAAAAACCCCAAGTCTAAAGTCTAAAGTCAAACAATGACTCCCCGCCCGCCACTTTGCCGATTGGACTTTGGCTCTCCGGATGGTTTAAGCTGTCGGCATGAGCAAAGTGAACAAACTCCTGCACACGCGTTTCCGCGTGGATGACCTCGAGCGCACGGTCCGGTTTTACTGTGAGGTGCTGGGCTTGACGGAAATCAAGCGGCATAAATCACCGCGCGGCTCTGAACTGGTTTTTCTCCAGACCCCTGGCAGCGAGGAGTTGCTGGAAATCACCTGCTTTCCCGGCAGCGGTCCGGTGCAGGTGCAGCCCGACCTCACCCATTTGGCCTTTGAAGTGGACGACCTCGCCGCCTTCGGCCAGCACCTGGCGGCCCACGGCCTGAAGTATTCCGACGGTCCGACCACCAGTTCCAGCGGCACGACCTTTGCCTTCATTGATGCGCCCGAAGGTTACGAAATCGAACTAATCCAGAAAAAGTAATTCATATTCAAAATTGACCACCTCCTGACTTCTGGCTAAAAATTATTTAATAACATGAGCGTTCTTATTGTCGGCACCACTGCACTCGATTCCATCAAAACCCCCGCGAAAGAAAATCCGCGCTTACTGGGCGGTTCGGCCAGCCATGCCGCCGTCGCGGCCAGCTTTTTCTCGCCGGTCCAACTGGTGGGCGGCGTGGGGGAAGATTTCCCCTCCAAATACCTTGCCCTCTATCGCAAGCACGGAATTGATCTCGCAGGTTTGCAGATCCTGCCGGGTAAAACCTTCCACTGGTCCGGCGAATACGAGGTGAACATGAACAATCGCCGCACGCTCGCCACCGAGCTGGGGGTGATTGAAACCTTCACCCCCAAGCTGCCGGCGGCGTATCAAAACGCGGCGTTCGTCCTGCTGGGCAACATTGCTCCCGCTTTGCAGCACAGCGTGCTAGATCAGCTCAAGCGGCCCAAATTCGTCGTCGCGGATTCCATGGACCTTTGGTTGAACATCGCGCTGCCGTCTTTGCTCAAGTTGCTGAAGCGCATTGACGGGTTCGTGCTGAATGACAGCGAGGCCGCCCTCTTGACCCAGGAGGATAACATTTTTGTGGCGTTGAAAAAAATCCACCGGCTGGGACCGAAATACGTCATCATCAAAAAAGGGTCGCACGGCTCAATCCTGTCCGCCCCCAAGGGAATATTCATCTGTCCGGCTTACCCCCTGCACACGGTGGAAGACCCGACGGGAGCGGGTGATTCCTTTGTTGGCGGCATGATGGGCTACCTCGCCACCGCCAAGGGGACGATTGATGCCAAAATTCGGCGCGCCATGGTTTACGGCAGTGTCACGGCGTCGTTTTGCTGCGAGGGTTTTGGTCTGACCGCCACGACGCGGACTCAGCGCGCCGCCATTGAGAAACGCGTCAAGGAACTGGAAACCATGACCCGGTTCTGAGGCTTCCCGTCGCGGGTTTGGGGCGGCCTGGCATGTGGCTTGGCTTGGCTTGGCTGCCGGTGAAATTGCCCCGGACTTTCCGTTCGGGCTTAAAGCTGACTCATCACGCGGGCCATTTCCAGGGCGGTCTGAGCGGCTTCGGTGCCGCGGTTATGCTGGGGGCTCAGGCAGCGCTCGCGAGCTTGCTGTTCGTTTTCGAGCAGCAGCACTTCGTGAATGACGGGAACTTCGTATTGGATTTGAATATGCGCCAAGGCGTCGCTGACCGCCTCGCCAATGTGCTGCGCGTGGGTGGTCGCTCCGCGTAAAATTACGCCCAGGCAAATGATGCCGGCGAGCGGGTGGCTCGGTTGCTGGTGCCGGGTGCGGGCCAATTTCGCCGCCACCACGGGGATTTCATAGGCACCGGGAACGCGAATGATTTGCACTTTTCCGCCGGCGCGCAGAATTTCTGTTTTCGCCGCGCGCAGCATCGCATCCACATAGCGGGAATTGTATTTGGACGCAACGAGGGCAAAGGTACGCCCGGCGGCACCCACATTTTTTTGCTGAACGGTTTTAAGCATGGGGAAAATTTAACCCAAAACGAAGGCGGTACACGAATTATTTCCCGCGCCCTTCCCCATCAGGCGGATCCCTGTTTTTGTCGCGCCAGATATGGCCGGCTACTGACAACGCCCCGTCACCGGCCTCCGCAGCCAGTCTTCAGAGAATTGGGCAACAGAACGTCGTAGTTATACAAACAAATGGGCAGGCACCCGTGGGCACGGATGCCTGCCCGAAAAAGCGCAATCAGGATTATTGCTTGGGCTCGAAGGTGAAGTTTTGCACGGCCCCGTCGTCCTTCACTTCAATCTCGGCGGTTTGGGTGCCGAGTTTGCGGTGGGCGGCTTCCAACGTGTATTTGCCCGGCGGCACGTTTTTGATGGTGAATTTGCCATCCGGAGCGCTTACCGCGAAATAAGGATGATCAAACACGCTCACCCACGCAAACATCCACGGATGCACGTCACACTGAAACTTCAGAAACGGCTCAGCCTTGTCAAAGGTGTAGGTCAAATCCGGGCCGCCGTTCATCTGCACCTGATTGGATTCCGGGTTTGCGGCCGGTTTGGCATGAACGTTGTGGATGAAGGGATCCGAATTCTTGACGATTAATTTCTGGCCGGTCTGGATCGCCACGATCTGCGGCACATACAGGGCGCCCTTTTGATCGAGGGTTACCGGGGCGGCGCTCGCGCCGGTGGACTTGCCGGTGATACCCTTGAGCGAAACAATCACATCCGCCAGCTCACCGCTGGCGCTCACCGCGTAAAACTTGGTTTTCGGCAGCGCGCCGGGATACAGGGCGGCGCAATTCGGGTCTTCTTTAATGGGCGTGAGTTCGCGTTCCGCCGGCGCGGTGCCTTTGAAGCTGATCACGCCAGTGAGGTCGCCAGCGCTCGCGAGCCGGGCCGACAGGAGTCCGAGGGACAGGAGTAAAAAAGATTTTTTCATATTTATAAATGGAGGATAAGCAATACCAACTCCGCCCCGCGCTCGCAAGCTGTTTGGTGATGGTGTTTGGTGGTCAGGAAAGTGTTTTGCAAAATCCATATTCACTGGTGCTCCCGCGTACCTTTCTCCTGCCTGCCCTGCACCTAGCGCTGGCCTCGCTGCAAAAGCAAGCGGGCCGTGAAAACGGCAGCCGGACCGGTCATTTCCGATTAGCAATTTAATCTTAGTAAATGCCAATTTAAGTGGAGATAAAAATTGGATGGTGAGTTATGAACACAATGTCTAAATAGTTATTTTTAATCAAATAAATAAACTCTTATTTTGCATAATAATATTATTATTTTGGGAGTGTGCAGTATCTGTATCGGGGCGGGCGTGGTGGCCGGAATCCAATCCACTTGGCAGGCGGTAGTGGCCTTTGCGAGTTCCCGTTACCTGCTCGGGCTGGCCATGCCAGCGCCGTGCTTGATTGCCACCCAGCACGTCGCTGACGGTCTTTACGATCTCACCATTATTACCGGCACCAACGCCCAGCGGACTGCCATTTCTTCCATTGGCATGCGCGCACAGCACCGCTTGACTGATCGCCAAACAAAGATGGCCAGGTGCAAATCTTGAACCAAAAAATGTCGCACCCCCCCTTTAGAAATGAGAATACACTAAATACCACAATATAAGGAAACGCAACCACTATGAAAAAAAGCTCAAACGTCATGAACAGAAAAATGTTACCACCGTTAATTTTTGCTTTGCTGATAATTATACAGTCAATCCACGCACAAGTTTATACCAACGGTGATTTCCAATGGATGTATCACACGGCTGGCAATGGTGCTTCTGAGGGCATTCAGATTGTTGATTATACGGGACCAGGTGGCAACGTGATTATTCCGGACACGATCAATGATGGCCAACACGCTATTCCGGTGACAGCCATTGCCGGTAAAAATAAACCAGTATTCGAGGGCAGTTCTGTGACGCAGGTAACGCTTGGAGCCAATGTCACCTATCTAGGCGACGGGACATTTGGATATTGCGACAATTTGACAACTGTAATGCTTGGGGCCAAGGTTTCTACGATTGGGGATAGTGCATTTTATGATTGTCCCAGCCTGACAACCATATCCATACCAGCCAGTGTTACCAATATCGGCAATTATGTATTTGATTGGTGCACCAGTTTGACCAATATAGCTGTGGAGGCTAACAACTCCAATTATAGCAGCGCCGGGGGCGTGTTGTTCGACAAGTCTAAAACTGCGCTGTTCCGCTACCCGCTTGCGCTTAAAAATGGGTACCTCATCCCCAACAGTGTCACCAACATTTCTGTTCATGCCTTTTTCGGCTCACAATTAAGCTCGGTAATGATGGGTTCCAATATTGCCACCATTGCCCCGGGAGCATTGGCAAATTGCACTCGAATGACCGATATCGGGGTTAACAACGACAATAAAAATTTTGAGTCCATTTACATTTTGCCTAGCCAGGGAGTAGGTGGCAACTGGCTATTCGATAAGTCGGGAACAACACTATTGCAAGTTCCGGCCGGCCTGACAAATAATTATAATATACCGCAATCAGTAATAAACATTGGCGACTGTGCGTTCTGGGGGTCCAAAATTCAGAGCATCCAGATGTCGCACGCCAACATTTCCAGCATCGGAACAGCAGCATTTCATAGTTGTCCCAATTTGACAAGAATTGATATTCCGAATGGCGTCACCAGCATCAGTCCTTATTTGTGCGAATATTGCAACCATTTAATGTATATAGGGCTACCCGAAAGCATAACCAGCATTGGTGAGTATGCTTTTGCTGAATGCCCCAATCTGGATTCTTTTATTGTTATTCCTAGCAGCGTTGTCAACCTTGGCACAGGAGCATTCAAGTCAGCGAACAATCTGACCAGTATATATTTTGAGGGCGACGCGCCAACCGTCAATTGGGGGCCTGGAGCCAACGATTACTCGGTTTTTGATTCAAGTGCGACAATTGCTGAGCCTGGGAAAAACGTATATGCAACGCCCGGCGAACCGGAAGCAGGGGGACATGTTTATTATGGAACCGGCACTTGGGGTTGGGGCAGCACTTTTGGCGGTTTGCCTACGGGGTTTTATGTGAATGATGATTCCGATTTCATTACCGTCACCCTGCCTGATGGCACCATCGAAATCATTAATTATATTGGTGCCAGCCTTAGCGTGTTTATTCCCGGGTATATTGGTGGCACCTTGGTGACAAGCATAGGAGATAATGCGTTTCAAGGAAAACCAATCATTTTTGTGACCGTTCCGGACAGCGTGACCAAAATCGGCAACCAGGCTTTTTCCGGTTGCACCGCATTAAAAGTCCTACGCATGGGCAGCGGCAACAGCCACGTTATTACCATTGGTAACAGTGCCTTTGCTAATTGCACGAGTCTGCCATACATGAATATTCCTAACAGCGCTCTTATCCTAGGCACCTACTGCTTCAATAATTGTCTGAGCTTAACTAATTTGTGGCTGGGAAGTGGTCTTACCGCGTTTAGCCCGGATAATGCTTTCACTAATTGCATCAATCTGGCCAGCATCTCTATCGATCCCAATAATGCCCATTGGACCAGCTCTGGCGGTGTCGTGTTTGACAAATCCATGGGCAGGCTTCAAATATGTCCGCCCGGATATCCCGGTAGTTATAACATTCCCAACAGCGTAATTACAGTCGAGCCAGGTGCATTTCAAAATTGCCTTAAGTTGAATGGAGTGACGATACCCGGCAGCGTCACTCGAATCGGTGCGGCGGCTTTCCAGCATTGCTCCGGTTTAACGAATGTATCTGTTCCCGGTGGCGTTGCCTATTTGGGCGATTTTGCGTTTCAACAATGTTCCAGCCTGACCAGCGCTGTGATCAGCAGTTCCGGTGCGCTTGGCAATTCGTGTTTTCAGGACTGTTCCGGTCTAACCAATTTGCTGCTTGGCAACAGCATAAATCACATTGGCACGAACGCCTTCAAAGGATGTGTGGGACTGACAGGCTTGACCATTCCCGAGAGTGTCCTGAATATTGATACATCGGCATTCATGGGGTGCGCCGGATTATCAAGTTTGGCGTTAGGCATTAACACGGCTTATATCGGGCCGCAGGCTTTCTATGGTTGTATCAGCCTGACAAATGTGGATATTCCTGCCGGTGTCACCAACCTGGGCAATTCGGCCTTTGCCCATTGTTCCCAATTGACCGAGGCGGTTTTTGAAGGCAACGCACCATTGGTAAATGGCGGTGATGGCAGTTCGGATCTAACCGTCTTTTCCGGAGAAATCGGCAGTGTTTTTTATGAAGCCAATACCACTGGGTGGCAAGCGACCTTTGGCGGGTGGCCAACGGAGTTAAGCAGCCCGTTCTCAGGATTTAATTACATCCAGTTGAATGGAGTTGCGACCATAACCGGCATCTATGTGAGCAATCCTTTTGTGGTGATTCCCCGCCTGATCAATGGAAATCTGGTCACCTCTTTGGGCTCGGCTTTGTTGGCTGGCGCCCCCAGCGTTCATTCACTGCTGATTCCCGGTACGGTGACCACAATCAGTACGGGCGCTTTTTTAGGGGCGACTTCATTGACCAACATCAGTGTGGATGCAACGAATCCAACCTACAGCAGCATTGGCGGCGTGTTATATGACAAAAACCTGACCACGTTGGTGACCTATCCCGCAAGGCTATCCGGCAGCTACGTCATCTCCAATGGGGTCGCGAGCATTGCCCCTTTTGCCTTTGCCTACTGCTCAGGTCTTAATGGCATCACCATTCCGGCCAGCGCCACCAATATTGGCAGCGGTGCCTTTGAGTATTGCTCCGGCCTGGCACATGTGACCATTCCGGACGGGATCACCAGGCTGGGCAGTGCGGCGTTTTCGTATTGTTCCAACCTGACCGATGTGACTCTGGGTAGCGGAGTCACGGATATTGGCGGCAGCGCCTTTGATAGTTGTTATCACTTGAAAGGTATCAATATTCCCAATGCCGCCACTAATATCGGCCCCAGTGCTTTTGCTTATTGCTACGCTCTGAAAAGCCTGACGATTCCGGCTGGCGTTCAATCCCTGGGAGATTTGGCGTTTAGCTCCTGCCTGAATTTGAATAGCCTCCTTTTCCTGGGCAACGCCCCGGCCGGATTGACCGGCCAGTCGATTTTTCAAGGCACCCCCGCAGCCGGTTTAAAAGCTTACTATTTGGACGGAACCTCAGGATGGAATGGACTTTCCTCTTTGGACAACGGTTCTCCCTTGGTGAAACTATGCAATCTGGCCACCGCCAGCTCGGGACCAGGCACCGCTAGCTTGAGCGGAAAAACGGTCGCTGGTGGTTACTATGCCGCTGGGGATACTTGTGTGGCTGTTGCCACGCCCAATCCCGGATATGCCTTTGTCAATTGGACAGTGAATGGAAACATGGTGAGCGGGTTGTCCAGCTATCCCATCACCGTCCAGAGCAACGAAACATTGGTGGCCAATTTCACGGTAGCTTCCAATTTCGCTGGTGATCCGGCCAGCTATAATTTCATGTATGATTCCCAGAATTTTGTCGCCAGCATCATGGGTTACCTGGGGTCAACGAATGTGCTCTACCTCCCCGCCATGGTCACCAATGGCGGGGCTACTTATACCGTCACCAGCCTCAACGCTCTGATGGGGCCGAGCACCTGGAACATCAAGAACGTCATCGTCCCCGACACCATCACCAACATCAGCGGTGGGGCATTTATGAACTTGGGTGCCTTGACCAACGTAACCCTCGGTCGGGGCATTGCGACGTTTAATTCCAGCGCGCTGAATACTGCCAACAACCTGCAAAGTATCAATGTGGATGCGGGCAACCCCAATTACGCCAGTCTGGACGGCATCCTTTATGACAAAACCTTGACGCAACTGGTGCGGTGTCCGCCGCTCGGCAATACCGACAATTACGTCATACCGGGTAGCGTGGCCAGAATCGCCGATTCTGCGTTTCAAAACTGTCACCTGACCGGTGTGACAGTCCCCGCCAGCGTGACCAACGTCGGGAATTATGCCTTCAGTGGCAGTGGCTTGACCAGTGCCGTGATCAGTGCCGCCCGGATTGGCGACTATGCCTTCAATGGCTGCCCGCTCACCAGCCTGACTCTGGGCAGCGGCGTGACCAGCATCGGCACCAATGCCTTCTATTATTGCACCAGCCTGCCGAGCCTGGTTCTTCCCGATAGCGTCACGAGCATCGGTGACGCCGCCTTTTACGGTAGCGGCATCACGAATGTGGTCATTGGCCGGGGGTTGGGCAACCTCGGTTACAATGTGTTCAGCGTCTGCGTCAACCTGACCAGCGTCACCATTCCCAACACTTTGACCAATATCGGCAACGGTGCGTTTTCCGACTGCTCGCATCTGGGCAGAATCGTGATTCCCGCCAGCGTGACCAGCCTCGACAACGGCGCGTTTTTTTATGACAGCGCCTTAAAAACCGTCTGGTTCTATGGAAATAAACCCACCATAGGACCTTCCGGGCTCTACTTCAACGTGCCGAATGCCACTTTCCCCGGCGGAAGCGATGGTTTGACCGTTTATTATTTGCCCGGCACGACTGGCTGGGCCGGCTACACGCAGGCGGATAACGGCGCGCCGGTGGTCTGCTGGAACCTGCAAACCGGCGCCACCGGCAACAGTGGCAAACCGCCGGGCGTGCGCTCGGATGGTTCGGGACATCAACGGTTTGGCTTTGATATCGTCGGCCCAACCAACGCGACCGTCGTGGTGGAATCCTGCACCAGTTTGGGCAACCCGGTCTGGGTGCCGATAAGCACCAATCAGTTGACCGGCGGCACCAGCTACTTCTCCGATTTGCAGTGGACGAACTATGGCAAGGGTTTCTACCACTTCCGCACCCCATAAAATCAGTAGATCTACGGGTCAGATCATTAGCCTGGCACGCCGACTTTTCGGCATCCTCAGCCTGCGGAATTATCCTCAGGCCAAAGGATGAGGTAAAACCGGCAAGGCGGGCAGTCCTCTGCACGCCGTTCGCTTGCCAACCGACGCGTTCGGGTCGCCGCAGCCCAGATCCAAAACTCGCGCCGCGTTACTGCCTTTGAGCGCGGCGATCACCGCGCCAAGCCGTTGTTCGTTGAGGCTGATGTTTTTTTCGATGGCCGCTTCTTCCTGGGCGTGAACTTCGGCAACCATATCTGGGTCCGGCTCGTTTTCATCCGCCAGTTGGACCAGCGCGTCATCCACCAGGTTGCGCTGGTGTTTGAGATAACGGCGCGCGATGGCTTCGCGTTCGGGGTGCTTCGCCAGCCAGCCTTCGCCATGACGCATCAGCTTCTTCACTTCATCGTCGCTAACCCAATAATGCTTGTCGTTGTCCAGCACCGGCACCAGGACGTAGAGATGGCTGAGCAATAGTTTAAGCGGCAGCGTGGCCGACAATTCCACTTGGAAATAAGCGCTTTCACCCCAATCCGGGAATTGGCCATCCAATGCCAGTCGGCTTGCGGTGACCTGGTAGCCAAGTGGCTCAAACAGCTTTCGCAAAAACAGCTCACCGCCCCGGCAAGGCAGCGCGGAAAAGGTCACCTG
>CAISVF010000611.1 GCA_903888765.1 uncultured Verrucomicrobia subdivision 3 bacterium | reverse complement strand
GGTGTCCGAGGACGGCAGGATTTTGTGGTAGCTGTGGCAACTGGCGCAATTCGCCGCCACGGTGGAACCGTATTGCGCGGCGAGGCCGTGATAGCTGTCAAAAAACGTTTTCACGCGGTCCGCCGGCAGATTGTATTTGGTGTTCAAGCGCTCGGAAGCATGGCAGCGGCTGCAAACATCCTCCGAAATATTCCGGGTGGAACTGCTCTTGAGCGAACGAATCTTGTGATCGTCATGGCAGCCCGTACAGGTGGGGGCGTCCTGCGACCCGGCGGCCACGGCCCGGCCATGGACGCTGGCCTGCCAGTCGCGCACTTCTTTGTCATGGCACGCGCCGCACGTCGCCGCCTGCCGCGAAAAATAAAGGGTCGAGGACGGAGAACGCTCAGAAATGACCTCATGGGAATCATGGCAGTCGCGACAGGTGGCGGCATCCGCGTGGCCGGATTTCAAAGCGACGCCATGGACGCTCTGGGAGTAGCTTTCGGTCTGCCGCACATGGCACAGCGCGCAGTTCACCGGGACAATCGCTTTGCCATCGTCGGGATGCTTCGCCGTGACGTCCGCGTGGCAACTGATGCAGTCATTGGTGCGGTGCGCGGAGAGCTTCAGCTTGGCCGCATCCACATACAAGGAAAGGGCTTTGCCGGCGGAGTTGGTTTTGAAGAGCGTGTTGTCGCCGTGGCAATCCAGGCAATCACTGTTTTTCACCCCGGCCACGGCGAAACCGGCCGCAAGGAACAGCAGTGCAATAATTATTAATGTCAACCCGCGTTTCATACCGTATTTTCTAATGAAAACGCCGCCAGAAACTCCACTTATTTTGGTAACTTTTCCCCATTTTTTGGAAGCAGCGCCTGCCCAATAAAGCCCCATATCCCCGACAAGATGATGGTTTCTTGCAAGAAATGTAATACTTAGAAACGCCACGATGGCCAATTGCATGAACGCACGCTGGCCAAGATCGGCTGGGAATCATTTTTATCGCACGTCTCAATAAAATGCGGCGAACATGGTAGAACTTTTGCCTATGGCAATTGACTTTTGTCTCTGACCAGAAACGATTCCGGTGATGTATTTTTGAAGTTCGTCGCTGGGTTCCGGCTCGATGAGGTTTTGCCGACCTTCGACGGCGAACACGACGTGGAGATAAATTTGCGAATAGGTGTTTGCCATGAGCCGAAGATGCCGCTCCTGACGGAGCTAAAAAATCTTTTTCCGTCTGGTTCTACCAAGATGTCACGCCTACGGCGTTTTAAGGCGTTTTCCTGATAAGACGGCGGGGAGACGACGCAATAAATTTGCAACATGGCTAATTCATTGGTGTTTCAAGGAAATGTTTTAGTTTATCCTACCATCTTGGCAGTAATGCCGGCGCTTGATTCGCAGCCTGGTGCAATTGCGCGGTTCATCCCAACTCCGCAATTGAATTTGAAAAACCACGGATGGAAACGGATGAAAATGGGCTTCAGGTCGTTCACCCATTGGGTGAAGCGGAGCATATCTTCGAACGCCTTGATTATCCGTGACCATCTGTGTGCATCCGTGGTTGAACTGCGGTTTCTAGGTTTAACCAGGAAACTGGTCGAGCAACCCTTGACGTAATGGCGTGCGTGCGGGTCGCAATGATAATAAAGGCTGCCGGTCGGTTTCGGGGCACCCAGCCCCGCTTCCCGCCCGGACGCGGCGGTGTGCGCTTGGATTGACGGCGGCCATTTTCTGGCTCACATTTATTGGCCTATGTCTCGCAGCCAAACCGTACCATCCGGACCGAACGGCTGGTCACGCCGACGTTTTTTGCAGGCGACCACGCTGGCCGCCGGTGCCACCGCGCTTGGCTTTCCGAATTTATTGCGCGCCCGCGGCATGAATGAGCGGCTGCAAGTGGGCTTCATAGGCCTGGGAGGCATGGGCAGCAGCCGTTTGCAGGAAAGTTTGAAGTGCAGCGTCCAGATCGCCGCCTTCTGCGATGTGGATGAGAGCCAACTGGCGGCCGCCAAAAAACTCCTGCCGGATAAATCCCGGACACCAAAGCAGTTCACCGATTACCGCGCTCTCCTGCAGTCAGATGTGGATGCGGTGATCATTGCCACACCGGACCATTGGCACGCGCCCATTGCCACCGCCGCGTTGCAAGCGGGCAAGGCGGTTTTCTGCGAAAAGCCCCTGACCCATACCCTGTCCGAAGCACGAGCCTTGCGCCAGCTGGCCAGCCGATTACCCGCGCTGCCCACGCAACTGGGCAACCAGGGCAGCGCTTCGCCCAATCTGCGGCGAGGAATGGAACTTATCCGGGCCGGAGCCCTTGGCGAGGTACGCGAAGTCCACGTGTGGGTCGCCCCCAGCGTATCGTTTCAGGCCGGGCAGGCGGCTCCGATTGGCGAAGATCCGGTTCCGGCCGGCTTGCATTGGGACCAATGGATCGGCCCGGCACCCGTGCGACCTTATAAAGCGGGCTGTTACCATCCACGCGCGTGGCGCGCGTGGTATGACTTTGGGGGCGGCTCGATGGCAGATTGGGGCTGTCACGGATTAAACCTGCCGTACCGCGCCCTGAACCTGGATTATCCCACCACGGTCACCGCCGATGTCCCGGGCGGCTTGACCGCGGGCTACCCGAAAGGAGTCCGGATCCGTTTTGAATTTGCCACCCACCCGGGATGGCCGGTTACGATCTGGTGGTATGACGGCGGTCGTCGCCCGCCTGCCAGCGTCGTTCCCCTTTCCGTGGTGGAACATTTTGGCGAAATTCCCGCCAGCGGCGTGCTGATGCTGGGCGACCGCGGCTTCACCTATGGGGAACCGCACAGCAGTTCGGATTACCTCCAACTGGCTGGTGAAAAAAAACTATCCGGCATCCTGAAACACGCCGGCACCCGCGCCATCGCCCCTTCCCTGCCCCGCAGTCCCGGGCACCTCCAGGAATGGGTCAATGCGTGCCGCGGCGGGCCGGCCACTTTCTCCGATTTTGAAACCGGCGGCAAGCTGACGGAGATTGTGTTATCCGGCGTCATCGCCTTGCGCGCCCAAAAACCGCTGGAATGGAACGGGGAAACCCAGCGGGCCGCCAATGCGCCCGAGGCCGATTCCTGGATACAAGCAAAGTACCGTCCCGAGAGGAAAATCTGACCCGTTTGTAGCGGCATAATCCGGTTTTATTATAACGTGACGCGCAATCCCCGAGAAGACCCAGCGGCGCGCCGTCTTCGCTTGCAACTTGCCCCGGCGCGCACGGGGTGACGCGCCCTACACACACCGCTTACCCGGTTGCGGCAGAAATCGTTGAAGGTTTCGCGGAAGGTTTTTACCCTGGTAATCCATTATTTGCCGAACATTTTTGCCACGATAAAAATGAGGACGGCTCCGCCCAAACCGCCTCCGAAAAGCAAATAAATCAACGAATAACCGGCCGCTGCAAACATCGGTGCTATCACAAGTGCAATCATAGGTTTAATTAGTTTTTTACCGCAGCCGGTCAGCCTTTCTTAGTGCGGAAGCCGCCCGCCAGAAACAGGACGAGGCAGATCACCAGAATCAGGCCGAGGCCGCCGCCGCCGATGGCCGGTCCACCGAGGTAAAACCCGCCGCCACCGAACAAGAGAAGCAGAACCAACATGAGCAATATAATATTCATGACATCACTGTAATGGCAGTATCACGTGGTTGCTATGGGGTCTTCACCCCATCACGGAAGCGATGATTCGCTTGCCAAAGAAATTGCGGATGGTTTGGCCTGCAAATTTCCACGGGATTCAGGTAAGGGTTTAACCCCATGGCGAGAGCCGGAGTTTTGATGGATGCTGAATACATGAAAACCTTGAGGGCACCAATTATCGGGAAGCTTGGGTTGTTATTTCTTCTGGCCATGGTCATGGCTGCCATGGGTTGCCACACAGCTAATGGCTTTGGCAAGGATTTGCAAGATGCCGGGGAGGGGATTCAGAACGGCACAAATAGGCTCGCAGCAACCAACAAGGTGCCTTCCTTTGGCTGGGCCTGCGGGTAACAGAATAGTCCTCCCGAGGATCAGTGATTCATATAATTTTGCCGTCCTGTTGACGGTGATTACAAACAACGAAACGAAAGAATAATTATGACCAAACTAGAAGTTAAGGGCGATTACAATATCGTCAAAGGCAAGTTGAAACAGAAGTGGGCCAAACTCACCGACAGTGACCTTCATTATGACGAAGGCAAGCAGGACGAACTGATCGGCCGCATTCAGAAGCGTACCGGCGAAGCGCAAGAAGCGGTGGCCAAAATCGTAAAAGAAACATTCGCTTGTGGTTGTGCTTGCAAGTAATAGCAATTCCATTGGCAGGATAGGGTAATCCAGCCGGTCCTCCTCCGATTCGGTTGGATTACCCTTTAATAAATCTACGCGGTTCGCACAGATGGAGAAAAGTCTGTTTCATGGTGAAGCGCACCATTCCGCCCGGCGTTTTGCGCTTCGCGAACTAGCCGATGGTTTTGGTGGCTTCCTCCAGCCAGTCCAGGTCAGCCTGCAGGGCGATCAGCTCTGCGGTTCTAAAAAATTTCACCACGTCCGGTTTGTTGAAGAAACCGTTGAAGGCTTTTAACTTGCAGGTTGTAAAAGCGAGCCGATGGGCGCTTGGGGATTTTTATTTCTATTTCGGATAATTTCATTCAGCCGCTGCTGGCAGACCCAGGCCTCGACATCTTGCCATCCATCCCAAGACAAGGTGCGAATCCCGTTCGCGTCGGGTTTGGATAAGTGGTCTGACTTCACTCTAAACTGCCATTTGTCCAAATCCTTCACGCGGTCGAGCGCGCCGAGAATGCGCAGGGATTCAAAAGCGGCGATGGTGTCGCGGGCGCTGCCGTCAATGCCGTCTTCATTGCGTCCGCTGGGTGAGGTGAAATAACCTTTGCCATGATGACATTTAAGGATTCCCTGGATGCACGCCGCGCGGTCAATCTGGTCCAGCGCACCAAGAATTTCCAGTGCGGCCAGGTCGCAATAAGTGTCCCGCAACGCAGGAAAGCCGGGCGTGTAGAACAATCCACGCATGGCGCGCCAATTCTGCAACGGTGGCCGGCCGGCGGATGTTTCGGCAGACAAAACTTGCACGGGAAGAATCTGTTTAAGGATTGTTTTACGATCCACCCTGTCCACGCATTTCACGTCCCGGAGCCAGCGAAGTTGTGCTAAAGGCAGGTCATCAATCCTCGTTACATCCATCTCCTTTTTGTCTGCTAGACTAGTCCGGCGCATAAAATTCCATATAGGCGATTCTGAAACGGAGCGTAGGTGCTCTGCTGCCTGGGTTGGTGATACTCCCAGATCGGTATAGCTGATCCAGTCATTAATCAGCGCCTTTTGGAGTAGCCAATTATCCTCCAGCCTTTCAATTTTTGATTCCAAAGCTCCGTGTGAATTAAAACCTGCTGCCCTGAAAATTGTCTGCCGGGTCGCCAGCAATCCGGCCGAGCTGAAAAGATTTGAGGATGGCATAACCAGACAGTTATTGAGAGCAATAATCGGGTTGCCGGGATAGCTGCGCTGCTCGTTCTTGACTATCGGATTGGGATTTGTGGTGATACTGCCCAAAAATGCGCGGACTTCCGCCTCGTTGACATTCACCGGCTTCAATCCGCCCATCCACGCAGGGTTGATAAATATTAAGCCGTTGAGAATCACCATGAGCACCAGGAAAAATATCATCACGCCCCTTTGTAGGCGAACGGCTTTTGACCGCGCCGGGGGTACGATGAAAATGTCAGCTTCCGGCACTTGCCCCAAGGCACTCTCGGCTGAAGTTGCGTCGCCGTTATGAAAATGCCGCCAGGCCGACTCGACGGCCACCGACACTTGATTTTCCAAATCGGCTGTATCGGAAAATGCCCGACCTTCCGAAGCCCGCAATGCCTTTTCGTCATTGATTCCCAATTGGGCAGAGACGGTTCCATTCCATTCCAGCAGCAAATATGAAAACCTCCGCCCGGATGCAGAATAGAAAACAAAGCTTCCCAAGACATCCCACAAGTTTATGGTTTTCAGAGCCGGTAAGCGGAGAATCAGTCCTTGCTCGCGCCAGAGATAGTCAACCACCAGCAGGCGATTGCCCAGAAAGCGGGCGAACGTGATTAACTGCGATTTATTGAATGGCAATGGGGTTTCGATTGAAGCTGATTCCGCTGGTATTGATTCCAACATGTTCTGCACGGCCCGCCGGAACAGATTGTAGTCCATCCGCAGTGGGCGAGATCCTAAGCCAATAATGATCGGCAAAAGGTAAAATATCATGAGGGTGCTATTCGCGCTTACCGGTAGCCAGCCCAAGCCAATTGCCAGCCAGCCGGGAATCATCAGCAGCATCGACAGAAACGTGGTGAAGTGGTAACGCGTGCGATTGATCGTGAATTGCCGAGCTGAAAACAAGCTTATGGAAAACAGGAATGCTGCCAGACAAAGGTAAAAGCTATTTATTCCAAAGCTAGGGCTTAGGACAGCCAAATAAAAATAGGAAATAAACAAAGGAACTGCCAGCAACAGCGGCAGTAACCATAATACTCGCTTGGCTGATTTCCCATACATTCGCGCGCGAAAACCCTTTGGGTCACGAAGATTGCCTTGTTCCAGGTGCATGCCCACCAAACCCAAAACCAGGTTGGGGAGAATCGCTATTGCCCAGATGAACAGGAATAAAAACTTTAACGGCAGCAAGTAGTATAGAATCTTTGCACCAACGCCGCCGCCAATGAGTTTTGCTGACGGAGAGGCCAGGACCCCGGCCATGACGGCGGGAACGAGCGTTTTGGCTGGACGCAGTTTGTTTAGCGAGTCTGCAAATTTTTCCTCAAGCCGTTCGCGCATCGCGGTGCGGGCGCGGAGCAGGCGCACCCGCAGCGCCACCTCGGTAATTCCCAGCGCTGCCGCCACTTCCGCGCCGCTCTTGCCTTCGAGATAAAAGAGCACCAGACATTCGCGGTGCGCGGCGGGTAATTCCGCCAGTGTCTGCCGCAAGGTTTCAGGCGTGTGCAGCGGGTCGGCTTCCGAAGATTCGGGAGCGGCGGCGTTGCCAGTTTCCAGCGCCCAGCGTTTGCGGTTGTTGAGTTCGCGGCGGTGGCGCAGTCCGAAGTTTATGGCGATTCGGCGGGCAATGGTGTTGACCCAGCCGGAAAACTTCGCCCCGTCGCCCAGGAGCCATAGCCGCCGATACGCGCGGATGAACGCCTCCTGCGTCACTTCCTCTGCCAACGCGGCATCGCCCAACCGACTCCACGCGACGGCATAGACCCGGCGTTCGTGGCGTTCAACGAGTTCACGGTAGCGCTCAGCATCGCCGCCGCGCACGGCGGCCACGGCAGATTCATCCTGCTGAGCGCTGGGATTGGCGCTGTCGGTCATTTCGGCTCTCGTCATTTAACCGCAAGACAACCGCGAATGGAAATTGTTACATGGTGAATTTTCGATTTGGTAAAAGGCTGGAAAAATTTACTGAAGACCAGCCGCCTGGTCTGCCTTGGCTACACCATTCCGCCGCGCATTTTTGCGCTTTCAGAACTGGCCGATGGTTTTGGTGGCTTCAACCGCATGGCAACCAGCCCTCCCGATTGGTTTCATCCATAGGAACTACCCTATTCGCCCGCATTTGCGTCGCCCTCGTCCCCGGGAATGCCCAGCGGCGGCAGAGGGCAATCCAGCGTATCGGCCACGGCGCGGAGCAGTTCGGCCTCCGCTTCCAGAATCAGGCCATCCGCCCCGACCACGCGCAGGCAGGCGGCGAGCAGATTTTTTTTGATCACGGGCACGGCACCGACCAACCGGTCGAGCGCCGCATCAAGCGCAGCCACCCCGCATTGCTCCAGCGGCAGCAAACCCAGCGGCGCTGCGGCCGGAGCGCGCAGAAACGGCACGCCCAGGGAAAAAGCCGTCTGGATCTCCGGCTCGGCCGCACTGCCCACCCGCGCCAGCGCCGAGAGAATCACCACGCAATCCGGCAGCAAGGGTTTGAGCGTGTAGTATTGCACCGGCGGCACCCGTCCCGGGATGAATTTGACCGCCAGATGCCGCTGAATGATTTTCTGGAGGACAAATTCAAACAATTCCACCCGGCCATCGCTGCCGGCCAGCCATTCCAGCGTGGCGGAAAACTGCCGGAACTCGTCCGCCGAAAGCAGGCACAGGGAACCGAGCGCCAGATTGACCAGAGGCAGGCGGGTACGACAGGCGACCGCCGCCACGGCCGGATACAGAGACTCGCAGCGGGCGGCGAGGGCTGGACTGGTCTGCCGGGCAATCCCGGCCAACTGCTGGCGGCGCAAGGCTTCGCCGGCATCGAGCAGGAGCGCCAAGACCAGCGCCATGGCCAATTGCGGATCCCGCGCGGCAGCCCGGAGGTTTTCCGGCAGGGAATCGCGCAGTTGTTCGGCGGAGCGCAGATGAAGCGAAGAGGGATTGCCAAGATTCGGCAGCACCGCATCCGCGCGGATCACCGGCGGGGCGGAGGCTACCGGCCGCAATTGCGAGGTGCCAATGGGGTCCAGAAACGGCACCCCGGGTTCGCGAGGACTATTTTCTCCGGCGGCGAGCATCCCCGAACCGGTGGATTCCAGCCCGGTGCGCGGACGATGCGCCAAATCGTCCAGGGCCGCGTGCTGGACGTGTTGCGCCAGTTCCGGAGTGAGCGGCGCGAATTTACCATCCCACGCGGGATCAATGGCGCGGATGCGTTCGGGAATAGGTGGATGCGTCGCCATTGCCCCAAAGAGCGAATCGCCGAGACCATTGCCAAAAAACATGTGGCAGAGGTCGGGCGCGTGGTCGGAGGTCAGCCGGGAACCGAGACTGAAGCGGCCGATCTTCTGCAAGGCACCCGAGAGACCGGCGGGATTGCGCGTGAACTGCACGGAGGAGGCATCAGCGAGGAATTCGCGCTGACGGCTGACGGCGGCCTGAATCAGGCGGCCAAAAAACACGCCAATGGCCCCCAGAATGACCAGCGCGAGACCGAGCAGCGGCAGGGCATTACGGTCGCGGCTATTGCCGCCGCGGGTGTTCAAAAGAATGCGGCCGATGGTAGCCAGGCAAAACAATCCGAAAATCAGGCCGATGAGCCGGAGATTCAGCCGCATGTCACCATTCAAAATGTGACTGAATTCATGGCCGATGACGCCCTGCAATTCATCGCGCGACAGCATCTCGATGCAGCCCCGGGTCACCCCGATGGCGGCGTCACTGGGCGTATGACCGGCGGCAAAGGCATTGATGCCTCCCTCGTCTTCCAGCACATACACCTGCGGCATGGGCACGCCGGAGGCAATGGACATTTCCTCGACAACGTTAAGCAACTTGCGCTCGTTCGCATTCAGGGTAGTTTGAGGCACCAGACGTCCGCCCAGCAGCGTCGCCACGGCGCTGCCGCCAGCGGAAAGCTCACTGGTCTTGTAGGCGCTGCCAAAAAAGATCACTGCGAGCACGCCGAGAGTTGACCCCAGAAACACCGGCGCATTCCACCAGGCATACGGTATCAGAGCGCCAGAATGCAAATGCCGCAATGGCGCACCCGAGAAGATTACCAGGGCAATGGCGTAAACGGCCAGAATCAGCAAAACCACCGCCAGCACGAAGTAGGCAACCAGCCATTTCGTTTTGCGGCGGGCCTGGTCTTGTCGCGCAAAAAAATCCATGGGCACATCGGCCATCGTTGCGTCGGCGCAGAGAATTGTACCGATTTAGCGAGACCGTATTTCCGCCAGTCAGGAAAAGGAAACTTTGGGCGCGTCCTTCTGCTCCGGCTTATCAATCACGAACAGTTCCGCAGCCGCGAAATTAAAGGTGCCAGCGATCAGATTGCTCGGAAACACCTCCCGGTCAGTATTATAAGCCATTACGGAATCATTGTAAGCCTGACGGGCAAAAGAGATTTTGTTTTCGGTCGAAGTCAGTTCCTCGGTCAATTGCATCATGTTCTGATTCGCCTTGAGTTCGGGATATTGCTCGCTGACGACCATGAGGCGACTTAACGCTCCCCCCAAACCACTTTCAGCGGAAACCAGGTTTTTCATCGCCGCTAAATCTCCGGGATTGCTGGCGGCACCCTGGGAGGCGGCATAAGCCACATTGCGGGCGGCAATGACCGCTTCCAAAGTGTTCCGCTCGTGGGCCATATACCCCTTGGCGGTTTCCACCAGATTGGGGATCAGGTCATACCGGCGCTTGAGTTGCACATCAATCTGCGCGTAGGCGTTTTTGTAACGGTTGCGCAAAGTGACCAGCTTGTTGTATATGCCGACCACCAGCCCGCCAATGATAAGCGCCAGGACCAACAGTCCACCCACTATCAAGAGAAGAATCGCGCCGATGGCCATGGTTCCCGGTTCCGCCAAAATAATTCCCGTCATCATATGATATTTTCCTTAGTTTAAAGTTCACCTATAGTTTTACCGAATCTCGCTGCCGGGCAATGATAATTTCCGGACAAATTTGGAACGGCCGCCAGGCGATCCTGATCAAGGCAGCACCTCCACCGGCAGCCCGATCCACGCGAGTTTCAGCAAATATTCCGCATCCCAGTTAGCCAGCCGGAAACACCCGTGCGATTCCGTGCGCCCGACTTGCTCCGGCGCCGGAGTGCCATGCATACCATAGCCCGGCCGATCCAAACCGATCCAGGCAACGCCCACGGGATTGTTCGGGCCGGGCGGCAAAATCAATTTATGACCGATCGCCTGCGCCTCCGGCGATTCGGGAAACACCGACGGGTCAAAAGTATAATTGGGGTTGGGGGCAACCACGGCAACGTGCAACTGCCCCACCGGCCGCTTTTCCACCCGCGCGGCAATGCTGCAAGGACAATGAAACAACAGGTTGGTTCCGGCATCAAAGGCTTCGAGAAATTTCCCCGACAAATGGATAATCACAAAAGCCGCCAGGTCCACCGGCGGGGGATAGCTCACGTCGGGAATTTTCAGCACGGTGCCGCCAGAAACAGTTGCCCAGTCCACCCCCGGATTTAATTTTTGAATCAATTGGGGGTGGGCATGGGCCTTTTCGGCAACCAATTCCAGAATGGTTTCGTATGCCAAGGCTGACTGCCGGGATTTGGCCAGCCAGGTTTTACCGAGTGGCTGAAGTCGCGCCAGGTCATTGCTGGTCACGAGATAATTCACCAGCCACGGCGCGGCGAGCGTCAATTGGACTTGCGTGTCGGTATCCAGGGTGCCAGCCGCAGGCAAATGAACCGTGCGCTGGAACGCCGCGAGGGCCGCCCGCGTCTGCGAGCCAATGGCCCCATCAAGCGAGCCAGGCGAAATGGCCCGTCGCGCCAGCGCAATTTGGGTTTCGAGCGCCGCATGCACAGGACGGGGAAATTCCGTTGCTGGAACCACCGGTGCGACCGGCGGAGGCTTGGCGGGCGGGGGAATGACTACCGGCGGAGCCACGGGAACGGGCAGAACCGGCACCGGAAGCGGGTCGGCTTCCACAATTTTCACCACGGGAACCGCGAGCAAGGGAGAAACACTCTTTTTCACCACATTAACCGGTGCCGGCAGCTGAGCGGGAGGCTTTTTTTCTAGATGCAGGTGCCTCCACCACAACCAGCCCAGCCCGGTCAAAATGGCCAACAAAAGCACTACGGCAAAAAAGTCGCCGCCGCGATTCCGCCGCTTTCCCGAAGATTTTTGCAGAACGGGCACACGCCCATTTAGCCACACCTGCGCCGCCGACCCAAGTTTGAATTTAGGAGTTCAGGCTCAACGTCGCATCGGCAATCAATTGCGCGGCATGATGAGGACTGACCCGGCTCGTATTGATGATGAGGTGATAATGCAGCGGGTCGTTGATATCGGCGTTAAAGTAGGTTTTCAGATACCGCGCGCGCGCCTGCTCTTCCTCCAGGCAGAATTTCCGGGCTTCGTCCGGGGTTTTATGATCGTCGTGACAAATGCGCTCAATCCGGTCCTCCAACGGGGCCACCAAGCGAACATGCAGAACGTGGGGCAGCTTGGAGGTCACAATGTTGCCCGCGCGACCAATGAGGATGACTCCGCCAAGTTCAGCCAGTTGCAAAAGCGTCTCGGCCGTCTGCTTGATCATCGTATGCGTCGGCGGGTGCACGCCAAAAATATCAGCCAGCGTATCCTCGATCTGCGAGGCGCGGTCCTCCGGCAGGAATTTGGCGAGGTATTTCGGCAATTTATGGTCGGCAAGCACCTTATCCATCAACTCCCGATCAAAGATCGTCCAGCTGACGCCCGGCACCGGCGCCTGCTGCTGCAAATAGTTGGCCAATTTTTCCGCCACATGTACCGCACCACACCCTGCCTGGCGCGAAATGGTGACGGCACGGCGAACCTGCACCGGGGCGGCGGCTTTCGCCGACGGCACGGATTGGCTGTTTACAAACGAAAGACAACGGTCAAGGCTGGCGTTTATCATATAATACCTCGTGGTTACGCGGTAAGTTACGCTGCCAGCGGTGGTAAATTCAAGCGGGATCGGACGATTTGATGCAGGCTAATGAAAGGCATCACATCGTCTCGTGCAACAGCGCCGTGTGATAAGCGGACGCCAACTGGTCCACCAGCGGTGACGGGGCGACGGGATGGCCGTCAAAAGCCGCGACCGGGACAATACCCAGCGTACTTTGCGAAACAAATATGCCTTCGGCCCGACGCAACTGTTCCGGCTTAACCACGCATTTATTGGTGGGCAACCCGAGCGACTGGCATAATTCCAATACCACCGCCCGGGTTATCCCGGGCAGCACCCCGCGCCCGGTCGGGACGGTGCAGATCTTATCGTGAAAAACCCAAAAAATATTGCCGCCCGCCGTCTCGGCCACCTCGCCATTGGTGTTGAGCAACAGCGCTTCATCCGCCCCCTTTTCCTCCGCCTCGGCACGCGCCATAATATGGCTGATTTTGCTGGTGGTTTTGAACGAGGAGAGCGCATCCGCAGACGGTATGCGAAAAGAGGAGGTGACCAGACTCCACTGGAGCGGCTCCTCCGCAGCGGCTTGCGGGGGCAACGGATGCAGCACCATGGCCAAGGTGGGCGGTCCGGCGTTTTTAATGGAATAGCCGCGGGCACCCGAACCGCGGGTCAGGGTCACCCGCAAAATTGCCTCGGGCAAATCATTCTCCGCAATCAATTGCAGGGTGAATTGCTGTATTTCCCGGGGCAGGCACGGCAGGGGGATTTTAAGAAAATCGGCACCACGCACCAGCCGCTCCAGATGCTGGGCCAGCCGGAAGGGACGCCGGTTGGCCACCCGCACGGTTTCAAACAAGCCGTCGCCCAGCAGAATCCCGCGATCGCTCAAAGGAACGACCGCCTCCGCTTCCGCCAAAAATTTCCCGTTAAGAAATACTACCATGAGAATGCCCGTTTCCTAATGCATCATTTATAACGCGAACGGGCGACTAAGCGCGAGCAGAAAAATTCAAAAAACAATTTTCCCCGTGAGCCGGCCAAGCATCCGGGAGCCACGCACCGGCGGACGCCCAGGAATCCGGCAGAAACGGGTTTGATTCTTCCGGCTGATTTCCGCATCCTTGATTGCGATGAGCCTTTCCGAACATCGCCAGGCGATTGACCAGTTGGACGCGCAGATTGTCCGGCTGCTCAATGAGCGCACCCGCCATGTCTTATCCATCGGAGAAATCAAGCTGGCGGCGGGCGAGGAAATATATGCCCCCCACCGGGAGCGCGCCGTATTTGACCGCGTCTGCGCCCAAAACAGCGGGCCAATCACCGACGATCAACTCCGGGCGATTTACCGGGAAATCATGTCCAGCGCCCTGGCCCTGGAAAAGACCATGGTGATCGCCTATTTTGGCCCCGAAGCGACCTTCACCCATCAGGCGGCCATCGAGAAATTCGGGGCCAGCCTCAACTATGCCGCGCAGAAGACCATTGGCGACGTTTTCACCGAAGTCAGCAAGCGCACCGCCGATTACGGGGTGGTGCCCGTGGAAAATTCCACTGAAGGCGTGGTCACGCACACGCTGGATATGTTTGTGGACAGCGACCTGAAAATTGTGTCGCAGATTGTGCTCAGCATCCAGCAATGCCTGATGAGCAACTCCCCGCTAGCCCGGATCCGCAAACTGTACGTGCATCCCCAATCCCTGGCGCAATGCCGCGGCTGGCTGGCAAAAAATTTACCGCGCGTGGAAATCGTGGAGACCTCTTCCAATGCGCGCTCGGCGGAACTGGCCGCCAAGGAGAAATTTGCCGCCGCCCTCGGCGGCGTGCTCGCCGCGGAAAAGTATGGGCTCAAAATTCTGCGGCGGGATATTCAGGATAATTCCGTGAATGTCACGCGCTTTATCGTGCTGGGCCGGCAGTGCAGTCCGCCCACCGGGGCCGACCGCACCAGCCTGATGTTAAGCGTGGCGGACAAGGCGGGCGCCCTGTATGAAGCGATTGCGGCGTTCCGCAAATTCAAGATCAACATGACCAAAATCGAGTCCCGTCCCAGCAAGCGCAAGGCCTGGGAATATTTCTTTTTTGTGGATTGCGCCGGGCATTATCAGGACGCCAAGGTGACCAAAGCGATTGAGCAACTCGGCCAGCATTGCAATTTCGTGAAAATACTGGGTTCGTATCCAGTGGTGGATTAACTTTTTGCTTTTAATCCGCCCCGGCCTAATGATAATTAGCCCTTAATTATGGAATCAGTAAATTCTACCAACCGATATTTCATCTGGGGCATTGACGAATCCTCCTACGGCCCGGTGCCGCTGGAAACGCTGCAGGAATGGACGGCGGATGAGCGGGTGCAGCGGGAAAGCTGGGTTTTTTCGCGCGAGGACAATCGCTGGTGCAAAGCGGAGGATATCCCCGAATTGAAGGATTACCTGACCGCCACGATGGAAGGGGTTTCCACCAGCTTCATCCGCAAAGGCTTCAAGCCGGGCTCGCTGCGCCGCATCAAGATTCTGGCGGACCTTAACGAAGCCCAACTGGCTCACCTGGCGGAATTCCTGGAATTAAAGGAAGTCAAACAGCACGCCGTGCTCTTCAGCCAGGGAGACCCCGGCGACGCGCTGTATCTGGTGCTGGGAGGCGAACTCCGCGCCCGCACGCTCGCCGGCGGGCGGGAAACCATTCTGATCACGGTGGCCATTGGTGATTTCTTCGGGGAGATGTCCATCTTCGACCAGGGTCCGCGCTCAGCGGATGTGGTGGCGAATGTGGATAGCACGCTATTGCGGCTTTCGGCGACCAACTTTCAACGCCTGACCCGCGAAGCGCCGAATCTCGCCACGCCCTTTTTGCAGGCAACCTCGCGCACACTCGCCGCGCGCATCCGCGCCGACAACAAACGGCTGACACGCATGGCGGAACAGTTTTCCGCCGGTACCGGCCATTGAACCTACGCGGCTGGCTGGGAAGCGGCAACCTCCAGAAAAGCCGTCCGCGCCGATTCCATGTGCTGGCAGTCGGAGTTGCACTTCCGGACCGTCAAATCCACTGTGCAGAGGGACCGCTCGAAGGCCAAATCCGCCGATATCGTGGGCAAGGAGTGCTACGCCGGGCTACTGGCCGATAATTTGGTACGCGGACTAATGGCCGCCGCCGCGACACAAGCCGATTGTTTGCGGATGGACCTTTCTTTCAGCAGGGTCCATGGGTTGCTGGCGATGGTTCCTGAGCGACTGTCGGACTGTTTATCGCTGAAGAATGAGAACTTGCTTGCAACGTGGGCGGGTAGTCCTCTGCACGCAGTTCGCTTGCCAACAGACGCGTTCGGATTTGCCACGACGGCGCGCAGAGGACTGCGCTCCCTACCGCATGCGGGCCTGGCAGGAGTCGTCATTCAGGTCGAGCAATGAGAACCAAAATCCGGTCCATTTCCAGTGCGATTTTCGGTCCGTCTGGGTGGAAGATTTATTTTATTATTTGATTCAAAATTGTGATTCAGTCGGCAGCACAAGGGGAGGTGCCATTAGGCAGGCACTCTTCTGCGCGCCGTTTGCTTACCAACAGAGGTGTCCGGGTTTATTACGTCGCCGCGCACGGAGTGACGCGCCGGCGGGAAGACAAATACGGCAACAGGAGTTAACAGAAGCTGGCTCGCCCGCAGTTATACGGTCAGAGAGAGACCAGCGGATTCACGAAACCGGGAACCACATAATTGGGTATGTGATTGGAATAAAAGGCACCGCGACCGAGCAGAACCTCGGGCGTGCCTGAGGGAGTCAAAGGGGTGCGAGGCAACGGCGTCATTTCGCCCGCTAGCACGTCATTGGCGGTATCCAGACGTTTTTGTTCCACCACAAGGGATTCCCGGTACCAGCGTTCCTTGGTGTAATCTGTCTGGGGCTTTATTCCATTGGAGTCAGAACCCGAGTCAGAAGGCGGATTCGCAGGGTTGGAACCAGACCCGGCATTAGGAATTGATCCTCCAAAGCCATTGCCGCCGGATCCGACGGCAGCAGTAAACAAGGAGGCTCCGTTATTCATTTTCGCCAAAGCGCTTTGGCTCGCTAAAAAATTGGCAACAGCTTGCTTATCCTGATCCGTGATCGGGCGTGGCGTATCTTCCGTAGGAATGGGGGTGACAGCAGCGGAATCCCCAATACCGGAACTCAGGCGCAGAAACTGCTTAACGCCGTCATTGTCAATTTCCACGCGTTGGTGCTCCACGTCCACCCCCACAAGCTTGATCCCCAATTGCGTTTCCCCCTCTGATAAGGTGAGGTTGATGGGGTTTGGTTGTTCCGGTTGGTAAATCACTAAAAAGGCCATTTTGGCCTTAAACAACCCAGTAATGCCGTTTAGCTGCACAAAATCCCAGGCAAAACTGACGCTATGGATCGTCAGCAGTGCGATTATTATTGGGATTTTCATCAGTTCTTTGTGCGAAGAAAGGCCGGCGCGGAAAAATCCGCACCGGCCATGATGGAGCTAGGACTAAATCCAATTAGGGAGTGATCGTGCCGCCGACCGAGGTGCGGGACGAGGTCATGTCAGACAAACGAATCGCGGTAGCACCATTGACTTTGCTATTTTCGATTTCGTTTTCAAGGCTGCCGATAGCAGGGGTGGCGAGCACACCATCATAGGTCTGCGCGTCCAACACACCCAAGAAGGTACCAGGGGTGGTGCGGTTGCCCAACTGGCCGGCAACCAAGTCTTGGTCGGCGCTCAAAGAACTGGGTGCCACGTTCGGATAAACCACCACTTCATAACCCCAGTAGCCATAGCAACCAGCCGAGATCGGCGAGAAGTCATTGGTGCCGGTGTTGCCATGTAGGGCAGCGCCCGCCGCCGTGGGCCAAACACCATTGAGAGAAATAACCTGAGACCAGTTGACACCGGTAATGCCCTTGGCATCCGCGAAGGACAAGTAGCCCAAGGTCAAGTTGGCAGAGCCGGTATTTTTGATGGCGTTTTTGATGTCGCCGCCACCCACATAACCAGGACCCCAGTTCAAGTTCGCACCGCTAACACCGGCGGAACCAACCACGCCGTAGCCAGGAGCACCGGCGGCGGTGTTGAGGGAGTTAACGGCTGAATAGATCGCGTTGTTGGTCGGGTCAAAATTATAAACACTGACACCTTGATTATAGCCATAACCCAGATAAGCCAGGATCGTGCGGCGGGTACCGGAGTCTTTGGTGCGCTGAAGCAGGTAGATGCTGGTGTTGTAATCCGCAGCCTTATTGCCCGTCCAGGTGGAAAGAGGAATGGAACCAAGCGTGACCATGTTATTCAACTGTTCCCAAGTAACGTTGTTGATGCTATTCATCACGCCACCGGCGTTTGATTTCACGATCACGAAGGGTTGAACCGCAACCTGCTCTTCAGAGAAACTTCCTTTGGCCGGGTAAGGAACCGCACCGCTGGAATTGTCGGTAAAGGCAATCGTCGGCGTATTGGTCCGCAAGGTGCCATCCGTGTTGAGGTAAGGAAGCTTGGTCTTGTTTTCAACGGCAGCAATACCTTGAATCGAACCAGTGAAATCAGCATAGATGGTCATGGTTCCACTGATATTGGTGACGGCGCTGATCGGGGTGCCGGTCATCGTCCACACAGGATTGCTGTTGGTGGAGGTGCCGTCGCCACCGATGACTTTGGTGGTGTCATATTTGACCGCCGGGGCGGGGCTGAACAACTTGAAACAGGCGTCATGCACGTTGGCGCGGAAGGCCGTGGAGCCGGTCAGAAAGATGCTGTTCGCGGCTTGCAGCGGCAGAGCGCTGGCCAAACCGGCAGCCAAGGTGATGGATAATGCTTTTTTCATATATTTTTTATTTCGGACTATTGTTGTGTTTTATTGTTTGTTGATGGTAAAGGAGCTAATTGATTATTTACGGCGACGAAGAGTGAGCAAGACCACAGCGCCCGAACCAATCATCATCCAGGTGGAGGGTTCAGGAACCGGGCTGAAGGTCAAAATACCGGTGTTGTCCAAGGTGAAATTACCGAGATACGTGGCGGTGGTGGTGGCTCCGGAGCGAGGGTCGTTTTTGAACAGATCAGAAACACCGGCCCCGTTATTGATCACGTTATAGCCGATGGAACCTTGAAGATTACCGTTGTAAGGGCTAGTCATCGCTGTGCTAAACACCCCGGCAGAAACGTCCACGGCTTCAACACCCGGTGCCAAATCGGTGATTAAACCAGGACTAGCCGAAGCAGGGAGGGTCGTTTGACCAATCGAAATGATGTTATTCACGGCAGCGTGTTGAGCCACGCTTCGCACCACAGCGGGCGAGGCATTTTGCGTGTTTACATCCGCACGACCCACGGTACTCCAAAAAGTATAAGTATCCGCCTGTGAAACGGCATGGTTATAGATGCCCAGCACGGGATTATTGGCACCGAGAACGGCCCAATAAACGCTGCCACTGAGGCCGCCAAACTGGGAAGTCATATAAGAACTCAAATCCCAGCTCTGGGTAGCCGGACCGGGTTGGAAATTGGCAATGGAACCAAGATCCACTATGACGTCCTTGCTGCCAGCGGCCGTACCATTGCCGAAGGCGGCGAGCATGTCACCGTTTTGGTAGTTGAATTGTGCCATGGCGCTGGTCCCGCCCATTACGGCGGCAGCCATGACTGCTGTGAGGATTGTATGTTTTTTCATGTTATTTTGTTTTGGTTTGGAGATAAATCACGTCCCGTTATTGAGCCGTGATTACATAAAACTTGCTGCTGAGGGAAGTCGTGTCCTGCAAAGTCAGAATGGAACCATTGCCGGTAATCGAAGAAATCGCCGGCCAATTGGTGCGGGCGGTGGCGAAACCGGCGCTATTGGTTCCCCGCAAAGTATAAGTGCCAAAGGTGCCCGTGGTGAAACTGACACTGGAAATCCCACTGTTGCGGCTGATGGATTTGATCACCGGAACTGTCGGAGTTGGCGCGGTCAAGCTGGGATACGCCACGTAAGTCAGAGCACCGTTGGTGCTAAGCTCAAAATAACCAAGAAATTTCACGCTGCCATTGCCGCGCGGCGGAATCTGGTAAAAATCCGAGCGAGCCACTACCCCAGCCGTGATAAAATTAGCCGCCGTGTTACATTCGATGGTGTCACTGCCAACCGTAAACTTACCACTGAAATCGAGATTCGCCCCCAAGGTTCCATAATAACTTTGGCCGTTAAGATAATTAACATTTACATTGTTTATATCATCCGGCTCAACCACAGCCGTATCCGAATTCACCACCTGATAATTCCGGCAATCGCCAGCCCCAGCGGGAATAACACTCATGGTCAGGGCAGTGCCTTTCTGCGAATTTTGACTCTGCTGCACCCACGGCGTGGTTTGTGTACCCACCGACGTGCGCCCTTTGCTCACAAACAAAGTGTATTGAACACTCGACGGCAAAAATGAATTGTCAAACCAGGTAAAGGCCGACCAGCTAATGCCATTGGTGCCCACCTTAGCTAGCTGACTGCCGGAGAACTGAGTAATCGGAATGACTTGGTTGACCGTCGCATTGGTCAACGTGGACACGGGACCGGCGTCCACCACAAGGTCATTGGCTCCGCCGGATTTACGGAAGCAAACCAAAACATCGCCGGCGGTGTAACTGTTGGGGGATGCCAGAGAGCCGGCATACAAAATATCACCAACGGCAAAACTTGCCAAAAGGGCGAGGAATCCGGCGCTTTTCTTATTCAACATAGTTTTATTTAGACTCAGGAAACTTTTCATTTTTAAGAGCCACAGTTTAGCCATCCCCCAAGACTAAAACCTGCACTTAAAAGCCATAGAGCAACACTAATCGGCCATCCATTCGCGGCTCGCAAAAAGGCTATATTTCAGAGGTTTTTCCGGGTTTTAAGAAATTTACCGGCGTATTTTCTGCGCCTGCCTCCGGTTGTTGCCAAATTGTGACACAAATCCATGGGATGAATTCGGATTAATTGCGCCTTGGGCGATCCGCCAGGAATTTTTCCCGAAGCAGGTGGCAAATTCGTGGTTTAAAGCGGCCCGGATTTTTGGCTAAATTCAGAGCCAAATTCAAAACCCGGTAGGAGCCGAGGTGACGAGGCTCAAATTAATGCCATGTTTGAGGCTGCCAAAGAACGGCAAAGACAGGGCACGTCACTCCCCGCTCGCCGAGGCAGGTTAAAAGCAAAGACGGCGAAGACGGAAGTCTTGGCAAACGGCCACGCGCCCGGCCAGGAAAAATTGTCAATTTTCTCTTTTTAACCCGCGGAGCAAGGCTCCGCGCTCCGGAGGGAAACGAATGGGTGGTTAACCGGTGCGGCAGGGAAAAGCGGTGGAGGGCCACCGCATTCAAGACGCTGGCGCGTTCACGGGACGCTTGGATGGCGCGAAGCGTCTTGGAAAGCGCCAGACCTCTGGCGCTTTGAGGGACAGAATGGTGGCAGGGGGTAGCGAATACGCAAAAAGCCTAAATTGGGAAATGCGGAGCTGTGGCGGCGGGCGATCGTGGGCGGGCTGGCGGGAAGCCTTGGCGAGAGCGATAGCGGTGTCGCGGCTGCGCCTTGCCACCGCATGACACGTTGGGGCTTGCCAAGTCTTCCTTGTCACCTCGACTTTTTATCAAAATAGGTAATCGAAATCACGAAGCCCCTCCGTAAACCTGCCCGCCCTCGATTTTAATTAGCGCGCCATGCCTAGCGCCGTCGGCGCGATATATTTGTAGAATCGTCATCGCCAATGAAAACAAGCTCCGTAGGCATCTTCGGGAATGTGTCGGCTGATGCCGCCCCGACGGGGCTGAAAATTATTTTGATTTTGGTTCTACAACGATATCGCCCCTGAACGGGGCTTGAAATCGTGGTTGAGAAAAAGCGGTGTCGCGGCTAACGCCTTGCCACCGCATGACGCCTTACGCCATTCCGTCGTGCCGGTTGAATGCGCCTGCGTCCGGATGTCCTGCCGGCAGTTTTTGCTACACGCTCGGGCAACAAATTCCACCTATGAAGGGTGAGTTGAAGCAACACCGTCCGATCCCGGCTGAGGATGGGTTGCTGCTGCTCTGGTAATACCATCCTTTGGATAGACACGAGCGCTTTCGAACAATAAGAGAAGTACGACCAGTGAAATGTTAACCACGAGCCTCCTTTTTTCATCAGATTCATGGGACCATAGTCCATGCCAAATATTCCCGGGACAAATGTGCGATTGATTCAGATCACAATAGCTGGTTATCATGCTTTTTTATGACCAAACCAACGGCCTGCCCGATGTGCGAAATGCCTGAGATTCTAGAACACACCCAAAATTACGAATGTGTGACCTGTGGCCATGAATGGCCGCGGGAAGCCGCCCCCGAAGCGACCGACGGCCCGCGCATGGTGAAGGACGCCCACGGCAACCGCCTGGCTGATGGCGATTGTGTGATCCTCATCAAAGACTTGAAACTGGGCGGCTCTCAAGTGCTCAAGGGCGGTTCCAAATCCAAACCCATCCGGCTTGGCGACGGCGATCATGAAATCACTTGCAAGGTGGATGGCATATCCGTGGGTCTCAAAGCCTGTTTTGTGAAGAAGGCTTGATTTGAGGCTTTGGTACGGTCATCGGCCCCCGCCCGCTTGCGCCCATGATGTCAAGAAGGAGGAAAAGTCCGGAAACTTAACCAAGGGTATCAGCGTCTGAAACTCTCATGATCTGTGCCCGCCGCTTAGGCCTATTATTCATTTTGTTCTGCGCACCCTCGCGCAGCGCGGTGATTGCCACCAATATTCCCGCCACCCCGCTCACCGCCAACCGGGTCGCCGGCTTGCCCGCCTGGAAGGCCTATTATGAACATTCGCAACGGCAACGGCAGGCGGACCGGGATTTTTTGCTGGCAGAGTTGAAAACCCATGACTTGAAAAAGTCCACACTGCCACCCAAGACGCACTCCGCCAAGGGACTGTCGCTGGATAATGAGGCCAGTTGGTATGCGGGAGCAGCGGCGCAACGTATTGCCGATATTCTCGTATCGTTCCAAACCCCGGCGGGCGGCTGGAGTAAAAACACCGATTTTACCGCGCGAAAGCGGTTGCCCGGCGAGCTTTTCGGGGCAGAAAACGGATCACTC
Organism: uncultured Verrucomicrobia subdivision 3 bacterium; assembly: GCA_903888765.1. GTDB lineage: Bacteria > Verrucomicrobiota > Verrucomicrobiia > Limisphaerales > UBA11358 > UBA11358. The sequence continues at coordinate 20,768 of CAISVF010000611.1, read as the reverse complement.
TGGCTCGGCACCAACGATTTTGACACGCCGCTGGAGGACAGCTGGAATTATGTGGGCACCTTCGACAATGACGCAACCACCACCGAATTACGGTTCCTCGCCAAAGTCATCGCTTCCTCAAAAGACCATGCAGAGGCGTGGAAAAATTCCTTCCGGCGCGGGCTGGATTATATTTTTGCCGCCCAGTATCCCAATGGCGGCTGGCCGCAAGTCTGGCCGTTGCAAGGAGGGTATCACGATGCGGTGACATTCAATGACGATGCCATGCTGCACATTGTTGAATTCCTCCGCGACGTGGCGGGCGGACAGGCGGAATTTGCCTTCACGGACAAAGAATTACGTGCGCAGGCAGAGGCCGGCTGGCAAAAAGCATTGGATTGCATGCTGGCCGCGCAAATTGTCGCGGACGGACGCCGCACCGTGTGGGGCCAGCAGCACGATGCCATCACGTTACAGCCCGTATCCGCGCGAAACTATGAGATGCCGGCGGCAGCGTCCAGCGAGAGCGGCACGCTGATCTTATTCCTGATGCAATTGCCACAGCCAGATTCGCGGGTGGTGACAGCGGTTCACGCGGCGGCCACCTGGTTTAAAAAAACCAAGATCATGGACAAAGCCTTTCGCGTGGTGGGCACGGAAAGCCGCAAGCTGGTAAATGCGCCGGACAACGGCCCCATCTGGTCGCGCTACTACGAAATCGGAACGGACCGACCGATCTTTGGCGACCGCGACAAGACGATTCACGACGACGTGAATGAAATTTCCCGCGAACGGCGCAAAGGCTATGCCTGGTTCAAGGACACGGGCAAACGCGTGTTAGAACACTATGCGCGCTGGGCGCAGTTGCATCCGCAAAAACCCTGATTATTTCGCGGCAGAAAGGTCCAGCCCCGTGCCCTGCACGTTGGTGGTCTTGATCAGAGACCCGGCGAAACCGGTGACGTTGATCTGGGACAAAACCACGTTGGTCATGTTGGCCAGGGAAATCCCCCGGGAACAGGTCCCGGAAATATCCGCCAGCGCGAACCCCTCCACCGGCCGGGCCGTGGGCACATTGACGCCTGCGACCAGCTCGGCGACATCCTGGACGCGAACATGCTTGAAGCTGAAATTCTGCACGCGCGCCCATTTCTCCACCTCGCCCGGCACGGGATCGGTGGCTTGAATCCCCTTTTTCAAAAGATCAATGCCGATGAAGGTCGGCGACTTGAGGATGGTCAGATTTTCGCCGGAAATGTTTTCCATGAAACCGCCGCGCCCTTCACGGCTCTTGATAAAAATGGCGTTCTGGCGACCGGACAGCACGCAATTTTGTAATTTCACGTCACGGATGCCGCCGGACATTTCAGTGCCCAAGCCGATGGCGGCGTAAATGGAGCTGTGCAGGCGGCAATCGCGAATGAGCACATTTTGCGTGGGCCGGCCCAGGCTTTGAGCAGCCAAGCCGCGGCCAGACTTGAGTGAAATGGCATCGTCGCCGGTGTTAATGTCGCAGCGGTCAATCGTCACGCCATCGCAGGAATCCACGTCAATACCATCACCATTAGCGCCAACCGTGCGCAAAGTAAGGTTTTGGGCGGTCAGGTTTTGGCAAAACAGCAGGTGAATAGACCAGAGCTGCTGGTACTGCGTGGTGAAACTTTCCAGCACAGCATTGGTGCAGCCTGTCAATTCGATGAGGGAAGGCCCCCGCGGATTGCGCAGGTGGCTCAAGGGCGAGGGCGGACCGAAGATGAACCCGCCGGTAAGTTTGACATTAGCGGCATTGGAAGCCGATAGCAGGGCGCGGTGACCTTCCCGGAATTCACCTTCCCACCGGATGTTGACCAGCGGGTAATCGGCAATGTCCGGGCTCCCCACCAAGCTGGCGCGCGAAGACAACTGGAGCGTGGTGTCCCGTCCGAGCACCAGACTGCCGGTCAGGTAAACCCCGTCCGGCACCAGCACCGTTCCCCCGCCGCCACCGGCGCATTCATCCAAGGCTTTTTGGATAGCAGAGGTGTCTTTTGCCACCCCATCGCCCACCGCACCGAAGTCACGCACGTTCAACGAACTTTTGGCCCCGCAACTGCCGGCGATTAATTCAGCGGCAGCGATAATGGCAACGATTGCTCTCATGTTAACCAAAAGTTTGCGGGCAAGACCGGAACGAGTCAAATCCCGCTTCCGCTTGCGACCATCGCCAATTCTGGTTAGGCTGAGCCGACTTGCATGAGTGAAATACTGGTTATCGGTCATAAAAATCCTGACACCGACGCGATTTGTTCCGCCATCGGCTACGCGGAATTCAAGCGCCGCACCGGTCTGGAGGAAGCTGTCGCCGCGCGCTGCGGCGACACCAATGACCGGATTGATTTCGTGCTCGAGACCTTCGGGATCCCGGCGCCAAAGTTTGTTGCGGATGTTTCGCCAAAAATTTCCGATGTCATGCAGCGGCGGATTTTAAGCGTGCCACCCGGCGCCACCGCCGCCGAGGCACTGCGCCTGATGGATGGCAAAAACCTCCGCATCCTGCCCGTGATGGATGCGGAACAAAAATGCCGCGGCCTGCTTTCCCTGTTCAAGTTGAGCAAGTTCCTTTTTCCCGCAGTCAGCCAAGGTGCGAACACCCGCGAAGTGCTATCCTCCCTTGATGGCCTGGCGCAGACCCTCGACGGACAGCTGATTGTGGGCTTTGACACCGACCGCGAAGACGAATTGATTTTGATGATTGGTGCCATGGGCTTGGAATCCTTTGCCGCTCGCCTGGAAAAATTCCCGCCGGAAAAATGTTGCGTCATCGTGGGCGACCGCTGGGATATCCAGAATATTGCCATCCGGGAGGGCGTTCGCGTGCTGATCATCACCGGCGGCACCCAAGCCGAACCCAAGACGCTGGAGGCCGCCCGCAAACGGAATGTCAGCGTCATCACCTCACCGCACGATACCGCCACCACGGCATCGCTCTGCCGGGCTGCCGTCGCGGTGCGCCATGTCCTAAATGAGGAGTTCCTCTGTTTCCGGGAAAACGCGCCGCTCGCCGCCGTGCGCGATGAAGCAACCTCCTCCGGCTTCCTGGTTTTCCCCGTTTTGAATGGCCAGGGCCAAACCGTCGGCATTCTGTCCAAAACGGATTTTCTGAAGACGGTCACCCGCAAATTGATTCTGGTGGACCACAATGAACTCTCGCAGGCGGTGCAGGGAGCGGACGAAGTGGAAATCATTGAGATCATTGACCATCACCGCATAGGCGCACTCGCGACCCAGCAACCGATTTTATTTCGCAACGAGCCGGTCGGCTCCACCTGCACCATTGTGGCCGATTGTTTCTTCCGCAACGACGTGGAATTGCCAGCGGACATCGCGGGCCTGCTGCTGGCCGGCGTGGTATCCGACACGTTGAATCTCACCTCGCCCACCACCACCGGGCGGGACGTGGAAATTTTACGAAAGCTGGAAACGCTGTCCCGCACTAACGCCCGCGAGTTTACCGAAAAACTGTTTGCCAGCGGTTCATTGCTCACGCTCAAACCTGCGCCGCAAGCCATCACCACCGATTGCAAGGAATACCGCGAGGACGGCAAAAACTTCAGCGTGGCGCAAATCGAAGAAGTGGGCTTTGACCAGTTTTGGAAGCGCAAGGAGGAATTGCTGTCCGCGCTCGAGGCCTACCGCGCGCAGCGGGCTTATCATTTTTCCAGCCTGCTCGTCACCGATGTCGCCACGCAAAGTTCACTGCTACTGGTGGCCGGTGATGAGAAACTGGTCCGGCGCATTGATTATCCCCGACTGGAACCCGGCATTTACGAATTGCGCGAGGTGGTTTCCCGCAAGAAACAACTACTGCCCTACCTTGCCCATTGCCTCCGGGAAGCGGAACAGGGTGTAAAAGGCTAACTCAAACTCACCGGGTCAATATCCACCACCAGGGAAACATCCTCCGGCAGCGTGAGTGATTGCGTCATTTTGGCCAACTCCCGACTCAGGGCGCTCATGGACCGCGTTCGCAACATGATCTGGTGGCGATAAAAATTTTCCGCCCGCAGCAAGGGAGCCGGAGCGGGGCCGGAAATCGTCAGGTCCAAAATTCGCGTGCCGGAGCGTTCCGGCGAAAGTCCTGAAGTCGGGGTGGTTGCCCCGAGAATTTTGGCCTCGATCACACTGCGGACATGATCTGCGGATAATTTCACTTTCTCTTCATGACACCCCTTGAGCGTGAGCAACGCCACGCGACTGAAGGGCGGATACTTTAGCTGCTGACGAAATTCCAGTTCCTGCTCATAAAAGCCGAGGAAATCATGCCGCCGGGCAAATTGGATGGAAGGATGAAAGGGAGTAAAGGCCTGCACAAAAACCTCGCCTTCCACGTCCCCGCGACCGGCCCGACCGGAAACCTGCGTCAGCAATTGAAAGGTGCGTTCCCCGGCGCGAAAATCCGGCTGGTGCAGGGCCATATCGGCATAAATGATGCCCACCAGCGTCACGTTGGGAAAATGCAGTCCTTTCGCGATCATCTGGGTGCCGAGCAGGATGTCGATTTTTCCCACCCGGAAATCGCCCAGCACGCGACGGTAATCGTCCTTGCGTTTCATGGTATCGGCATCCATGCGCCGGACCGTTGCCTGCGGAAAGAGCTTTCCCAGGATCTCCTCCACTTTCTGAGTGCCGGTGCCGGCAAAACGAATGGCGGGGTTTTTGCAGGCTTCATTGGGGCACACGAGCGGAACCTTTTCCACATGACCGCAGATGTGGCAGCATAATTTCGGATCGGTCCGGTGGTAGGTCAGTGAGATGCTGCAGTGCGGGCAGCCGCAAACATGACCGCATTTCGGGCATTGCAGCGAACTAGCATAACCGCGCCGGTTTAAAAACAAAATAGTCTGCTCCTTGCGCTCAAGCCGCTGCGTAATGGCTTCCTTGAGTTGCGGGGAGAACAGCGGCGGCCCCTTGCCATCGCGCACTGACTGCCGCATATCCACCACGCGGACGTGCGGCATTTTCTGGTTACCCACGCGCTCGGGTAGTTCCAGGAGGGTGAACTTGTTAATTTTGCAATTAAAATAACTTTCCAGGGAAGGCGTGGCGGAACCCAGCACCACCACCGCGTTTTCCATCTGCCCGCGCATCACCGCCACATCGCGTGCGTGGTAACGGGGCGACTCCTCCTGCTTATAGGTATGCTCGTGCTCTTCATCCACAATAATGAGCCCGAGCGGTTCCACTGGTGCGAAAATCGCCGAGCGCGCCCCGATGACAATGCGCGCCCGCCCCTGCCGGATCTTATGCCATTCGTCATGCCGTTCTCCCGCACTTAAATGCGAATGCAGCACGGCCACCAACGTCTGCCAGGGCCCGGAGCTGAAGCGCGCTTTGAAGCGCTCCACCGTCTGGGGGGTCAGGGAAATTTCCGGCACCAGCACGATCGCTCCCTTACCCTGTTCCAATGCCAGCGCAATCGCCTGCAAGTATATCTCCGTCTTGCCGGAGCCAGTTACCCCATGGAGTAAAAACGTAGAGGCTTTTCCGGCCACAGTCGTATCGCTACGGGCATTGCCTCCGGCCATGGCCTGCTTGATTTTCTCCAGAGCCGTCGCCTGTGCCGAATTCAGCACCAGGGGCTGGGATGCCAGGATGACTTCGTGTGCGTAGGGATCGCGCTCGGAAATTTCCGAGGTAATGGTGACCAGTCCGCGATCTTCCAATTTGCGCACCGTGGCTGCCGTCGTTGCGGCCAGCGTAACCAGTTCGGCCAGCAATATTTCACGGCGCTCCTCCACCACCTGCCATACCGCCTGCTGCCGCTGCGGCAGTTTCGGGAATTCGCCGTTCGCGGGCAGCGCCCGCACCAGCAGGCGCTCGCGCCATCCGGCGTCTTCCTTGCGCACCGCTTCGGGCAACACGGATTTCAGCGCGGTTTCCGGCGCACAACAGTAATAATCACCTATCCAGCGAGCCAGGGTGAGCACTTTCGGGGTAACCAGCGATTGCGCACCAATAACTTTCAAAATCGGTTTGAGGCGGGCATAGCCGGACTCCTCGGCCAGGGCGGTTACCACGCCCAGGAGGTTTCGCGAACCGAAGGGAACCTGCACGCGGCTGCCGACTTCTATTTGGCCCGCCAGTTCCGCCGGAATCGAATAATCAAATTCCTTGCGCAACGCGAGCTCCAGGCTGACGCGGGCGATCATTTTAATCGTGCGTAATAGCGTGTAACTCCGCTTCCAGTTTTTGCCGCAAGGCGGCGCGGCCCGACTCGTCCGTTTCGGGCGGCACCCGCAACGGAGCACCCATGACAACGCGCACCTGCGCAAACGGGAGCGGGATCTGAAGCCGGTCCCAGCTCTTCACGGTGATTTTCCAGTTCAGGTGATACGCCACCGGCAAGATGATCAGGCCGCTGAGTTGCGCCGCCGAGATCACGCCTTCCTGCACCACATAACGCGGGCCGCGCGGGCCGTCGGGCGTGATGGCCAGATCGTATCCGCGCCCGCCCCAGGCAACTAATTCACGCAGCGCCTGCGCGCCCCGGCGGGAGGAGGAACCGCGCACCGGTTGCACCTGAAAAAGTTCCAACACGCGGGCCACCATGCCACCGTCGCGGCTCGCACTTACCATGGCCGCCAGCCGCCGGGCAGGGTCCCGGCGGGAGACGTAGCGCTGATAAAGCACCAGCGCCAGAGCCAATCGGTTATGCCAGATCGTAAAGATCAGCTTCTCCGGCGGACCGCTGGAAAAATAACCGGACCGGTCCTCCATTTGGAACCGAAGGGTTGCCGCCAGCCCCCGGGCCAGTCCATGGATCAACCGCGCCAGCAAACGTTGCGGCCATTTGGGCGTGTGTGGCACCACCACTCCGCTTCGCTGGGGCTTTGGGGTATTTGCCATGGAATGAGGTCAGCTTTTTTTGAGTCCGGCCCGCACCAATTGCTCCACGGTCGCCTCCGCACCCAGCATTGTTTGGGCGGCCCGGACAGCATCGTGCGCGTCGGCTTGTTTGATGCCCAGGGCCATGAGCGCCAGGGTGGCATCAGTGAGCTTCTGATCCTCAGGAGAGAGAGCATGTTTCGCGCTCGCCGCTTCCAGAGCGCCAGCCGCCCCCATTTTATCGCGCAGTTCGACGACAATGCGCTCGGCCGTTTTTTTGCCCACGCCGGAGATTTGGGAAAGAGATTTAACGTCGCTATTAGCCACCGCTCCGCGAAAGGCCACGGCGTTCATGCCACTCAAAATGTTCAGCGCGGTCTTTGGCCCGATGCCGCTGACGCTGTTCACCAGCAGCCGGAACAAGTCGCGTTCCCCCGCCGACATGAAACCGTAAAGAATATGCGCATCTTCCCGCACCACCAGCTGCGTGAGCAACTTGACATCGCTGCCGGGCGGCGGCAGTTTGGAAAAAGACGACAGCGGGATCAACACCTCATAGCCGATGCCGTTCACATTCACCACAACCTGCGTGGGCAGCGATTCAACGAGTTTGCCTTGGAGAAAAGTGATCATCGAAAGAAAAAGGGTAAGCTTGGGAATGCAGCCGTCATATGCGCTTGGGAGCAGTTAAAATCGTTTGAAAATTTTCCCGGGCCTGCACCAGCGCGAGCGCCAGCGCATCCGCCGCATCGGGCTCGGGCAGTTCAGCAAGGTTCAGCATCCGCTGCACCATTTTGGCGACCGCAATTTTTTGCGCCGCGCCATATCCCACTATGGCCTGCTTCACCTTGCGCGTGGCAATCTCGTATATGTCCAGCCCGGCTTCGGCAATGACCGCCATCGCCGCTCCGCGCGCCTCGCCCATGATGATGGCCGTCTTAAGGTTTTGCGCAAAAAACAACCCCTCAACGGCGCAAACCGTCGGCTGATGTTCGCGCAAAACTGCTCGTAACGTCTGGGCAATATGCGCGAGGCAGCGCGACCGCGCCCAGTCCTTGGGGCAGACAATCGTACCCTGGGCCAAGACGGTGGGAAAAGGTTTACCCATGGCGATCACGCCGTAGCCTGTGCCGCGCAAAGATGGATCGATGCCCAGGATGATTTTATTGGTTACGCTACGCCGTGGCTCCGGGATGGCCAGCACGGCGACGGCGCGCGATTTATTGCCGTCAAGGCGGCGCTGGATCTGCTCAAATTGTTGCCGGGAAATACCCACCCGAACAGGTTGCCAGCGACGGCGCTCCGGCAAAAGCAAAAACGCCCGGCTAAAATTTATCAGGTTTGCACTCGCGCGTTTGGGCTGGTTTCAGTAGGATAGCAACCATTATTTTTTGAATTTATGGCATACCAAGACGTAACTCCTCCGGCAGGCGGAAAAATATCCATCAACAACGGCATTCTCACTGTGCCCAACAATCCCATCGTCCCGTTCATTCGTGGGGACGGCACGGGACCGGACATCTGGGCTGCCAGTGAACGGGTGATGGATGCCGCCGTGGCCAAAGCCTACGGTGGGCAGCGCAAAATTGCCTGGTTTGAAGTGTTTGCCGGTGAAGAATCCTTCAAAAAATTCAACAACTGGCTGCCCGATGATACGGTCGAGGCTTTCAAGGAATATCTCGTTGGCATCAAGGGGCCGCTCACCACGCCCACCGGCGGCGGTATTCGCTCGCTCAATGTGGCACTGCGCCAGATGCTCGACCTGTATGTTTGCCTGCGCCCCGTGCAATGGTTCACCGGGGTTCCTTCTCCAGTGAAGCATCCCGAGAAGGTAAACATGGTCATCTTCCGGGAAAACACCGAGGACATTTATGCCGGCATTGATTTTGAAGCCGGCAAAGAAATGGCGCTCAAGACGATTGAATTTCTCAAGACGAATTTCCCGAAAGAATTCAAAAAGATCCGTTTCGGAGAAACGCCGGAAATGGTGGGTATTGGCATCAAACCCGTCTCCAAAACCGGCACGCAACGCCTGGTGCGTTCCGCCATCGAATATGCCATCGCGCAAAAGAAGAAATCCCTGACGTTCGTCCATAAAGGCAACATCATGAAATACACGGAAGGTGCTTTCATGCAGTGGGGCTATCAGTTGGCCCGGGAAGAATATGGGGCCGAACTCATTGAGGCTGGTCCGTGGTGCAAAATTCCGGAAGGCAAACGCGGGGCGGGGATTGTTTTCAAGGACAGCATCGCCGATATTACGCTGCAGCAGGTACTAACGCGCCCGACTGAATTCGAAGTTATTGCCACGCTCAATCTCAACGGTGATTATTTGAGCGACGCCCTGGCTGCCCAGGTAGGCGGTATCGGCATCGCGCCTGGCGGTAATATCAATAATGTCACGGGACACGCCATTTTTGAAGCCACCCACGGCACGGCACCAAAGTATGCCAACAAAGATCTGGTCAACCCGGGCTCCGTAATCCTGTCCGGCGAAATGATGTTTCGCTATTTGGGCTGGAATGAAGCTGCGGATCTCATCCTCAAAGGATTGAACGGAGCCATCGGGAGCAAACGCGTCACTTACGACTTTGCCCGCCAGATGGAGGGGGCAACTGAAATCAAGTGCTCCCAGTTTGGCGACAATATCATCGCCCACATGTAAAAGACGGGCAGAACGGTTTCTTAGTGACGGCCCAATGGACCGGCGGTTGTCCCACCGACAACCGCCGGCTCTATTTTCAGCAAGGGGTCGCGAGTTTCCGATGTCGCGAGTTTCCGGTTGAATATTCGACCTCAAGGGCCGATTTTAAAGGTGGTTATAAAAATTATGCCAGGGTGACTGGCATAGCTTGGAGTTGAAGGTGGCTCAATTGACTTTGCCGGACTCTCCAGTAAATTGCCGGCATCAAGTTGCCTGTGGGAGCGGGTCAAGCCGGCTGCGCTTCCCCTGAAATTGATCTGATAATTGAATATAAGAACGACAAACACAGTACAACCGGGATGGGGATGGATCCTGGTAATGCTGGTTTTTTGTGCTGGTTTTTCCAGCACCGAGGCCAGCCTCAAGCATTTGCCGGGACATGTGTCATTCACTCTAACTAAGCTCATTTCGGAGGGACGGCTGCCAGCGACGAACCGCCTGCATTTGGTCATAGGCCTGACATTGCGCGATTCCGGAGGACTGGATCAATTTCTCCAGCAACTTTACGACCCTGCCAGCACAAATTATCAGAAATTCCTTAATTCAGGGGAGTTTCTGGCACGGTTTGGGCCAACGGAAGCTGATTACCAGGCAGTCAAAGATTTTGCGTCAACCAATGGCCTGACGGTATTGGGTACTTATGGCAACCGCCAATTGTTGGATATTGATGGGCCAGTGATGGCCGTCGAAAGCGCCTTTCACCTGACTCTGCGGAAGTTTCGGCTCCCTGATGGGGCGGCATCATGTTTTGGGCCCGATGCCGAACCCAGTGTGGATGCTGCCTTGCCAATGGCCGATGTCACCGGATTGAGCGATTATGCCAAGCCACACCCGAGGATCCACCAACGACGGACTTCAGCTGGACCAACGGCGAAGGTGGGGTCGGCTCCGGATGGAACTTCCTACCTGGGGGATGATATTCGTCGTGCCTATGTCCCCGGGACGGTACTGACCGGCGCAGGGCAGATGGTGGGCTTGATGGAATTCGATGGTTATTTTGCCAGCGACATCCTGGCTTATGCTGCCGCAGCGGGCGGAGGGCGCACGAATGTGGTCATACAGCCCATATTATTGGATGGTGCCAGCGTAACGCCCGGCTACAGCGGTATTCCTGAATTCATTCACGAAACGGAATTGGATATCGAGATGGCCATCGCCATGGCACCGGGATTGGCCAAAGTAGTGGTGTTTGAGGCCCCCCCCAATATATCCTCCATCAACCATATTCTCAACGCCATGGTGACCAATAGCGCCGTAAAAAGTCTTACCAGCACCTTTGGCTGGACGGGAGGGCCGAATGCAACCACGGAAAATTACTTCAAGCAAATGCAGGCGCAAGGTCAGTCATTTTTTAACGGCACCGGCGATGGCGATGCTTTTGGGAGCGGCTCAGCCAATGATATAAATAATCCCAATCAGGCCAACTATCCTGCCAGCAGCACCAATATCACGCAGGTAGGCGGGACGGTATTGACGATGAATGGCGCGGGTATTTCTTACCTTTCCGAGACGGTATGGAATGACCGCACCACCAATGCGGCAAACGGCGGCTATTGGGGATCCAGCGGCGGTATTAGTACGAACGCAATGCCATATTGGCAAACCAACATTAGCATGGCAGCAAATAAAGGATCAGCCACGAACCGCAATGTGCCTGACGTTGCCATGTTGGCGGATAATGTTTATTGCTGTTTTTACGATGGCACCAACCATACGAATGGCGTAACGCTTGGCACCAGTGTGGCCACACCGTTGTGGGCTGGTTTAATGGCTCTGATCAATCAGCAGGCAACGCTGGCCGGCCGGCCAGTAGCCGGCTTTATCAATCCGGCCATCTATGCGATTGGCAATAGCGTCAACTATACCAACTGTTTCCACGACATTACCAGCGGGGACAACACCTGGCCGGGCAGCCCCAACAAATTTTTTGCCGTTCCGGGTTACGACCTGTGCACAGGCCTGGGCACGCCCAACGGAAGCAATTTTATCAATGCCCTGGCTGGCCCGCTGGTGATTACGCCCTCAGTCGGTTCGGCCAATTGCCTGGCGGGCGGTTTTTTCACCCCGGCACCCCAGATTTTCACCATAACGAATTCCAGCGTCACGAATCTCGCCTGGTCTTTGCTTAACACGTCAATCTGGCTCAACGTATCCTTGACTAACGGGATTTTGGTTCCCAATGCGGCGACCAACCTCCCAGTAAGCCTGACAACTTCCGGGAAAAATCTGTCGGCGGGTGCTTATACAGCGAACTTAACATTCACGAACCGGAACAATGCTGCGACCCTGAATGTTCCATTTCTATTACAATTAACGGCCCCACCCGGTTTTACCGCCGTGGGCGCATGTGGCGGCCCTTTTAGTCCCGCCACCACCCTATTTGCCTTGACCAATACCAGCGGAGCCAATTTAACTTGGTCCATGATTAACACCTCGGCTTGGATCAATATTTTCCCTTCCGCAAGCACGCTGGGAATCAATGCCGGCACGGTGGTTAATTTTAGTTTGGCACCGGCGGCCAACCGGCTGGCGGCAGGCATTTATGCCGCCAATATTCTGTTTACCAATCTGACATCCAACGCCGCCATGATCATTCCTTTTCAATTGCAAATTGGCCAACAGATCGTAGCGAATGGCGGATTTGAATTGGGACCGGTCGGAAACAATGCCCTGGGATGGGGCATTACGGACAGCTATTCGGGCAGCGGGAATCCGCCTGATTTTGTGGACAATGGAAACCTCACTTTTTCCTCAATCCTCCCCCACGCCGGGGGAAAAGACTTTCTCTTTGGCCAACCCGGCTCCCTGGCTTTGCTATCGCAAAACCTGGCAACCATTCCCGGGCAAACCTACCAGCTTTCATTCTGGCTCGACAATGACTACCCCGGCAGTCCTTCTTTTCCGCAACAGTTTCTGGTGAGATGGAATACAAATGGGATGGCCAACAATACTGTGCTTGCGCTGACCAATCCACCGGCCTTCACCTGGTCCAACGTGGTGACGCTGGTCACAGCAACCAGCACCAATACCACACTACAATTTGCCGTGCGGAATGATGCGAGTTATTTTGGGCTCGACGACGTTGCCGTCTGGCCAATCCCGCTGCCGACCGTCATGGGCTATGCCAGGACAACCAATGCCTTTACCGTTACGTGGAATACTTTCACCGGCCTAGTGTATCAAATCCAATTTAGCACCAATTTACTGCAGACGAATTGGAACAATCTGACCACCAATACCGCCGTGGCCAGCACTATGACCTACACTAATTTTACCGGCAGCGATACCCGCCGTTTCTATCGCATTCGCCGGCTGCCCTAAAATAGAGGGCTTAGCTTGCAAATGACATCCGTTGAAAATGTAGTATAGTATGACTATGTTCATCCGAACCCTGCTTATTTTAGCGATTTTGCTGCATTTGGCATCCCTGGATGCCCTGCGTGGCGCTGAATCAGGCCGGACATATTTGTCCGGTCATGTGCCAAAAGCCTTGGCCAGTTTGACGGCCAAGAGCCGTTTGCCCGCAGACCAAATCATGCCGCTCTCCATCGGTCTGCCATTGCGGAATCAAGATGGGTTGGACCAATTACTCCAACAGATTTATGACCCGGCGAGCACGAACTTTCATAAATATCTGACTCCGCAGGAATTTACGGTGCGTTTCGGCCCTACGGAACAGGATTACGCCGCGCTCCAGGATTTTGTGCGCAGCAACGGACTCCAAGTAGTTGCCACCCATCCCAACCGGGTCGTGCTGGACATTTCGGGACCCGTAGGCGCAGTGGAACGTGTTTTCGCGGTTACCCTCAGGACGTATCAACATCCGCAAGAAGCGCGGGAATTTTTTGCGCCCGACATAGAACCCTCGGTTTCCGGGCCGATGAAACTACTGACCATTGGCGGTTTGGACAATTATTCACTGCCCCGTCCTCATTTCAAGGTAAAGCCGCAAGCGGCGGCTTCGCAGGCGGTACCCTATTCCGGCTCGGGACCGAGTGGGACGTACCGAGGGAATGACTTTCGCGCGGCCTATGTCCCCGGCACAACGCTTACGGGAGCGGGACAGTCCGTCGGTTTGCTACAATATGACGGCTATTATTCCAATGATATTGCCTCCTACATCAGCCAGGCAGGCATTGCTACGAGCGTTGTGCTCAGCAACATACCGGCCATTGGTAACACCACACCGCCGCCGGGCAGCGGTTCTATTGAAGTTTCGCTGGATATTGAAATGGTGATTGCCATGGCCCCAGGCTTAAAAACCATTTATGTTTATGAAGTAACCAACGGATCCACCTCCTGGTTTTCCATTCTGAATCACATGGCCAATGACAATCTGTCCCGGCAACTGAGCAGTTCCTGGGGTGGCGGCTCCCCGGATGCCACATCGGAGCAGGTTTTTAAACAGATGGCTTCCCAAGGACAAACATTTTTCAATGCCTCGGGGGATTCTGATGCATTCACCGGCTCGGTGCCGTTTCCGTCTGACAGCACCAACATCACGCAAGTTGGCGGCACCACGTTAACGACCAGTGGCGCGGGAGGCAATTATGTGTCGGAAACTGTCTGGAATTGGGGGAATGGGCAAGGCAGCAGTGGCGGACTCAGCACCTATTATAAAATCCCCTATTGGCAAACCAACCTCAATTTGACTGCCAGTGGCGGTTCCTCGGTTTATCGCAATATTCCCGACGTGGCCTTGACGGCAGACAACGTGAATGTCATTTACAGCAATGGCGTCAGTGGCGTGGTGGGCGGGACAAGTTGTGCTGCGCCATTGTGGGCCGGTTTTACCGCGCTGATCAACCAGCAAGCCGCGCTGGCATCCCGGCCCTCGGTAGGCTTTTTGAATCCAGCCATTTACAACATGGCCGGAGGCTCCGCCTACGCCACTAATTTTCATGATATCACCACTGGAAACAACACATCCATTGCCAGTCCGTCAAAATACTATGCGGTGGCTGGTTATGATCTTTGTACCGGCCTGGGAACGCCCAATGGAACCAACTTCATCAATGCGCTCGCTCCATTAATTTTTGCGCCCGTGTTGACCCCTGCCGGCTGGTCGCTGTTGTGGGAAAGCGCCACGCCTACAAATGGGGCGATTGACCCCGGAGAAACCGTGACCATCAGCATCGCCCTGCAAAACCAGGGCAATCTGGCAACCACCAATCTCATCGCCACGCTGCTCGCAAACAATGGCGTGCTCTCCCCCAGCGGTTCGCAAATTTACGGGGCGCTGGCCGGGTTTGGCGCTATTACCAATCAATCATTTACGATCACCGCATCGGGTGCGTGCGGATCCAACATTGTGGCCGTATTGCAACTTCAGGATGGGACCAATAATCTCGGTACGGTCAGTGTTAATTTACCTTTGGGCAAAAGCACGGGGTTAACTCAAAATTTTGACGCCGTCACGGCTCCCGCATTGCCAGCGAATTGGACCAGCGTGAATGTTTCCGGCACGGCCAACCCATGGTCCACGATCCCGGCAGCTTATGACACGGCCCCCAATGCGGCTTTTGTCTCCGACTCCGCCAGTTCGGGTCAAAATGCGTTGGTTTCGCAAGCCATAACGATTAACTCCACCAACGCACAGCTTTCATTCCGGCACAATTTCAGTTTCGAATTTTCCGGTTCCAGATATTACGACGGCGGCGTTTTGGAAATACAAATCGGCAATGGCGCATTCACCGATATTGTCACTGCTGGCGGGAGCATGCTTGGCGGTGGGTATAACAAAACCATTACCACCAGGTCGGATAATCCCATTGGCGGACGCTCAGCGTGGTGTGGTAATTCCGGCGGGTGGCAGACGGTCAACGTCAAGTTGCCAGTTTCTGCAGCCGGAAAAAGCATCCAATTGCGCTGGAACTGCGCAACGGATACGGGTAATACCACCGCCGTGGTAGGCTGGTATGTTGATTCCATCAATATCTCTGATGCGGCTTTGACCTGCCTCCCGGTCCTGACCGATCTGGCTGTTAGCCAGTCGATGGCGACCAATTCACTTCAATCCGGCCAAAATCTTATCTACAACCTGGCCGTGACAAATTCGGGTCCACAACTCGCTGCCAATATTGCTCTTACGGATACGGTGCCAGCCAATGTCACTTTTGTTTCTGCCTCGCCCGGTGCTACTAATCTCGCTGGAAAAATTGTTTTTCCCATTGGTTTGATGGCGGTTGGGTCAGTCACCAATTTTGCTCTCACCCTCGCCCCGACCAATGGCACTGTATTCACCAATTTTGCGAGCGTCGGCACGATCACGCCCGAAACGAATACCACTAATAATTTTTCATCCCTGATTATCGCTCAAATCAATGCCGTGCCGGCCTACCTCAGCGTTGGGCTGATGGATCAGATGATTCAATGTGGCAGTAATGCCAACTTCATGGTGACTCCCCTTGGAACTCCGCCGCTCAGTATCCAATGGAGTTTAGACGGAATGCCGGTTTTCGGCGCAACGAACACCAGTTTCTCGCTCACGAATCTCCATTTGCCAAACCACGTGGTGTCCATTTCAGTCACAAATTTGTTCGGTAGCATGACGAGCAACTCCACTATCTACGTTCAAGACACCATCCCGCCGATTATCGCGTTAAATGGTAGTAACTCCATATTCCTCGAATTGTGGACTCCGTTCATTGATCCTGGTGCCAGCTCTTGGGATACCTGTGCCGGGGTCGTGCCGGTGGTGATGACTGGCACGGTTAATCCGGGATCCGTCGGCACAAATATACTCAAATACCTTGCCCAGGATGGAAATGGCAACACCAACATTGCTGTGCGCACCGTCATTGTGCGTGACACCACTCCGCCAGCCATCTCCTGGACTTTTACCAATCTGGTTTTGGCAGCCGACACAAATTGCGGCCTGACCATGCCAGATGTGACCGGAACCAACTTTATATTGGCCACCGATTTGTCCGCGCCATTAACACTGACACAAAATCCAACCAACACCTCGACATTATCGGTGGGGACGAATGCCGTGGTGATCACCGTCAAGGATGCCTTTGAAAATGCGAGCGTTGTGACGAACACCATAGTAGTGGTGGATCAAACCCCTCCCCAAATCTTAATGGAACCCCAAAGCCAGACCAATTTTATCGGAGCCATGGCCGGTTTCTCAGTCGTTGCCAGCGCCTGCACGCCGCTGACTTGGCAGTGGTTTTTTAATGATGGGATACTCCCGGAGCAAACCAATAGCACACTCACCTACTCCAATGTCAGGCCAACCGCAGCTGGAAATTATTTTGTGGTTGTTTCTGCCAACGGAGGCTCCAGCACCAGCACACTCGCAACCCTGACGCTCGAAAGGGTTCCAGCAGTTCTCACCCTTGATTCATCGAGCAATCCGTCGGGTTATCGCTCGAAGCTGAACTTCACGGCCAGCGTCACCCCGGTTACGGCCACTGGAACCATCCAATGGCTTACTAATGGGGCGCTATTTAATTTACAGACAGTGCAGGATGGCTTCGCCGAAAGCACCAGCCTGGCCTTGTTACCTCGCGGAACGAACACAGTGACCGCAATTTATTCCGGCGACGCAAGCGACTTGCCACAATCCAACTCCATTTTGCAGATTATCACCAATCATCCCCCCGCAGCATCACCCGCCTTTTTTACCCGAAACGCCGGTTTGCCGCTAACAATACCGCTGTCCAGCCTCGCGACCAATTGGAGCGACTTGGATAATGATCCGGTATTTTTGGGTGGCATTAATACCTCCACCGACGGAGTAAATATCACCAACGACAACGGCATAATTACCTATTCAAATTCCAACAACGTGAATGACCAGTTTGTCTGTTCCATCCACGATGACTTTGGCGGCACAAATTTTCAGGTCGTTAACATTGGCATAGTTTTTCCTGCTATTGCCAGCGTTGCGGCGGGCTCCGATGGCAACATCCAATTGAATCTAAAAGCAGCTCCAGGCCACAGCTATATTTTGGAAACCCGTACCGATCTGCTTTCCGGTAGCGGTTGGTTACCGGTCGCAACCAACATTATCAGCCCAGATGGTTACTGGCTATTCAACGGGCCGCAATGGACTAATTTTACCAGCCAATTTTACCGGTTGGAACTCGAGCAATGAGGGGATGACCAACCAGGCTTCGACCTTCGCGCCCATTTCGCATAACAACATGCAGAATCTCCCAGTGAGCCCATTCCTTCAACGTGTCGAAGCAGAAATTCTAAGCCGGAGGCTTTTAACGGGTGGCAAACAATTTCTGGTGGGGGTTTCGGGCGGTGTCGATTCCATGGTTTTGCTATTTATTTTGCATACCCTTTCAGCTAAACACCATTGGAAAATAACGGTGGCCCATTTCAACCACCACCTGCGCGCCCGCGCGAGCAGTGCGGATGAAAATTTAGTTATAAGCACGGCGGAAAGCTGGGGACTGCCCCTAGTCATAGAACATGGCGAGGTAAAAAAAGTCGCTGCGCTATCAAAAATTTCAGTGGAAATGGCCGCGAGAAAACTACGCCATGAATTTTTTGCCCGAGTGGCGCGAACCGGAAGGTTTTCCGGTGTGGCTCTGGCACATCACGCAGATGATCAGGTGGAGCTTTTTTTTCTCCGACTGCTGCGAGGAGCAGGTGGTGCGGGCTTGGCCGGCATGAAATACCGCTCCACTTCTCCAGCAGATGAAAAAACAACGCTAATCCGGCCAATGCTGGATTTTCCCAAGACCGAAATCCTGACGTTTGCCAAAGCCAATAAAATTTCGTTTCGGGAAGACCAGTCTAATTTTTCCTGCGACTTTCTGAGGAACCGGATCCGGAATCACCTGCTGCCACTGCTGCGAAACGAATACCAACCCGGCCTGACAAACACCGTTTTACGAACCATGGCGATAACGAGGGCGGAAGCAGAGTTGGCCGACGAGGTAGCAAGCAATTGGCTGGCCAGCCAAAATCCAGCCACACCAGTGCCCGGTAAAACTGAATTCTGCAATTTGCCTACGGCCGTCCAGCGAAAAGTATTGCTAGGGCAACTAACCGCTCAAGGATTCGTTTCCGATTTCGATTTAATTGAAAAACTACGCGCGATGCCTGAGCAGACCGTTAGCATAGGACCGGCTTTGTGGGTTTCTCGCGATGAGTTTGGCAAAGTAAAGTCGCAAGGTAATGTGGTGGAAAACTTTAATTTCAAGCGGCAGGAACTAAAACTGCAAGGCAAGGGAGGAAATTTCCGTTTCGGCAGAAAAGTTTTTTCATGGAGTTACCAAAACATATTGTCTGGAAAAAGCTGGCAGCCGGTTGCGCGATGCCCGCAGGTGGAAGAGTTTGATGCAAACAAGGTCGGCAGCGAAATTACTTTACGATACTGGCGCGCGGGAGACCGATTTCAGCCGATGGGATTGCCTTCGGCGGTAAAGTTGCAGGATTTGTTTATGAACGCCAAAATTCCTGCCGCCCGG
Organism: uncultured Verrucomicrobia subdivision 3 bacterium; assembly: GCA_903888765.1. Lineage (GTDB taxonomy): Bacteria > Verrucomicrobiota > Verrucomicrobiia > Limisphaerales > UBA11358 > UBA11358. Next base: position 1,787 of record CAISVF010000611.1, on the reverse strand, counting down.
CGGCGTTCTTTGATTTTGGCTGCAACGGCGGCTGGTGAAATTTTTTGGGTGGAAAACCTGCGCATCGGTGAGAATTTCAAGCTAACCCCGGAAACACAATCCAAATTGATCTGGCAATGGCGACCGGATTCGGGCAAGAGGTGACGTCCATATTTGTGTCCGCCGCATCTGACAACAAAGCTGATCCCGGCAAAGCTTCCGGAGTTGAAGAAATATGCTTACCTCATCACGGCCGCCTCTTGCCCAATTCTATTTACCCAAGTAGTTCAACTCTGATATTTGGGGATTCTCCAGTCTCAAATCCGTCCTTTTAACCCGAACTCCGAAGTGGGAAAAAGGTCGCTTTGCGAGCAGGAATATGGGCATAGGGAAGGATGCTTAAACAAGCCGACCCGAGCCTGCACAAAACGCCCCGTCCTGAAATTGCGGCACTCTTTGGCGAAGCCAAGGTGGTACTGGATGAAACGCCCAAGGCGATTTCGCCCTTTGGCGGGCTGGCCAGTTTCATCTCCTTCCTCGGGCAGATCGGTTATGCCCGGCAGGTGCAACAACATCTGCCGTTTGCGGAACCGACGTCCAACAACGCCATCCCGCTGGCGCATTCGCTCACGGCGTTTCTGCTGGCGGTCGTCGTCGGGGCGCAACGCTTCGCCCACTGCGAATGGTTGCGGGCCGATCACGTCTTGCACACGCTGCTGGGCGTGGAGCGCTTTCCCAGTGATGACACCATCCGCAACTTTTTCCTCCGCTTCTCCCAAGGCCACGTCGAGGCGTTCTGGCGACCGCTCTGGCGCTGGCTGGTCCTGCTGGTGAAGTGTCCCCTGAGCGGCTTCGCGCTGGATTTGGATTCGACGGTGTTCTGCCGGGAAGGTAAACAGGAAGGTGCCCGCAAGGGCTTCAATCCCCGCCGCAAAGGCCGCAACAGCCATCATCCCTTGCTGGCGGTGCTGGCGGAGGCGCAGTTTATTCTGCACGGCTGGCTGCGTAGCGGCAACACGGGTGCGGCGCGCGGAGTCGTGCCGTTCTTGCAGGAGGCGTTGGCCTTTCTACTGGCAGGCACTTGGCTGCGCACCGTGCGGGCGGACAGTGGTTTCTTTGATGGGATTTTTCTGGATTTCCTGGAAGAACGGGCGTTGCCGTATGTCGTGGTGGCGCGGATGACCAGCACGCGAGCGGCGAGTTCACGGTGAAATTATTCGGGTGGTCCAAGGCACGGCGCTTCGTGGTTGTGCGGGAACGCGTGCGCGAGAGCAAAGCCGCAGTGGGCCGCACCTTGCTTGACGTGCCGGGCTACACGTTCCGGGTCTGGGTGACTAACCGAAGCGAAAGCCCGCTGGAACTGTGGCGCGATTACAACGGTCGGGCTTGCGTCGAGCAGCGGATGGAGGAGTTGAAGCACGATCTGGCGGCCGACGGCTTTTGCCTGCAACCTTTCTTCGCCACCGAGTCGGCGTTCCTGGCGGTGCTCTTCACGTTTAACCTGTTAAGCCTCTACCAGCATCAGGTCACGCCCGACCAGCCGTATCGGCAGCCGGGAACATTGCGGGTAACTGTATTCTTGTGCGGCGCGGTACTTGGGGTCATGGGCCGCGATGTCGTGGTGAAACTCTCAGCGGCGTGGGGCGGATTACGCAAACACAAACCATTGGTAGACGCCACTTTAGACTGGCTCAACGTCCCTTCGCCGAAGTTGATTCCCCCAGAAGACCGGCTCCCCATTGGAGGCGGTATGATCTAATCCCATGCACAGCAAGGCCCCAAATTTACGCTCCATTTCGGAGTTCGGG
>CAISVF010000610.1 GCA_903888765.1 uncultured Verrucomicrobia subdivision 3 bacterium | reverse complement strand
TTGACGGGCCGATTCGCGTCTGGCTGGACGACCGCGAGATTCACAACAATCCCAACGGCAACAATCCCGTGGTGGCCGACGAAGCCGTTGTTCCCATGCGCCTCACTGCTGGCAATCATCGATTGACAGTGGCGATGGATCACAACGGCGGTCTCGCATGGGGTTTCACCCTCCGCTGGCTTTATGCGGACGGCTACGCCGATCCAAAAACACTCGTGTGGCCGACCGCTGATTAAATTTACTCCCACAATATTATTAAGGACCACTCAACTGATTCAATTTTGTTTCCAATTGGCCCACGATTCGATTGGCGTTGAGAAGCTGGTCGTAAAATGACTTTCGATCCTTATTCAGTTCGCCAATCAGATAGTCCTTACCCCGGTTGGCGATCTGCAAATCAAAAATCTCACGCTCCAATTCCTTAAGCCGCTTTTCGTCAGTGTTGTTTATGTTTCCCGAATGTTTCACGTGTGCCACAGGGCTTCCGAATGCTTCCGAAGTTGATGGCTCGCTTGATTTGTTTGCCCGCTGGATTTCCTCCTGAATCACCGCCTCCACGCTCTGCGGGGTGATATAATATTTGCGCTCGTTCGGATCGTAATAACTGTCCAGTCGTGTAATCCCCTGACGGTTTGGCTGACACCAGTTGATGACACTTCGCTCCGTGCGTGCCACTCCCGCCGATTCAAACATCCGCGCGGTTTCCCGCACGGTTAAAGTGTGGTTTTCCTTTCTTTCCGCAACCTGCGGAACCTTGCCGAATTCTTCCGTCAGTTTCGGAACCGTGCGGAACTCTGCCGAAGCTTGCGGAACATAGGTTGATGTTTCCGCATTTTTCGGAATAGATCCGGGTAGTTTCAGCAATTGTTCTGATTCAGTTTCCATTGGCATGATTAGTCTTATTTTATCATGCCGCAAAATTTTTGTGAACCCGACCTGTGGATTAGCGCAATTCCGAAAGGCTTGCTATGATGGTAGACATGGAGAAACCTTCACGCGACTTCAAGGGCATCTGGATTCCAAAAGAGATTTGGGAATCCGAAAATCTTTCCATCATGGAAAAGGTTTTGTTCGTGGAAATCCATTCGCTCGACAACGAGCGCGGTTGTTACGCTTCCAATCGTTACTTCGCCGAATTTTTCCACGTCAGCGAGCGTCAGATTCAAACCCACATCGCCAATTTGAAAGTGAAGGGATTTGTAACCGTCACCATCAAGGATCGTTATGACCGCGTCATCCGGGCGGCGGGCAAGCACGCCCGCGTCCATGGCGAACAACTCAAACAATTGCGCCAAGATCAGGCCGGCCTTGTCCACCGATTCCGCGTCGGGGGTATGAAGAAAACTTCATAGGGGGTATGAAATAAAGTTCGTTCCCCCTACGAAGAAAACTTCGTGATAGTAATACAATGAACAATACAAAGAATATTACGGGGGGACATTTCCTTTAAGAAAAAAGCCGCACCACAAAAGCGGCGCGACCTTCACGGGATGATTCAATGGCGGCTATCACTTCGGCCAAAACGCCACCGCCAACCCCGCTGCATCAAAGATGTCCATGCGCGGATCCTCGCTCTTCCACACCTTGCGCTTTGGTGGCAGACGCGGTGCCAACTCAATCGGAAACAAACCCGCCAACATCTCTGCCAGTGATTGCTTGTTGCCCTTGATCTGCCCCAGCAACCGTTCCCGCACTTTGGTGCCGGTGATGAGTTTCACTTTCAAATTATGTTGGGTGGCTAACGCGATCAGTCGCTGGTGCAACTGCTTGATACGTTTTGCCCGGCGCGTATCGGCGGCGTTCACCGCTGGCAACACCATCACCGCTGGTTCATAACGGCGGATAAATTTTTCCACCCAAACCAACGTGCGCTCATTCTTGTTTTGCAGAATGGACTTGTTACTGAACGTAACGAGCCGGCGCGGCCCTTCCATGACGACGTAGCCGAAACCACGGGCGGTCGGTGCGATGGCTAATATACGAACGATTTTATTTTTGATCATTGGTTTGATGAATTAACGCTGGCCGTTTCCGCCAGTTGAATAATGCTTTGCTCCCGGCGCGGATCAGTTTTCCGAGCCTTGCGGAAGGACAAAACCTTGGCCCGCTCCGCCACTCTTTGTTGCGCCTGATGATGCAGGCCGGCAAAAAGCTCGCGCACGGGGCGACCATAGATCACCTCGTAGGCGAGTGCATCCAGCAGTGACGGTTCGCGGGCGAAGGTTTCGTCG
>CAISVF010000609.1 GCA_903888765.1 uncultured Verrucomicrobia subdivision 3 bacterium | reverse complement strand
CCAATCGGAAAAGCCGGCTCCTTGACATTGGCGGAGGAGTTATTGAAGATGGTCCCGCTGAAGTGAATTTTCACATTTGAATTCTTTTGAAAACCCGGGCAGCACATTTTTGGTTGGTGGGCACATTGGGGCTGTTAATCGCCATCATTGCAGGCTTGGGGGCGTTTAACTTGTTGGAGTCCAACCAGTTCAATGCCGACTTTAAATGGCTTGCGGATACCCAGTGGCACAAGGCAGAACTGGCCACCGAAGCTCTGGAGATCTCCTCGCAAAACAACCGGCTGACTATGGAGATTTTTCTGTTGTCCGATCGCCGGCAGATTGACCTCCTGCTGCAGCGCCGCAAAAAAAACTCAGATCAAATCACGTCACTTCTGGAGCGGATTTCCCAGCTGGCAGATGCTCCTGAAGAAAAAAAATTGGTGGTGGCCGTCAAGGCAACCCGACAGCCTTATGTGGCCAGCTATCTCTCGGCCCTGGACCTGCTGTTGCAACAAGGCAAACCGGCAGCGGCGCAACAGATACTGCTGGTGGATACGCTCCCCAAATTGGAACGCTACCACGAAGCCTGGAAGGATTTCATGGCCTACCAGGCCCGGCAGGTGAATCAGGGGGGGCGGGAAATGCAGATGCGCCATGAAATTTCCCGCCGAGAGAATATTGTGCTTCTGGTGGCCGGCATGCTGCTAGCCGTAGGGATTGCCGTTTTTACCACCCGGCGACTGCGTCAGGCTTCCGCGCAAGTTAGCCATTACATGAAGTCACTGCAGGCAGCGCAGGTGGATTTGGAAAACAAAGTTCGCGAACGCACTGCCGACTTGGCCAAAACCAACGCCGCACTGCAGGCCACCACCCACGAACGCGAGTTGGCCAACTCCGGGTTGCAATTGGCGGTGGCGCAGGCGCAGGAAATGGCCCGGCAGGCAGAACTCGCCAATCGCGCCAAAAGCGAGTTTTTAGCGAACATGAGTCACGAAATCCGCACGCCCATGAATGCCATCATGGGGATGTCCTTTATGCTGCAGGATAGTCCGCTCAACCCCCGCCAGCGTGAATTGGCTGGCATTATAACCCAGAGCGGGGAAAGTCTTCTGACCATTATCAACGATGTGCTGGACCTCTCCAAAATTGAAGCCAATCAGATGGTTTTGGAATCAGCCCCCTTTGATTTGCGCCAGACCGTGAATGACGTGGTGAAACTGTTCACCATTCGGGCTCAGGCCAAGACAATTAAACTAACCGCCGATCTGCCGGAGGATTTGCCGGTGGCGCTGCTGGGTGACAGCGGGCGGCTGCGACAGGTGTTGGTTAATTTGCTGGGAAATGGCATCAAATTCACCCGCCAGGGGGAGGTCGCGCTGCGAGTGGAGGGTTTGTCGCAAAACGACGAGAATGTTCGATTAGCCTTCCATGTTACCGATACGGGCATAGGCATGGCAGCGGAGGTTCAATCTCAATTATTTCAGCCGTTCAAACAGGCCGACGCCAGCACCACCCGCATCTATGGCGGCACGGGCCTCGGTCTGTTCATTTGCAAGCGGCTGGTGGAATTAATGCAGGGGCACATTGGCGTGGAGAGCGTCCTCGGCAGCGGCTCGCACTTCTGGTTTGAAATTGAATTTAAAAAACAAAAACCTGCCAAAGTGGCAGCGGAACCGTATCAGGAACCCGCCCCTGAAATCCCTTACACCACCGTAACCCCTTCTGTCCCCATGCCTATAAAAAT
>CAISVF010000608.1 GCA_903888765.1 uncultured Verrucomicrobia subdivision 3 bacterium | reverse complement strand
CGCACCTCTTCCGGCATGTCGCTCGCCTTGCGTGCGATTTCGCGGTGATACGATTCCGTCGCGTCCAGCAGCAGCAGCGTGTGCCCTGTTGGCGCGGTGTCCAGCACCACAAACGCATCCTTGCCCTGGGCCACCGTCCGCGCGAATCCCCGGAACACGGCGATTTCTTCGGTGCAAGGCGACCGCAAATCTTCTTCTAATAGTGCGCGGCCATTGGCGTCGAGATTTTTCCCCGCCGTGGCAATGACGTGCTCCACATAGCTCCGCGTCTCGGCTTGCGGATCAATCCGGCTGACCTGCATTCCGGGAATCTTTCCCGCCGCCGCCGCAATGTGCGCCGCCGGATCGGTCGTGCTCAAATGCACCTGACAACCGCGCTGCGCCAGTTCCGTCGCAATGGCCGCCGCCATGGTGGTTTTGCCCACGCCGCCTTTGCCCATCGTCATCACCACACCCCGGCCAGCTTTGGCAATGTCATCTACGAGTGAAGCCAGCGTTTCCGTCGTCGGTAGTATTTCCCCGAAGGAGCCGACGTGAGGAGGCTCTATTTGAATTCCGTTTTGCGTGATTGCCCGCAATGCCGGAATGCCCACGAGGTTATTCGCCCGCAGCGGGACTTTGGAAACCCGCATCCGGTTCAAAAACGCACCCGCATTCGCCAGCGCCGCCGCGCCGCGCTGTTGCAGCGCGAGCGCCACCGGATCGCCATCCACGGCTTCAAACAGCCCGTTCAAAATCAATCGCTGGTTGCGCACGCCGATGGCCGCGAGTTCATCGCTGGTGCGTTCCGCTTCCGTCAGCGCCGCCCGTTGCGCCCGGCTAACGAGCACCAGCGTCGTGCGTTCACCATCCGCCAGTGCCGCCACCGCGTTTTCATAAATCACCCGCTGCTTCTCCAGCCCCGCCAGCGGGCCGAGACAGGAATTGCCCGTCGTGCTGCTGTCCAGAAAACCGGTCCACGCCGTGGGCAGCGTCATCAATCGCAGGGTATGGCCGGTTGGCGCGGTGTCGAAAATGACGTGGTCAAATTCCGCCGTCGCTTCCGGCTGGCCGAGCAGCCGGGAAAATTCGTCGAAGGCCGCAATCTCCATCGTGCAGGCGCCCGAAAGCTGTTCCTCCATCCCGCGCAAAAGCGCGTCCGGCAGTTTGCCGCGATACGGCCCCACCAGCTTTTCCCGGTACGCCGCCGCCGCCGCCGGGTCAATGTTCAGCGCCGCCAGTCGCGGCACCGCTGAAATTGCCGTCGCTGCGGAAGTCAGGCGCACGCCCAGCACTTCATCGAGATTCGACGCCGGGTCCGTGCTGACCAGCAGCACGCGTTTGCCGCCATCCGCCAGCTCGATGGCCGAGGCGCACGCCAGCGACGTCTTGCCCACGCCGCCCTTGCCCGTGAAGAACAGAAAGCGCGTCGGCGCGTCCAGAAAGCGGGCCAGGGATTGTTCGGCGGGAAAGTTCATTTTAACAGGTGCCTCCACCGCAGCAGCAATCCGACTTCGCGGAGGCGCTCGCCGTGACTTTCAATTTGAACCAGCCGGCCAGTTCAGCGCGGTCAGGATAGCGGCCCGTCGCCGCCACCTTGCCGTTCACCAAAATCACCGGCAGCGCCGCTTCGCCCTTGTCCGTCAGCGCGGTCTTCACCGCTTCATTTTCCACAAACGCCGCCGGGTTCTGCGACAGGTTATGCCGCTGCACAATCACGTCCTGCGCTTTCATCCAGTCGAGGTCGGCGGCGAATTGCACCAGCTTGATATCCACTTCCGGCCCGCATACACCAGTGGAGCAGCACATCGCGGGGTCGAACACTTGAATGGTTTGCGTGGTCAGTTTCATAAATTATTTTGCTTTCGCTTGGTCCCGCCGCCCATCGGCGTAAGCCTCGAATACCATCTTGATCTGGTCCCGCACCTGCCGGAACACCGCCAGCTTTTCCTCGTCCGTGCCCGTCGCGTGCGCCGGGTCATAAAAACCCCAATGATGGCGGTTCAACTGGCCCGGATAAGCCGGACAAGCCTGATCCGCGTTCCCGCAGACCGTGATGACCGTTTCCACCGGCTGCTGCAAAAATTCGTTCATGGACTTGGAATAATGCCCGGAAATATCAATGGCGATCTCCTTCATCACCTGGATCCCCAGTGGATGCACATAGCCCGCCGGTTTCGAGCCGGCACTTTGCACGTTCAGAAAATCACCCGCCACGGCGCGCAGAATACCTTCCGCCAGATGGCTGCGGCACGAATTACCGGTGCAGAGGATGAGGACGGTTGGTTTTACTTTTTGCATTGTCGTTTGCATATTTCAGCGAGGTCAGTTTTAAGAATTTGTTTGATTTGTTTGGTGTCAGCGGAAATCTGCGGCTCGGCTTCATTGGCCTTGTTTACCCAGGCCAATGCACCTCGGACCATGGCAGGAGCTTTCTTGTCCGGCAGGCGGTAATAAACCCAGCGGTCCGTCTTGCGGGATTCCACCAGCCCGGCTTGAAAGAGGATGGACAGATGTTTGGAAACCGTTGAGGGGGCCATCCCGAACAGTTCAGTGATCTGGCAGACACACAGTTCTCCGCCGCGCAGAGCCATCAGGATGCGCACGCGGGTTTCATCCGCCAGCGCCTTGGTGAGATACATGAAGTCGCGCATATTTTTTATTATTTCGCCATTTGGCGAAATATGAATAACCCATCGAGCCCCCTGGGTCAAGCGGTTGCATGTGCCAGACACGGTGGGGAATTCCTTTCTGCGTGGATGTTCAGTGGCGTACAGAGCTTGCGCCGCCCGAAAAGACGGCGTTTGAGCCTTGCCGGCCGTCGGCGCACGACGACCAAACAAACAATGCGCAGTCAGAACTCTTCGCGCGGTGTACTGGCGTCCGGTCCTCACGAAGGGTCTGGACTGCGCGCCACTTCACCCTCGCTTCTCGGACCCGTCGTTCGGTGCCTAGCTTCAGGCAACTCTGTAACAGCTGCCGTCAGGAGGCTCAAACTAATTTGCCACAATCGCTATGAGCGCATCCTTGCTTCATCGCCGGTATTGCCAAAACTGTGGTTCCTCATTCTG
>CAISVF010000607.1 GCA_903888765.1 uncultured Verrucomicrobia subdivision 3 bacterium | reverse complement strand
CGTATTCAGGTTCTCGAAATGCGCTTCTAATAAGGTCGTCAAAACGTCTCCCACAGCGCCCTCCACCTTTACCGTGCCATGCGTTCGCGTGATTTTGGAAACAAGCGTTTTTCTGATTAAACAACTTTGTTCGGATTCCGAACTCTCAATTCTTATAAAAGTCCTCTCATCAATCGCAATAGGATTAATCATAAATACCACCTCCGATAAAATAGCTCTATAAAGTTATATTTAACGTCTTTGATATAAAATTAAGCTAGATCAAAATCAAGGATTTTTGGAATGTTTGGACGATAAAAGTGCTACTGATTCCACTCACCGATTGCTCTTAAATGCCAGCCGGCACATGTCCCAAGCAAAAGCCGGATGTCCGTTTACCAATCTCACCCCATAATCCATTCTGGCTTGAAAACCTTTCTGTCTCATTCTGTCTCATCGTTGACTTGGCGGGGCGCTTTGTTAGCGTGTCTCCACCATGGTAAGTAATCGGATTTCCCGCCTGCTCAAAATCATCACCGGGGCCGCTGGTGACGCTGAAGACCAGATCTTTCTGCTCGAAGGGCGCCTGGAACGCTTTGTGCATTTCTGTGCACTGGTCGTTCGTCAATTCATCCGGCACCGCTGCCTGGTGCGAGCCTCAGCGCTCTCTTACTCCACGCTCCTGGCCCTGATTCCCTTGCTGGCCGTGGCGTTGAGCGTCACGAGCACGCTCCTCAAAAAGCAGGATGTGCAGGAGTTTCAGCACCTCGTGGAAAAGTTCATTGCCACGGTTACCCCGCCCACCATTCTGGTCACCAATACCATCGCTGCAGGCACCCTTGACCCCACGAATAGCCCGGGGGAAACCAATGACGTGGCCACCTCTCCCGGCAATCCACAGGTTGTCAACCTGGACGCGCAAAAGGAAATTGCCCGGCAAATCTGGAGTTTTGTGCAAAAAACCAGCAGTGGCACCCTGGGGGCAACCGGCAGCGTGCTGCTGATATTGGTCGCGGTCTCGCTTCTGGGCCGGATTGAGGAAACTTTTAATGACATCTGGGGCGTGACGCGCGGACGCAACTGGCTGCACCAGATCCAGCTTTATTCAACCACCATCATGCTTGGCCCCCTGCTGCTGGTCGCGGCGGTCGGGCTGGCCGGCGGCGCACAATTCCAGACGGTCAGGGATTTCATCGCCCAGACGCCGGTCATCGGCAAACTGGTTTTCCAACTGCTGCCCCTGCTGGTGATGTGGCTGGTGTTTACCTTCGTCTATCAACTCGTGCCCAACACCAAAGTCAAATTCTCCGCTGCGCTGGCCGGCGGTGCCGTAGCAGGAACCCTATGGCATTTGAACAACCTCTTCGGATTTCTCTACGTCTCGCGCGTGGTCAATAACCGGGAGATTTACGGCAGCCTCGGCCTGGTGCCGGTATTCATGATCGGCCTTTATTTTTCCTGGCTCATCCTCCTCTTCGGCGCCCAGATTGCTTATGCCATCCAGAACCGGGCAGCATACCTGCAGGACCGGCTGGCGGACAACGTCAACCAGCGCGGCCGGGAATTCGTCGCACTCCGCTTGATGACCTGTCTGGGCCAGCGTTTTCAGCAAGGTCAGCGACCCGCCACAGTGTTCCAACTCTCCACAGAGCTCGGTATTCCCAGCCGGCTGACGCAATCCGTATTGCGCACCTTGACGGCGACGCGGCTGGTTACCGAAACCGCCGGTGCGGAAGCCGCCTTCATGCCAGCCCGTCCGCTCAGCGACATCAATGCCCACGATATCCTGCTGGCCATGCGCAACGGCATTGGTCAGGAACTGCCGGCGCGCGAGGAACCCTCACTCGCGCAGATATACGGGGAATTTGCCCGGATTGAAAAAGCGGAGCGCGAAGCGGCCTCCACCATTTCGCTGCTAGCGCTGACCCAGCGCGTTTCTCTCGCAATGGAGCTACCGCCGGCCATCCTAGTGGTGCCACCCCCTCTGAATGAAACTCCGATCTTAGCCTCGCCAAAGCCAGTAGCCCCCGTGGCAGCCGCCCTGATTATCGAGGAAATTCCCATCCCGCTGGAAAAAGCGAAAGCCGGGGAAACTCCGGCCAAAGCCCGGCGGGAAATTGCCATGCCCACGGAAAATGATTTCCCGCTGTAAGCGGGTTCCGCTTCACCTCACGAAACCTTTTCATCGTAGAGAACTCTCTGGCTGTCCCTGAGATTTCGTCCCGCCTTTTGTAAGAAATTTTCGTCTTTTTTAATGCCCCCTCGGTGATCCCCCGGCTGGGCTGTTGGTAATTTAATTACCGGCTGGTAGGAGGCGATGTCATCGCCCAGCCAATCAAAAACATTTCGCACCTTGATCATCGCGTAAGACTCCTGATTCCGGAGCCAGATTAAACTCCGCCTGCCCGGCTTTGGTATCCCCTGCCTTGCCCACAGCAACCCCACCCGGCGCTCGGCAACAAAGTGGGCAGCGACTCATCCGGCGGCTCCATTTTTACGGACTGATCGGCTGCACCTACCCGCCGGATCGCGATCCCAGGGTGATGGGGGACGGCAGCGTCAACGCGTTCCCTCGGTGGAAAATCTGATACAGGTGCAATGAATCCTTTAGCTGATGGGGCCGAAGCATCGGCAGAGAAAGCAATTCTTCGGCCGACCGGTTTTTGCAAAAATGTTTTTGCAATTTGCGGGGGCTGCCCTGATAATTTGCGGCGGCGGGCAAATGCTCGGAGTTCCGCTGCTTGGCCTAAACCGGTTCCTCACCACCAAGTTTTGATTATTATGAGCGGGTTACCTCTTGCACTCATCGGAGCGGCCTCTAACCAGACCGAACTGATTTACATATGGGACAGGGCGACGCCAGAAGCCAAGGCGATCATCGCCCTGCTCTTCTTCTTTTCCATCGCGGCCTGGTTTGTCATGCTTTCCAAAATCATTCAGATGCGGCGGGCGCGGAAGTTGAATCTGTATTTCGGCGAGGAGTTCGCCGCGCAAAAATCGGTGCTGGAAATGTACGACCGGAATTTGCAGGTCGAAGGCTGCCCGCTCTATGCGGTTTATAAAGCCGGCTGTGTGCAGCTCGATGCCCGCTTGCGCGGCCCGAGCGGTGAACGCGCGCAGCAAAATATCAGTCTCAAGAACATGGAGCACATCAAGCGCGCCATTGAAAACGTCGTCGCCAAAGAATCGCTCAAGTTGGAATCCGGGCTGATCCTGCTCGCCATCGCCGTGAGCGGCGCGCCGTTTATGGGCTTGCTGGGCACGGTCTGGGGCGTGATGAGCACGTTCGCCGGCATCGCCCAGCAGGGGTCGGCCACGATGGCCGCCATGGCACCGGGCGTTTCGGCCGCGCTGATCACCACAGTCGCCGGCCTACTGGTGGCGATCCCTTCCATGTTCGGATACAACTGGCTGGTTCATAACCTGCGCACCTTCACGGTCGAGTTGGATAACTATGCGCAGGAGCTCGTTTCCAAAATGGAGACGGAATTTCTCAAAGACGAGTGAGCCACAGGTGGTGACAGATGAAACACAAATGCAAAGCCACGCAGAAAGTTTTCGGATGCGGAAACCTCTCTGTCCATTGGTGTTTATCGGTGGCTAGCTAAAATTATGCGCCGTTTTTCCCAACGCAGTCATCTCGTGACGCTGAGTGATATCAATATCACGCCGTTGCTGGATTTG
>CAISVF010000606.1 GCA_903888765.1 uncultured Verrucomicrobia subdivision 3 bacterium | reverse complement strand
TTTGCGGTAGCGGTAAAAATCGGTAAAAATCGGTAAAGCTTTGACCGATAATTACCTTTTTAAAGGTATTAAGTTGCTTTCTGATTGCCCCAGTCTGTGGTCACCGGGCTAAACGAGGCTCAGCCGTAAAAACCATCTGGCCAATGCCGCGCACAAAATCAGTCCCCACAGCACTGGCAAGGCCGCCCGAGCTTTAACAAGCTTAACCAAAATAAGGCGTCCCCAAGACCTTCGTGCAATCCGCTTTGGAATGGCGACCCCAAACGCGTCATGGACTGTTGTGGCAGGGCGTAGCCGGGACACCGCTATCGCCCCCGCCAAGGCTTCCGCAAGCCAGCCTACCATCGCCCGCCGCCTCAGCTCGCATTTACCAATTTCCTTTTTTTGCATTTTCACTGCCCACCACCGTGATCCAGCTTCTCAAAGCGCCCAAGCAATCGCGCTCCAAGACTCTTCACGCTATTCAGGCATCCCGGCGAACGCGCCAGCGCTTGATAGGGATAGTGATGAGATTAGCTCGGCGACGAAAACTAAAGGCGCTGCGAATAACTTCGCTCCCCGGAACGATCTGTTTACGCCTTCACCGTGCATTCACTGCTCCCAAGCGCCTCGGGCAATAAAAAAGAATTACTAATCATCCCGGCAACTTGAGGCTTGCAATTGGCGAGCCGGCTTTTCCCCCGCGCGCGGAGGAAAGTGGGTTTAAGCATTTCCGCAAATGCATTTTTTTGAAAACATTTATTGCGCATCAATCAATTTCGAGTAAAAAATAGCTGGACGCGGGCTTATTCCTGCCCGTGTTTCCCTAAATAAAATGCCGAAAGCTAATGTCATTGGTAGCGCCCCGGCGGGCGCACCGCTAAAACAAGGTCTTTACGATCCGCAGTTTGAGCACGACTCCTGCGGCGTAGGATTCATCGCCCACATTAAGGGCAAGAAGTCCCATCAGGTGGTGACCGATGCGCTGCAAATTCTGGTGAATCTGGATCACCGCGGGGCGGTCGGCAGTGAGACCAATACGGGGGATGGCGCAGGTATTCTGGTGCAGACCCCGCATGATTTTCTGGTGAAAGCCACGGCCAAGCTGGGTTTTACCCTGCCTGCCTTTGGCCAATATGGCTTGGGCATGTTATTCATGCCGCAGATTGCGACGGAGCGAGACGCGGTCAAAGCAGAGCTCGCAAAAGTCATCGCGGAAGAAGGCCAGACCTTGCTTGGCTGGCGCGACATCCCCACGGATAATTCATCCCTCGGCGACACGGCCAAAGCAGGCGAGCCGTTCATGATGCAGGTTTTCATTGCGCGCAACCCCGACCTGCCAGATCCGCTGGCGTTTGAACGCAAGCTGTATGTGATTCGCAAAGTGGCCGAGCAGCGCATCCGTTACGGCAACACGATTCCCGGAGGCAAATGGTTTTACGTTTCCAGCATGTCGTATCGGACGACCATTTATAAAGGCATGTTGATGCCGGAACAGGTGGCCAAGTATTTCCCGGATTTGCGCAACGCGGATTTTCATTCCGCCCTCGCGCTGGTGCATTCGCGCTTTGCCACCAATACCTTCCCCAGTTGGGATCGCTCCCACCCCTATCGTTTCATCGCCCATAACGGCGAAATCAATACCTTGCGCGGGAACATCAATTGGATGCATTCCGGCCAGATGAATTTCCGCTCAGAGTTGTTTGGCGACGACATGAAGAAGCTGATACCCGTCATCAATAGCGACGGCAGCGATTCCGCCATGTTCGACAACTGCCTGGAGCTGCTGGTCATGTCGGGACGCTCCCTGCCCCATGCCATGATGATGATGATTCCCGAGCCTTGGGAAAATCACGAAAGCATGTCGGCGGAAATGAAGGCATTTTATCAATACCATGCCTGCATGATGGAACCTTGGGACGGCCCGGCTTCCATTGCGGTGACCGACGGCACCCGCATCGGAGCCTGTCTGGACCGCAATGGTCTGCGCCCTTCCCGTTTTTACGTCACCAAGGATGACATGGTGATTATGGCCTCGGAAGCGGGCGTCCTGGAAATCGAGCCGGAAAGAATCCTCAGCAAAGGCCGGCTGCGCCCGGGCCGTATTTTCCTGGTGGATACGGAGCAGGGCAGAATTGTCTCGGACAAAGAATTGAAGGACGAGTGCGCCAAGGCGCATCCCTATCAGCAATGGCTCAAGGAGCACCACGTTTATCTGGAAAGTTTGCCGGAGGTGAAGCATCAAGCGGAACCGGCCCATGAGACCGTGCTGCAACGGCAGCAGGCCTTTGGCTATACGTTTGAAGATTTGCGCTTCATCGTGGCCCCGATGGCGAATGACGGGGTGCAACCGCTCGGCTCCATGGGCACGGATACTCCGTTGGCCGTGTTGTCGAATAAGCCGCAGTTGCTATACAATTATTTCAAGCAACTGTTCGCCCAGGTAACGAATCCGCCAATCGACCCCATTCGCGAGGAAATCATCACCTCGACCGAAACGATGGTCGGTTCGCGCGGGAGCCTGCTGAACCCAACGCCCGAAAGCTGCGCCCTCATCCGGCTGCAACAACCGATCATCACGAATGAGGAACTGGAAAAACTGCGTCATGTCAGCGTCGGCAAATTCAAATCCGCCACGCTGCCGATTTTATTTCCGGCCACCGAAGGCGTGATCGGTTTGGAGATCGCCCTGGATAAATTATTTGCGGAAGCGGACCGCGCGATTGCCGGCGGCGCGAACATCCTCATTCTTTCCGACCGGGGCATCTGCCACGACAAGGCGCCCATTCCCGCCCTGTTGGCCATCTCCGGCTTGAATCATCACCTGATTCGCTCGGGCACGCGCTCCAAGGTTGGCCTGGTGCTGGAATCCGGTGAACCGCGTGAGGTACACCACTTCGCCCTGCTGATCGGTTACGGCTGCAGTGCGGTGAATCCTTATCTGGCTTTTGAGACGCTGGAAGACATGATCCGCATCGGTCAGGTCAAAGGCGATCACAAGGTCGCCAGCAAGAAGTTTATCAAGGCCGCCATCAAGGGCGTGGTAAAAACCATGGCCAAGATGGGAATATCGGCCATCCAAAGTTATCGCGGGGCACAAATTTTTGAGGCGGTTGGCCTCAATAGCGGGTTCGTCGAAAAATATTTCCGCTGGACCCCATCGCGCATCGAAGGGGTGGGCCTGAATGTGATTGCCGAGGAAACCTTGCTGCGCCACCGCCATGCCTTCCCGCGTCAGCAAATGGAAACGGAACTGGAGCCTGGCGGCCAATATCAATGGCGCGATAACGGCGAATACCACCTGTTTAATCCACAGACCATTCATAAGCTGCAGATCGCCTGCCGCTTGAACAGTGACAAAATTTATCGCGAATACGCGGAACTGGTTAACAACCAGGCCAAGAACCTGTGCACTTTGCGCGGACTGCTCGAATTCAAATGGGCGGGCAAAGCGTTGCCGCTGGAGGAAGTTGAGTCCGTGGATAGTATCGTACGCCGCTTCAAAACCGGCGCGATGAGCTACGGCTCCATTTCTCAAGAAGCGCATGAATCGCTGGCCGTGGCCATGAACCGGCTGGGAGGCAAATCCAACACCGGCGAAGGTGGCGAAGATCCGGATCGCTACACCTGGACCAATGAAAAAGGGGATTCCAAAAATTCGGCCATCAAGCAGGTCGCATCGGGTCGTTTTGGCGTCACCAGCAATTATCTGGTCAACGCCAAAGAGTTGCAGATCAAAATGGCCCAGGGGGCAAAACCCGGCGAAGGTGGCGAGTTGCCCGGTAAAAAGGTTTATCCGTGGGTGGCCAAAACCCGGGGCACCACTGCGGGGGTTGGCCTGATCTCCCCGCCGCCGCATCACGATATTTATTCCATCGAAGATCTGGCCGAATTGATTCATGACCTGAAAAACGCCAACCGGTACGCGCGTATCAGCGTCAAGCTGGTTTCTGAAATCGGGGTTGGCACCATCGCCGCCGGCGTGGCCAAGGCGCATGCCGATGTAGTGTTGATCTCCGGGCATGACGGTGGCACCGGAGCCTCCCCGCTATCGTCCATCAAACATGCTGGCGCACCCTGGGAATTAGGCCTGGCCGAAACGCACCAGACCTTGCTCTTGAATAATCTGCGGAGCCGCATTTTTGTGGAAACGGACGGCCAACTAAAAACCGGCCGCGATGTGGCGGTGGCCGCGCTGCTGGGCGCCGAGGAATTTGGTTTTGCCACGGCGCCGCTCGTGGTGCTGGGCTGTATCATGATGCGCGTCTGCCATCTGAATACCTGCCCGGTCGGGGTCGCCACCCAGGACCCGAAATTGCGCGCCCGGTTTACGGGTAATCCGGATCATGTCGTGAACTTCATGCGCTTCGTCGCGCAGGAGTTGCGCGAAATCATGGCCAAGCTCGGGTTCCGCACGCTGGAAGAAATGGTTGGCCGCACTGACAAACTGGTGCCTTGGAAAGCCATTGAACATTGGAAAGCGCGCGGCCTGGACCTCACCCCTATTCTATATCGCCCGGATGTGGGCCCGGAAGTGGGACGCTTCCGCCAGCAACCCCAGGCTCACGGCATTGACAAGTCGTTGGACAACACGGTTTTACTCAAGCTCTGTGCGCCAGCCATCGAGCGCGGCGAAAAAGTGGTCGCCTCGCTGCCGGTGCGCAATGTCAACCGCGTGGTTGGCACCATCGTTGGCAGCGAAGTCTCCCGCAAGTGGGGCGCGGAAGGCTTGCCGGAGGACACGATTGAACTTAATTTCACCGGCAGCGCCGGTCAGAGTTTCGGTGCCTTTGTGCCGCGGGGAATGAAACTGGAACTCGAGGGCGATGCCAACGACTATTTCGGCAAGGGTCTGAGTGGCGGCAAGCTCATTGTTTATCCGCCCAAAGGTTCCACCTTCCCCGCTGAGGATAACATCATCATTGGCAACGTGGCTCTTTACGGCGCCACCGCCGGTGAGATTTTTGTCCGGGGCATGGCAGGCGAGCGTTTTGCGGTTCGCAATTCCGGGGTTAGCGCGGTGGTTGAATCGGTAGGCGACCATGGCTGCGAATACATGACCGGCGGAAGAGTGGTGATCCTGGGCAAAACAGGCCGTAATTTCGCCGCCGGCATGAGCGGCGGAGTAGCCTTTGTGCTGGATGAAACCGGCGAATTTCCGGGCCATTGCAACATGGAACTGGTTGCCCTTGAAAAATTGACCGACCCGGATGAGATTGAAGAATTGTGGAAATTGATTCAGCGCCATCAGGCCTATACCAACAGCGCGCGGGCTGCCACTATCCTGGCGGCCTGGAAAATTTTCCTGCCTAAATTTGTCAAAGTGCTGCCGCAGGATTATGCCCGCGTGCTGGCCTCGCTAAAAAAAGTTCAATCTCTCGGTTTGACCGGCGATGAAGCCATCATGGCCGCGTTTGAAGAAAACGTCAAAGGTGGCCACTAAAACGAACAACTTTAATCATAACCTAACAATAAGATGGGAAAGCCAACCGGATTTTTAGAGTTCCAACGCGAATTGCCAAAAGATCGTCCTGCGCTTGAGCGCATAGCCGATTGGAAGGAATTTCACCTGCACCTGCCCGAGGCTGATTTGAAGAAGCAGGGAGCGCGCTGCATGGATTGCGGCACGCCGTTCTGCCATCAGGGACAGCTCGTCAGCGGCATGGCCAGCGGATGCCCGATTCACAACCTGATTCCGGAATGGAATGATCTGGTTTATCGCGGCCTCTGGCACGAAGCGCTGGAGCGGCTGCACAAGACGAATAATTTCCCCGAATTCACGGGCCGCGTTTGCCCGGCTCCCTGCGAAGGTTCTTGTGTGCTCGGAATGAATAATCCCGCCGTAACCATTAAGAACATTGAGGTCAGCATCATTGATCACGGATGGGCCAATGGTTGGGTCACTGCCCATCCCCCCAAGCAGCGCACTGGCAAAAAAGTGGCCATCGTCGGCTCCGGTCCGGCCGGACTTTCTGCGGCCGCCCAGTTGAACAAGGCCGGGCATGAAGTCACAGTTTTTGAACGTGCCGACCGCCCCGGCGGCTTGCTCATGTACGGCATCCCCAACATGAAGCTAGATAAAAAGGAGGTCGTGTTACGCCGCATTTCCCTGCTGGAGCAAGAGGGCGTCAGGTTTGTCTGCAATACGGAGGTTGGAAAAGATTTTCCCATCGAAAAATTACAACAAGATTTCGACGCCATCATTCTGGCCACGGGCGCAACCAAACCGCGCGACCTGCCCATTGAAGGACGCGCCCTCAAGGGGGTTCATTTCGCCATGGATTTTCTTACAGCCAACACTCGGGACCTGCTCGACGGCGAGCATCCCGGCAAGCAGATTTCTGCCGACGGCAAAAACGTCGTTGTAATCGGCGGTGGTGACACTGGCACCGATTGCGTAGGCACCTCCCTTCGCCATGGCTGTCAGAGCGTGGTGCAGGTAGAAATTTTACCCAAACCACCACTGGAACGAGCCAAGGATAATCCCTGGCCTGAATGGCCCAAAACGCTCAAAACGGATTACGGACAGGAAGAGGCGGCGGCAAAATTCGGCAATGATCCCCGCATTTATCTCACCACGGCTACCAAGTTTGAAGGCGATGCCCACGGTAACGTCAAGGCGGTACACACCGTTCAGGTGAAATGGGACAAAAACGACAAAGGGCAATTCGTTCCCAAGCCCATACCCGGCACTGAAAAAGTCCTGCCCGCACAACTTGTACTGCTCGCCATGGGTTTTCTGGGACCGGAACAATCCTTGCTTGAAGCCCTCAAGGTGGAGCGCGATGCCCGTTCCAATGCGAAAGCTGACTTCGAGAAATATTCAACCAACCGCGCAAAAATTTTTGCCTGTGGTGATTGTCGTCGCGGCCAAAGCCTCGTCGTCTGGGCTTTTAATGAAGGCCGGGGGGCGGCTCGGGAATGCGACCGTTATCTTATGGGCACTAGTGATTTGCCTTAAACAATCTACCGCAAGAAATAGACTCTGCGTTTAAGCATATTCACCCAACCACCCATCCGGGAGGGTGAATGGCGAGTAATGATCGTATGCAGTATAATTATTAAATTGTTGAGCAATATTCCCGCTGGCGATACTGGCGGTTAGCCACTGGCTGATACGAGCCTGAACGGCGATAGACCGATAAACCCGCTTTGATATCCGGACCCTGATCCAGGCAGAATTCTAAATTCTGCTGGCGCTTTTAGCATTCCCATTCGGCCCATTTTAGCGAAGTATTGGCTTTACACCATGAGCCGTTACAAGCCATTGCGTAAACCCTTTATTTTATGGGTAATATTGAGTGTTTTGCCTTGCTGGGCAGCTCCGGCAGAAGTCATTTCCCTCATCATGCCTGGCAAGGCGGCACCGCGCGTGGAATTCGGAGCCGCGAAGTTGCTTGAGGCCCTAAAAGAGGCAAAATTGGACGCGGCCATCATGCGTTCCGAGCCACTTGGGGGCCGAACCATCCATTTGGAGTTCCCCACCAATTCGCCCATCCCTCCCGAAGGATTTCGCTATAAAGTAACCGGCGACGGCAAGCTGTTTATTCTGGGAGGTAACGATTCCGGATTGCTTTATGGCTGTCTTGAATTGGCACGCCAAATTCATGAAACGGGCCATATACCCAGCACCACGCTTGAAAATATTGACGAAGCGCCGGCCATGAACCTTCGCGGCACCTGCATCGGAATGCAAAAAACGGGGGTGCTTCCGGGCCGGCACGTATATGAGTACCCCTACACCCAGAAATTATTTCCCTGGTTTTATGACAAGCAACTTTGGAACGCGTACTTGGACTTTTTGGTCGCGAACCGCCTCAACGCGCTCTACCTCTGGAGCGGTCATCCTTTTGCCTCCCTCGTGCGCCTGAAAGATTATCCCTACGCAGTGGAAGTTAGTGAAAACGAATTCGAAAAAAACCAGGACCAGTTCCGCTGGCTCGCCACGGAATGCGACAAGCGCGGCATCTGGCTGGTGCAAATGTTCTATAATATCCTCGTCTCCCAGCCGTTTGCCGAGACCAATGGAATTACTACACAGAATTCAACGCCCACGCCATTAACGGAAGATTATACCCGCAAGTCCATTGCTGAATTCGTAAAGCAATACCCGAATGTTGGCCTGATGGCTTGCCTCGGAGAAGCCATGTCGGGCACGGCCAATCAACTGGAGTGGTGCACGAATGTGATCATTCGGGGAGTTTTTGACGGCATGCTTGCCGCCGGATTGAAAGCGCAGCCGCCCATAGTTATTCGTACGCACGCAATGAACGCGGAAGCCGTTATGCCGGTGGCCTATCAGGTCTATTCCAATTTATTTACTGAAACCAAATACAACGGAGAATCCCTCACGACGTGGGAACCACGCGGGAAGGATCAAGCCACGCACCTGACCATGAGCCAGCTTGGCCCGCACCTGGTGAATGTGCACATACTTTCCAATCTGGAACCATTTCGCTACGGCGACACCGGATTTATTAAAAAGTGTGTGCAAGCATCACGCAACCGCCTCGGGGCCAGCGGCATCCATTTATATCCGCTGACCTATTGGAACTGGCCGTATTCACCGGATATGGCAAATCTGCCGCTGCTGCAATGGCAGCGCGACTGGATTTGGTTCGAAGCCTGGGCGCATTATGCATGGAATCCCGATGTTCCGGAAAAAGCGGACCACTACTACTGGATTTCCCGGCTGGCGGATTTTTACGGCAGCACCAGCGCCGCGGAAAAACTGTTGGACGCTTATAATTTTTCCGGTGAAGTCGCGCCGCGCCTGATTCGCAGGTTTGGCATTACCGAGGGTAACCGACAAACATTGTCGCTCGGCATGACCCTGGATCAATTGGTTAACCCCAAAAAGTACGGGGTAATTTCCGACTTGTGGGAATCGCAATCCCCGCCAGGCGAAAGGCTGGACGAGTATGTGAATAAAGAATGGAACCATCAGCCGCATGTTGGCGAAACCCCGGAGTCCGTCATCATTGAAGTCCTGGACTTTGCGGCCAGGGCGGTTGCGGCTACCGAATCAGCGGGACCGTTGGTGACGAAAAACCAGGCAGAATTCCAGCGACTACGAAACGACATGCTTTGTATTCAAGCCATGGCTGAAACGTATGCCGCCAAAGCCCGGGCGGCGGCACTGGTTTTGCGTTTTGATTATAGCCACCACCTGGCCGACCTCCAATCCGCCAGCCAGCACCTCGACCAGAGTTTTCACTCCTATAAAAAGTTAGCGGCGCTGACGGAGAAAACGTATCGTTTTGCCAATGCCATGCAAACTTCCCAGCGGAAAATTCCCGTGCCGGGCGGAGTCAAAGGCATAAGCACCAACTACCTTTGGTCACAATTGCTGCCGCTTTACCAGCAGGAACTTGCGGATTTCAAGACAAAGCTGGCGCAACTTAAACTTTCTGGCACCCGGACTTACGCGCCGGATCAGGCTCCGGTTCAACCATGGCCAACTGCACAATTCAAACTGATTTCCACCAACGCAGAAACCTATCCACTCGCCAAAGGAGCGAGGGTTTTTACCGATCGCAATTTTTCCATTAAACAAATTGCGCCCGAACTGAGCCGGTTAACGGGCATCCGCTTTGCACACGAGGCTGCAAAACAGGGCAAATTGAGTCCATTCAAATTTGAGTTTGCGGAGCCCGTGCAGGTATTGGTCGGCTACTTCAATAGCAACCAGAAGGCATGGTTGCCGGCACCGAAATTAGAAACCGCCGCCCAGGCAGATGATCGCGGCGGAGTGGACACCGTAATTGAAAACGCTGCAGATATTTCCAGTTGTCCCGGCCTGAACGTCCATGCTTTCCGCTTTGATGCCGGGCAGCAGCAGCTGGAATTCCCTGCTCAGGGTAGCTTTGTTATCCTAGGGATCGTACCGCAATCAGCCCCGTTGGCCAAACGCGACGCAAATCTCGGCAAAAAATTTGGGAATCATATCACCGGACCTGATGCGTAACTTCATTGTCCATTTGTTGTTGATCTGGCTGAGTTTATTATATGCCGACGCAGTTTATGCTGGCCAGATCAGGCCATTTGCCAAGGTTCATCCCATCGAATTGAACCAGGTTCGCTGGACAGGTGGTTTCTGGTTTGACCGATTTGAACTGTGCCGGACCCAAATGGTTCCTGCGATGCAACAGTTGATGAAAGGTACGAATTATTCTCAATTCTATCGCAACTTTGAGATTGCCGCTGGTTTGGAGATCGGCCGGGCGCATGGGGCTTCCTTCAACGATGGCGATTTTTACAAATTTATCGAAGGCGCAACGGCCACACTGGCGGCAACCAATAATGGCCAACTCAGTGCCCGGCTGGACGAAATCATTGCGGTGATGGCCAAAGCCCAACAGACAAATGGCTATCTCGATACGTGGGTTCAATTACGGCAGCGGGAAACGAATTCCAGCGTTGCTCCGTTCCGCTCGCCGGTTAACTGGGAAGTTTACAATTTAGGCCAAATGTTCACGGCCGCCAGCCTGCATTATCGCATCACGGGCAAAACCAATTTTCTCAACATTGCGCGCAAAGCCGCGGACTATATGAATGAGGTGTTTAAGCTGCCCACACCAGAGTTGGCAGCGCACGATATGTGCCCCTCGCATTACATGGGCTTGCTGGACTTGTATCATGTCACCGGCGACACCCGATATCTTGAGCTGGTAAAAAAGCTATTCACACTGCGCAACCTGGTCCGCGAGGGGACCCCGGATAATCAAGACCACATTCCTTTTGCAAAGCAGGTTGAGGCAGAGGGCCACGCCGTGCGCGCCAATTATCTTTACGCCGGAGCAACGGATTTATTTTTGGAAACCGGCGACACCAATCTTTGGGGTCCGCTAATCAGGTTATGGACAAACGTCGTTACCGAAAAAATGTATATAACCGGTGGCTGCGGGGCTCTTTACGACGGAGCCGCCCCGGACGGCACCAGGGACCAGAAAACCATCAACCGCGTGCACCAGTCATACGGTCGTAATTATCAATTGCCCAACATCACCGCGCACAATGAAACCTGCGCGAACATTGGCAACGCCCTGTGGAATTGGCGCATGTTTCTGGCAACCGGTGAAGCGCGATTCATGGATGTGGTGGAATTGGAATTTTACAATGCGGTCTTGGCAGGCGTGGCCCTTGATGGCACCAATTATTTTTACAC
The DNA here is from genome assembly GCA_903888765.1 of uncultured Verrucomicrobia subdivision 3 bacterium. Taxonomy (GTDB): domain Bacteria; phylum Verrucomicrobiota; class Verrucomicrobiia; order Limisphaerales; family UBA11358; genus UBA11358. The sequence goes on along the minus strand of CAISVF010000606.1, from coordinate 4,148 downwards.
CAATCCATTGCGCGTGGTTGATCCCCTGCCCCTTTCGTTGCGGTGGTCCCGCACGCGGGTGCCTTTCGTGATTTCATTTTGCTGCCCACCTAATGTCGTGCGCACCATCGCGGAGTCGGCTGCTTACGCCTATGCCGCATCCGGGAATTCTATTTGGGTGAATCTTTACGGATCCAATTTACTGGAAACGAAACTTCGCGATGGTGAAAAAATCAAACTGAAACAGGAAACTGAATATCCTTGGAACGGTCGCGTGCGGATCAAAATTATCGATGGTGGGAGGAATGCATTTTCGCTGCGGCTGCGAATTCCCGGTTGGACCTCAAATGCGACGATACGGGTAAACTACGAAGCCGTAACATCCGTTGAAAGCAATGCCAATTTCACCTTAACGCCTGGACTTTATTGCGAACTCCATCGACTCTGGAAGAGCGGCGACATCGTTGACTTGGATTTGCCGATGCCCGTTCGGCTGATGGAAGCCAACCCGCTCATCGAAGAGGATCTCAATCAAGTCGCTGTTCAGCGCGGCCCCATGATTTATTGTGTTGAATCTCCTGATCTGTTGTCGGGCGTGAGAATTTCCGACCTGATCATTCCAGGGCACATCCAGCTTGGTGCCAGATTCGACCGAACCCTCTTGCATGGGGTCACCGTTCTCGAAGGGAAAGCCTTCGTGCGTAAACCCATTAATTGGAGTGGGCAGCTATATCAAGAACTGCAGACCGACAGGTTCGGCGAGGTCGCAGTGAGGTTTATTCCGTATGCGCTTTGGCAGAATCGCGGACCTTCCGAAATGTCCGTCTGGCTGCCTCTGCAATACACAAATTGATGGCTATGAGGAAATTCTTGCGCAAAGTTCTTTGCCATTTGAGTTTTGCCTTGCTCCTGACCGCAGGCAAGGTGATTGGCAGCCCGTCGGAAAATGATTCCGTCTTCCTGTTTACCTCCTTCCATGATGCCGACCAGAAATACCTGCGATTTCTCTACAGTTACGACGGCCTTCATTGGACGAATGTCCCGGGCATCTTTCTCACCGCCAAGGTCGGGACAAACCAACAATTGCGTGATCCCAGCCTAACCCGCGGACCAGACGGTGTGTTTCAACTTGTTTGGACCACTGGCTGGCATGGCGACCAGGGATTCGGTTATGCCAACTCGGCGGATTTAATCCACTGGTCAGATCAGAAATTTATCCCGGTAATGACTAACGAACCCACCACAGTGAACGTCTGGGCTCCGGAAATTTTTTACGATTCCACTGACAAACAGTTCATCATCACGTGGGCGGCCACCATTCCGGGACGATTTCCCGATCTTCTGGAAAGGCGGGATAACAATCACCGGCTGTATTGCACGACCACCCGCGACTTTAAGGATTTCGCTCCCACCAAATTATTTTATGATCCGGGCTTCAGCGTGATTGATCCGTTTATACTTCACGCTGGCACAGGTTACGTTTTACTATTAAAGGACAATTCACGACCCAGGTTGAACTTGCGAGTGGCATTTGGTGACTCCCCCCTTGGGCCATGGAAGGGATTGTCCCCACCATTGACGCAGAAATATGCCGAAGGACCATGCGCCTTAAAAACAGGCCCGGATTGGCTGGTTTATTTCGACGCATATCGAGATAAGAAATTTTGTGCTTTGCGAACTCTCGATTTTCAAACATTCACCGATGCCTCCCCGGAGTCATTCTTTCCGCCCGATCACAAACACGGGACTGCCATCCCAGTTCCTCGGTTAATTCTCAACGGTCTGCTGCAACTCGCAAATCAACATTAAAAAGCCTATGATCTTTAAAATTCTTGTAGCCACCATAATCGTGCTAGGGCAGGCAGGTTTAGCAGCCGCCACTCCGGTGCAGCCGGATCCCTTGGAAGTAAAATATACGCAAACGCTTGAAACCCGAGCGGCGGATATTTTACATTCCCTTGCGCTGGCGAATCCGGACCAATCAAGGAATGTTCACGATCTGATCATCAGCCATTATCGGATTTTGAAAGCATGGCATACCACCAACGACGCCAGTCTTAAAAGTTCGGACACCAATGAAGTGACAATCACCCGGGCTAAACTTCTGAACATCCACGCTGATTTTATCGCGCAACTTGCCACCCAGCTGTCGCCTGGCCAGATCGAAACAGTCAAAGATAAGATGACCTATGGCAAAGTGCTCTTCACCTTTAATGGGTACATGGCAGCATATCCGCATCTTGGAGAATCCGATCAGCAGTTGATCCTGGACATGTTAAAACAGGCAAGGGAAGAAGCCATGGAGTGCGGCAGTGCTAATGAAAAATCCGCTGTTTTCAAAAAGTTCAAAGGACGAATCAACAATTACCTTTCAAATCACGGAGTGCATCCCGACAAAAAAGTGGTTGCCACTGCCACCAACGCGCTTCCAGACAAAAATTAAAAAGCTATTATGAAAAAATTCGGTCTTGGCGTCCTTGGTTTGGGGGAAGGCCGGAGCATCATCTCCGGAGCATTACACAGTCAATTGTGGACGGTATCGCAGCTTTGCGATTTGGACGAACAGCTCGGGCGCGAGCGCTGCCGCGAATTTGGCCTCACCAATTTCACGACTTCGCTTAAGACACTCCTGGAAAATCCAGCTGTGGAGGTGGTAGGCATTTACACCCCCGATCATCTGCACGCGACCCATATCATCCAGGCACTGCGTGCAGGCAAACATGTCATTTGTACCAAACCATTTCTCAACGATCTGACTCAGGCTCAGGAAGTTCTGCGCGCGCAAAAGACATCCGGGAAACACATCATGGTCGGACAAAGTTCACGATTCTTCGCACCTTTTGCGCGCCAGCGAAGCCACTTTAACACCGGCGCCTTCGGCGAGCTCATTACCGTTGAGGCTTACTACAATGCCGACCATCGATGGTTTCTCAAAAAGGCCTGGGCTAAAACGGCAGATTTTAAGTGGCTATACGGCGGCTTGAGCCATCCGGTGGATCTGATGCGCTGGTATTTACCCGACATAGCGGAAGTCATGGGCTATGCTGCATTAAGCAAAAACGGACGAGAACTTGGGTTGAAAAACCCTGACACATTTCAGTTTATCTTCAAATCTTCCGACGGTATTCCCGCGCGTGTCAGCGGCACATACCATAGCCCGGTGATCCCGCTTCAACGCGATAGCAACATGAGTTGCATCCTGCGTTGCGCGAATGGCGCGAGCCAGGGCGACTACTACGATTTGCGTTACGCCTGGAAACTCGGCGAGCAATCCAACATAGAAACCTTTGAGGATCAAGATGATTATTACTTTCGCTTCGGCGGACACTCCCACCATGCCGGGGAATACCAAAATTATATTGAATATTTCGCCCGCTGCCTGACCAGCGGCCATTCTCCGCAGCCCGATGTGCTCGAGGGCATTGTGACGGTAGCACTTTTGCAGGCAATGGAAAAATCATGCACCTCCGGCCTGCCTGTGAAATTGGCGGACGTGCTGGCGTTACATGACCTGTCAGAATTGCTACCAGCGGGAACCCCATGACGAACACCCAGCGTTTCAGCTACGCAGCCAGCGATACCGCCGGCCAGCTGGTTTTTTGCGTTATTTCGTTTTACCTGCTTAAATTTTACACGGATGTTTACGGAATTTCTGCGGCGACCGCCGGCACGATTTTACTGGTGGCACGCTGCATCGACGCCTTGGACGCTCCGGTCTGGGGTATGATCTTTGACCAGACGCGCAGCCGCTGGGGCAAAAGCCGCCCCTGGTTTCTCTGGCTCTGCGTGCCATTTGCGGTTTTCGGAATACTGACTTTTTTGACCCCGAATTTAGGCGGTTCGGCCAAAGTGATCTATGCAGCAGTTACCTATATCGGCTGCAGCATCCTCTACACCGGCATCAACACACCCGTCACCTCCATTCTCTCGGCGCTCACCCCTGATCCACGCGAGCGCGTCACCCTAACCTGTTTCCGGATGTTCGGCTCCAAACTTGGTGTCCTGTTCGTAAACCTGACCGCATTCCAACTAGTGCTTAGTTGCATTGACAAGCGAAATAATATATGCCAGTATGGAGCATGTCCAGAACAGCACGGCAGATCACTTGCAGTTCGGAAGACCGCGAAAGGTTGAAGCAGTTGGCGGCCAGCCGAACCGAATCGAAACAG
>CAISVF010000605.1 GCA_903888765.1 uncultured Verrucomicrobia subdivision 3 bacterium | reverse complement strand
GAATGGAATGTGGGCGCGTGATTCTCCAACAGTTAGGATCATATTTTTTTCAGTTTATTTGTTGTTGTTGTTCAGTTCGCCGCCGCCGCATCGGCGTCGGAATTCGGGGGAGTGGCTCCGGGCTTCGCCGCCTTGATCTTGCCCCAGAGCTCTTTCGCGCGGCGCTCAATGGCGTCTTGGGTCTCGGGAGTAACGACCGGATTCATGGGCTGTTCGCTAGTGGGCTCATTGCCGAGCGCCACCAGCTCCCGTTGCAGTTCGGATTCGGTCAGATCCTCGATGGCGACTTGGGCACCCGTGTCTTCGCGCATAATCGTTTTTTTCGTCGGCTTCGGATCCCCCAGGAATTCCGTGCACGGCACGTCGCGAAAGACATAGCCCGTCGCCACCATCCCGGCATAGACACAGCCCTTCGCTTCCAACGCCGAGGCTTTCGCCTTGAGCTCGTCCATGATCCGCTTGCGGTCATTCTCCAGCACCCCCAGGGCGATGGATGTATCCGCTTGCGCCTTGCCCGCTTCCAGAAGCTCTGCCGTAGTAAGTTGGCATTGCAGGTAGCGAGTTGTTTTTTTGATTTCGATCTTGTTCGTTTTTTTCATTGATGTGTTGTTATTAATCCCCCGGCACCATGCCGGCGGAAATTATTTGATTAGGTCTGGATGGGCTGAGGCCCAGTCACAAATCAGCAGTGCATCCGCCGTCGCGTGCGTGACTTTCAAAGTCGGATTCCGCCGTTGAGCCTCCGCCTTCAATTTGTTTTTCCAGGCACTCTGGCTGGCGCACTCCGATCCCTTGCCAAGTTGGAAATACTTTTGCCAAGTCTGTGGAGTCACCAGCACCAAGCGCATTTGCAGCGCCATGATGCAGCCCACCAGAAAGCCATAGCCCTGCCCAAAATTGAACATGGCTGATCCAGGTTGACGCTTCCCCACAAAACCACTGACCTTTTCCAGCACCACCACCACGGCCTCGCCTTCGACATCCGCCGAGGCTTTCAAGTCGCGCAGCAGTTCCAGCCGGTCTCCGTCAGTTTCCGGCAGGGCGAAAGCATTCGTGGCACCATAAAAGCGCACGGCCAGCCCGCCTTTCGCGCCCGGATCAATTGCAATGATTGTCATGTTTTTTGGAGGTGATTTTGATGCGCGCCTCCAACAGCCGTTGGAGTTCGGTGACGGGGTAGCGCCGGAGGCCGGTGCGGCGCAGCAGGACAAATTTGACTTCACCCGCGTGCGACATCCGCAGCAGCGTGGTGCGTGAGATGTTGAGGAAGGCTGCCGCCTCGCGCGTCGTCAGGCATGCCCGGCTGAACGCTGGTGTTCCCGCCTTCATAATTTCCGTTTCAGCCGTCCCTCCAGATACGACCGGGGATGAATGCGCACACACTCCCGGCTTTCCCAGATCACCCCCGGCATCGCCGCCAGCCGCTTGCGCACTGTCGCCAGTGATACCTGCTGCCACTCCGAAAACTGCTCCGGCGTCAGCAGGTCATCCAGATTGATGGGCTTGGGTTTCATTCAGTTGGGAGGTCGCAGGCGTGGGAAAAACCGGTTTAATTCACCTTCAGTTTCAACAGTATCGCTTCCGGCAGCAGGTCTTTCCGCCGGTCCAGCACGGCCAGGAGTTGGAAATAACGGCTCACCGAAAGCCCCGCCGAGAAGGACCGTTTCAGGGCGTAGCGTTTGATGGGCGGCGGCAGGCTGACCGCCTGAGTTTTGCATTTTTTTGTAGGATGAATCTTTTTGCTCATGCCACGATATGCGCATTACGGTTGCCTACCGTCAATAACTAAAAACGCTAAATCAATTTTTGCTTATTGTTGCTTATTGTGGCATTATCCAAATGCGCCTGATTTGACAGGCCTAAACCGCATAAAAAAGCCACACCATCATGAGAAGTAAAAAAACCGGCCGGGTGTCCAAAACCGTCGGCGTTTCCATCACGCCCGACTTGCTGGACCTGATTACCGCCCGAGTAAAAGACCTGGATGGGGAAGTGAGTTCCGTTTCCCATTATTTCCAGCGGCTGGCCAAAGCCGATATGTTGATCGGCCCCCCGCTATCAAAACCAAAAACAGCCATGGCAGCGCCAGCCGCCGAGCCGCCGAATGACGACAGCTCCCTGGAAGAGTTGATCCGCAAGACCAGCCTCTTTTCCACGCCCAACGAGGAATGGCTTTCCGACTATATGGCCAAAAACCGGTGCAGCCGCGAATCCGCCATCCGGGCCGGCGTCAAGCGTGGCATCCCTAGTTCCGAAATCGCCAAAGCTGTGGACATTCTACAGGCTGACGCTGAGCGCAAGGTTTTGGGCAGGCAGCGCAGTAAAAAATGATTGCCCGTTGGGACAGTAATTTCGCCAATTCCAGACATTGTTCACGATTAAATTGTGCCATGATCTTCTCCACTTCATTTTTCATGACATTTCAGCCTACCAAGACAGTCAAAACAAATGGCAACAACGTGGCAACCGACCGATTGGCTTAGGGTCCGGTAGTTGTCCAATTATCCGCCAGTAAGCGCGAGTTTATTTTTTAAAACTTTTCACAAGACAACCATAATAGCCCTGTATATATTGAATATAAATGATAACGCCTTTGATTCCATTGCGTAGTTTTGACACACAAACCACGAGCAAAAAGCCTCAATTCGGGACCCGCTCTGTGTTCCTGGACCGGGATGGCACCTTGATTGCCGAAAAAAACTACCTGCACCGCCCCGAAGATGTGGAGATCTTTCCGGGAGCGGGAGCGGCTTTGAAACGGTTGTCGGATGCCGGCTTTCGGCTAATCATCGTGACCAACCAGTCTGGCATCGGAAGGGGCTACTTCACCCTCGCGGATGCCGAACGCGTCAATGCCCATCTGGCCCGGGAACTCAGCGCCAGCCATGGCGTGCAATTTTCCCAAACTTATATCGCCCCCGAAGCCCCCGACCAACCCAGCCGCGGACGCAAGCCTTCTCCACAGTTTTTGTTCGACGCCCGCGACGAGTTTGGCCTGGAGCTGGGCGAATGTTTCATGGTGGGCGACAAACTGATTGATCTCGAATGCGGGTGGAATGCCGGGGTAAAAAAAAGTTTTCTGGTCCGCACCGGTTACGGCGACAAACTAGCGCTTCAAGAACCGGAAAAACTTGACCGCGCCATCATCGTTGCCAATCTATGTGAAGTAGCTGATTGGATTCTAAATTCACAACCTGAAAATCAGAACTAATACAACAATATGTGCGGCATTATTGGATACATCGGTAAGAAATCTGCTTCCCCCATCCTGCTCGAAGGCCTGCGGCGGCTGGAGTATCGCGGCTATGACAGCGCCGGCGTAGCCATCTCCCGGGAGGGGGCCATCACGGTCCGCAAAAAAACGGGGAAAATCGATGAGGGGATCGCGCGCTTGCTAAAAGCGGAGCCCGCCGAGGGGGCACTAGGCATTGCCCATACGCGCTGGGCTACGCATGGCGTACCGTGCGATGAAAATTCCCATCCCCATCTGGACGCCTCCGGCAAAATCGCCGTGGTCCACAACGGCGTCATCGAAAACTACGATATTCTCAAGCAGCGCCTGATCAAGGCCGGCCACAAATTCCTTTCCAGCACCGATACGGAAGTGCTGGCGCACCTGATCGGCGAACATTACGCCCGGCGAGCCGGCGGCAGCGAGGCACTGACCCTGGCCGTTTGCGATGCCTTGCGTGAAGTCATCGGCACTTACGGGCTCGCCGTGATTTGCACGGATTTTCCAGGGACCATCGTGAGCGCGCGGCGCGGATCACCGCTGATCATTGGCATCGGACAGGACGAAAATTTTGTGACCAGCGATGCCAACGCCATTGTCGCACACACCAAGAAAGTCGTTTACCTTAACGACTACGACGTAGCCACCATCACAGCGGATCGTTTTGATGTTTCCAACCTAGGCGCGGATACGGCCAGCGTTCAGATCAGTCACCTGGAATTTTCCCAGGAGGATTCGGCGCGCGGCAAACATGCCCACTTCATGCTCAAGGAAATCTATGAGCAGCCGCAAACCATTTTAAATGCGCTGCGCGGCCGGCTGGATTTCGAGGGAGCCACGGCAAAATTTGGCGGCTTGAACATGACGCCGGCAGAACTGCGCAGTATCGATCGCATTGTGATCGCCGCCAGCGGCACCAGCTGGCATGCGGCACTGGTCGGTGAGTACCTTATCGAAGAACTGGCGCAACTGCCGGTGGAAGTCGAGTTTGCCCACGAATTCTGCTATCGCAACTGCCCGCTGGAGAAAAACACCGTACTGCTTGTCCTCTCCCAGTCCGGCGAAACGGCCGACACGCTGGCTGCCTTGCGGGAAGCCCGGCGGCGCGGCCATCGCGGACTCGCCATCGTGAACGTGGTCGGCAGCACCATCGCGCGGGAATCCGACGGCGGCATCTACATGCATGCCGGGCCGGAAATCGGGGTTGCCTCGACCAAAGCCTTCGTCTCCACGATCACCATTCTCACCTTGCTAGCCGTCCATTTGGGCCGCATGCGCATGCTCTCCGCCAAACGCGCCTTGGAAATCCTCCGGGCTTTGGAAGCCTTGCCCAAACAAATTGAGGGCATCTTATCGCAGAACAACCAACTGAAAAAGCTGGCAAAAAAGTACGCGCAAGCGGACGACTTTTTCTTTCTCGGGCGCGGTTACACTTTTCCCATTGCCCTGGAAGGGGCCTTGAAACTGAAAGAAATTTCCTACATCCACGCCGAGGGGTATTCGGCGGCGGAGATGAAGCACGGCCCGATCGCGCTGATTGATGCCCAAACGCCCACGGTATTTCTCGTTCCGCAGGATTCAATGTACGACAAAACCATGGCCAACCTGGCCATGATTCGGGCCCGCAAAGGCCCGATCATCGCCGTGGCGACGGAGGGCGATAAAGCCATCAAGAAAGTGGCCGATGATGTTATTTACCTCCCGGCAGCATTGGAATCAATCTATCCCATTCTCGCCTGCGTGCCATTGCAGCTCTTCGCGTATCACATCGCCGTGGCCCGTGGCTGCGATGTGGATAAACCGCGCAACCTCGCCAAAAGCGTCACCGTAGAATAATCGCAGGAGCCTCATTCCATCGTTTTGTTCTGGCGGGACAATAGAGTCTGCCTCCCGTTTCTGCGTGAAGGGGGCTTGGTGAAACGTCATGCAGTCGGGACCACGGAGGCCAAGCGCATCACGGTAATCGCCGGAGGCGGATGGCTTGATAGGGCTTGCCCGGTAACGGGACGGAGCGCCCGTTTTTATCTGCGTAAAAATAGTTATCCAGTTTTTTCAGAACAAATTCCCCCGGCACGGACGTGACGGTCATATTCCAAGTATCTAATATTTGGACGGTGAACCGCATACCATCCGCCGGAGGGCGTCCTTTTCCCTGAGGCGGCTTCGGCAGTTTGAACTCCCAATTGGACGGTGACTGCTTGCCAAGATAGATCAGGTAATAATCCGGTGCCTGACCTCCATATTCGGGATGCTGCCAACGATCAATGGGCTCAATTCCTTCTGGTGGAGCATCCGCCAGGACTGACTTCAGAAAAGCCAACCGGGCCGGGCTTTGCCCCTTGAGCACACCGCCCTTGGACCACCATAAAACCTGATCGGCGCTCTGGTAGGTTTCCCCATGCCCAACATAGGCACCAGCGACGGTGCCGTTCCAAAACCGGAAAACCAGTTCCTCGGCCGAAAGCTGCCCCCAGCGACTCTCGATATCGCCCTCATATTTTACCTCGTCATAAACCACCGGCTTACGATACACGCCGCGATACATTTCGGCGCGCCCCGGATCTTCGACGGCGGCGCCATTCTGAATGCTGGCGTGGGTGATCCACGGCAGTGTGTGATTGAAAAGTTTCGAACCGTTATGAATCGATAACAAATGATGAGCGTAGTCCTCCTGCGCAACCAATTCGCCAAAGCGCGTGAAATCCGACTCCTTTTTCTCCTTCATGAAATCCCATTCATTCGCCAGCGACCACCAGACATTGCGATAAGCCGCCAGCCGGGCGACAAGATAACGCAGATAACGGTCATCCGCCCCGGACGGCATCCGGTCAAAGCCCCAATGCCCCTCGTCATAGGGATGGAATACAATCAAATCCGCCTCAATGCCGAGCTTCTGCAAGTCAGAAATGCGGCGTTCCAGATGCTGAAAGTATTTTGGGTTGAAGCGGGCGAAGTCCCAGTTGGTTGCCGACGGATTGCCTACAAAGGGATAAAGCACCGGCTCATTGGTGTTCCACAGGTAGCGCTTGGGAAAAACGCAAAACCGGAGCTTGTTGAAAGGGGAGGCCGCCAGCGTCTGCAAGGTCTGCTCCTGCAAAGATTCCGGCTGCAGCTGCCAGACATAGCAAGTGCTGCCAATGGGTTTATACGGGGTGCCATCGGCATAGGCGAAATGATAAGTATGCGCCACGCGAACCGGACCATGGTTGGATGCCGAAGGCTGGACCACGGTCAATTCGCCCTTAAGTCCGTTCAACTCCGGCGCGGTGCTGATGGTTTCGTAGCTCCAAACACCCGGCTGATCCGGCAAAAAGCGAACGCGATAAATCCCATCGCCATCATAAAAGCCCCGCACCTGGACGACTGCTGAGCCCGAGGAAGACCGCATAGCAGACAATCCGCCGGCCTGAAAGCGGGCGGAAAACTGGACGTCAGTAAACGGGTTGCCATTCGTGGGGCCATGGCAGGTGAGTTCAAACAGGCCCCACTGCTCGACCACATTTCCCGCCCGGACGAACAGCGCAGACGCCCCCATCCAGCAACACAGCCAAAAGGTTTTGGTATTCATATCACAGATCATTCTTTCACCAGCCAAACAACTGCGGACGCCGGCAACTGGACGCGAGCGCCAGCCAGAACCTTTTCGCCGGCCATGACCTCGCCCGTCGCAGCATTCACCGGATACGCCCGAAAAGCGCCAGTCTCGGCGCTTAAATCCACGAGCCGACCGCCCCGGCAACAAATCAATATTTGCCGCCCCGGCTGGCGCAAAGCCCAGAGTTTTCCGGCTACATCCGCCAGCCAAGGCTGCATCTGCGGAATCGCCGCAAGTAATTCCGGAGAGGTGGTGGGCGGCAGGTTGGGTAAAGATCCGCCCGCGCAAACAAACGCCCAGGAATTACGGCTTAGATCGGCATCCTCCCCGCTCGCCAGAAAGACCTTATGGGGAAACCGCTGGCGGTAGCCTGCCACCATAGCCGCGAGATTATCGTCACCGGGCATGCCGCCCTTCCAGCGCCGCTCAGATTGGCGCGGGGATAAATTCTGGCCAGCGGGCGGCGCGAACAAGCCCCGGTCGGTCTGCCACCAGTAACGAAAACAAACCACATCCACCAGGGCGCATCGCGGGGGATCAGCGAGAATAGCATCCTGCACATCCTTCGTGGCCGCCAAAGCGATGAGGGGATGCCGGTGCGCAGCCTGCTCCCATTCACTAATGGTATCCAGCCAGAACTGCTCAAAGGCCAGGGGCCCCGTGAATTCCGCGCTGGTAAACTGAATGACATTGGCCTGGTTGGTAAAATTATCCAGATTTTGCCGGATAAACTGCTGATGCAAGCGGCGTCGCACCGGATGGCTCACATCATAGAACTGAGCGGCCATAAAAATGCGCTTATCCCCGGCAAAAGGGGGCGGTTCGGGGAAGTCCGTGTTATTAAGATTGTTGGTTGAGCGCCAGGGACAATCCACCCAATGAGCACCCGCTTCGAGAATATTATGTTGGAAATAATTTTCATTAAAGAGCACCAGACCGCGCGCATCGCACAGCGCCGCAAACATCCGGAGGCGCGACCAGTACCACGGATTGAACTGCGTCAAATCATACTGGCTTAGTCCGTCCCACGCGCTTCCCGAACCGCTACGCGCGAAAGGTTGCTCGTAAAATGGCGGCCAGACATCCGCATCCACCCGGCGCACCCGCTCATGATCCTCACGGCGCCGGTCGTACCAAAGGCCATAATGATGATCAAGCGCAGCCTGGTGCAACCGGCTCATGCCGTCGGCGATGACTGGCAAATCGTCCGTATAACCGGCACCAACGCGCCCCGGAGCAAACCGGGTCAGATTGAGGCCATAATTTGCCGCATCCCCCGGACGCAGATTACCACGCCACCAATTGATGCCGGCCACGGTGCCGACCAGCAACCTGCCGTTGCAAACCAGCCAGCCATTCGTCACCGCAATGGTCGATGGGGAAATGGCAGCTCCGGGCGCAGGATCGGGCACCTTCTCGACAGCAATAGCGTTCCCGACTTCACCGGCGAGCGGCTGGCGAATCCCGGCGGCAACAATATAATCCCTCAAGGAGGGGGCGGGGCGGCGGGAGTTTTCGACCAACTTGACCGCCTGTTCGGGAGTGGGATTACTAAATTCCTCCAGCGACCGCGACATGATCTGCAAAGCCTCCGCGGCCGAGGCGCCGAGCCGGTCCGCCACCTGGGCAGCGAAAAGACTTTCGGGCCGGACCGAGGCATTGGAATCCCGCCAGACACCGTTACCGGCAAATTCACCCCAGCAGCCGAAGGCAAAATTGCACGCCCCCGGCGGGTTTTCGCAGGTAATATGGGAAGCACTGCATTGCCACAAAACCGAGTTAAAGGCCGACCACCCCGCGCCCTGCCCCGCGCTGCCGCGATTCATGAGGCTCAGACCGCCGCCATCAATGCACACATTATCGTAGAGCACACCCCCGGCCGCGCTCTCAACCGGGCCGCTATCCGCCGAAGGCAACACGGCCGTGCATTGCACAAAGGCATTCGGTCCGGCAGCCCCGTGGCCGACGCTAAAATCATGGCGCCCCCGCTCCGCCCAGCAGCGCAAAAATAACGTCTGCTGGCCCATGGTGAAAAAGGTGTGTCGGCGAAAACCCGCCACCTCCGAAACCGGAGCGAGCGACAGGCAATCCATCACAGTCACCTGATGGCAGCCTTCATAGACCGCCACAGCCGAACCGGCAAAACCCGTAAAAGTCACCTGCCGCACCCACGCATCCACGACATTATCCAGGGTCACTGCCATCCAAGCATGGTTTTCATCGAGGGGATTGGCGGCTGCAACGTCCGACTGCAAGCGAAGGTTTTCCACGCCAATATTTTCAATGCGACCCGGCCAGAAATACTTTTGCACCCAACCGCCGCCCCGAGCGGGTTCCAAGGCAACGGTGACCGGGGCATTCACGGTCACAAAATTTCCGGCGACATTTTGAATAACGCGATCCCAAACCAGATCGCGACTGCCGGGCTTCCAAACCAGTCGCCAATCGCCGATACCGCCGCCAAAATCAGTCATGCCGAGCGACTCAATCCATTCCCGGGTACTGGGACGGGTGAGAAAAATCCGGTCGCCGGATTTCAGCCCATCCGCCGAGCGGAGGTGAAATCCATTGGCGCCCGCCGGGACACACGCATCTGTGATCTCCCAGTCCGCATTGGTGACACCTTGAACATCATGGCGGCCCGCGAAATGCAGCAGGGTGCGGCGATCCATTCCCGCAGCGACAAGCAGCGTGCCAGATTCGCCCATGCCCTGGCCCCGCAACACCACCCCGGAATTGGTGACCAGCAGCGCGCCAAACACCTCATGGCGACCGGACAACAGCAGCACCGCGCCGCGAAGCCCGCGGCCATCCGCCGGCAAGGCTCCCACATAATCCAGAGCCTTTTGTATGCGAGCGGTTTCATCCCCGGCAAAGGGAGCAACCTGGACGCGAACCGGCACCAGCGGAATCGGCCGATCCCCGCCGGCATAGCCGCAGTTCGAAAAATCCGGGAGCCGGTTCCCCTGCTCATCGGCCTCGTAATGCAACCGGCCATCGGCACCGACGGAAACGATCGGCGAGACCTTTTTGGAAGCCGCCGGGGCGGCGGCCCAAGCCCAAGCAAACAACATCAAAGCAATAAAATATTTCAAGGTAATTTCCCAGTCAGCTTGGCAAATTTTTGGCTGTGCGCCATTTCTTTTCCATCGGCCAGCACCAACAAGCCCGAGCCACGATGATAGCGGGTACCCATGGCATCCCAGAGTATCGTCAGCGCATGGCCATGATACGGAATGCCATCCAGACAGAACCAGTCCCAGACACCTGCCGGTAATAAGGGAACTAGCTCCACCCGATCATCGCTCCGGGGAACCAGTCCCACCACGCCAGTGATAACCAGATCAGCAAAGCGCGAATGATTATAATAACGGCTGCGCCCGCCTTTTCCATTGAACCAATCGCCGGTCATTTCATCCAGATATTCTCCGATATACGGCTTACCGCCCGCATGCTGACTGTGGACATAAGTGAGGAAAGCGTCATAATAATCCCAGCGGGAAAGCACGGGGAAGTCATCCTGCTGCAACACCTTCGCCAGCGCGACGAGCGTCTGGGAAGTGGCGAAAGGCCAAACCGCCCCATCCCATTCACAGTGCCCCCAGCCGTGGGAACGAAATTGCAGATGCCGGCGTTCAGCGGTGGTGATCCCAAACGGAGCCCGGAACCCCTGCGGATCGCCCAGCTGGGACCACGCCGCATCGAAACGCCGACTGCGGTCGGGGAGCTCAAACATCCACGGAAGGAACCCCAATTCTTCCCGCACATTGGAAAAAGTCCCATCCTCGCGGCGGACTTCGAAAAATTGCGCCGCCGGGTTCCAAAGCTGCTCCTGCACCAGGCTTTTCAAGCGATCGGCCTTGCCGTCAAATTCACGCGCCAGCTTTTTATTTCCTGCCAGCCGGGCAATTTCGGCAATAGCCCGCGCGTTGCCAAACATATAGCTGTTGATGGTCGGACGAAGATTTTTATTGGTCCGCGAGCCGCTGATGGATTCCTCCATGGCATCTCGCACATCAAATTGCCAGAAAAGACCGCCGTCCGTCTGCCGGGTCTGCTCCCACAAGCGATAATCCGCCACGAGTTCATCCAATCGGGCAACCAGAAACGCCTTATCACCAGTGACCAAAAATCGCTCATAAACAGCGGCCGCCAACCAACCGCTGTATTTATGCAATTGCTCGCGGCCAACCGGAGCCTCCAACCAATAGCGAATATAGTCATCCAGATAAACCTGATGCTGCAACCACCGCCCCTCAGCCACCTGATGGCCCAAGGCGCTGCTGATGGGATTAGTGCGGGTGAGAAATTCCGAAAACACGTAGCCGCCCGCCGCCGCCCGCAAATGTTTGCGAAATGACCACCAGCGGTAATAATACAGCTCCTCCACCTCGGAATCCGGACAGGCAAAAAACGGGATTTCCTTTTGCATCCAGCCCCACGAATCCGCGTTGGAAACCAGGTTGGTCACATTTTCCTCCTCCATGGTATTGAACCGGTTCAAATACGGCGCGAATGAACTGGACGGGAGAATCGCTAGCCGGTCAGCCCGGAGGAGCGGCGGAAACGCCGCAGCCAGCAGCAGGAGCAGCCACCATCCCGAGCACCGAAACAATTTCATCTAAAATTCAAAGGTTCAATAGTGACAAAGCGTCAAGGGTCTCCCTCAATCGCTGCTGCACAAGTTGGCGCTCCCCGGCGCGAAACCGATGAAACGGCTCGGCCATGAAATCATCACAAACGCCCTGACAAGCGAGCGCGCATTTAATCCCCTTGATAATGGAAGAGGAGTATTTACCAATGCGGTAGAATGAATCACTAATTCGCTGGATATGGCGCTGAAGTTCCTGGGCGCGTTCGATCTGGCCGGCGCGATGCGCTTCACAGAGCCGAACATAAAGCTTTGGAAAGAGATTGGCGCCACCGCTCACGCCGCCATGACCGCCCAGTTGCAGACCGGCCAACAGTTTCTCCTCCGGGCCGATCAGCAGAGGCCAATCGGGTCGGGCGCGAAGCAGTTGAGCGGCTTGACCAAAGTAGTTAAGGTCGCCGGAGCTATCCTTGAGTCCAATGATGCGGGGTTCAGCCAAGGCGCGATGGATCGTGTCCAACTCGAAATGGACCTTGGTCAGCGCGGGCATATTGTAAAGAAAGAGCGGCAGCGGCAGTTCCGGGACCAGATGGTCGAGATACTCCTGCAATTCAGGCTGCGCCTCGGGCAGATAATACGGCGGCGCAGCTACCACAGCCTCAGCGCCGGAATCAGCCGCCCAGCGAGCGACATTTATGGATTCTGCAAAAGCGGTATCCGTGATACCCACCAGCACCGGTACGCGCTGCTTTACCTGCCGGCAAACGCGCTCAATTAATTCACGGCGAAGCCGGTAGCTTAAACCCGGTCCTTCCCCGGTGGTGCCCAGAATGAACAACCCGCTCACGCCGCCAGACAAAATATGCTCCAGCAAGTTCTCCAATCCACCGACATCCAACTCGTCACGATCACGCAAGGGCGTAACCATGGGGGGAATAATCCCGGTCAATGGCAATTTCATCGGCAACAAAATCAATGCAGCTGGTTTACGCTACTGCGCGGATCGCTCCAATCAATTTTCCGCGTGGGATCGAGTCCGGCAAGATATTTTTCAATAACGGTATAACCGTCCCCCTGCAAATCTTTTTGGGACAGCGCCGGATCATGGACATCAAGGCCATACTGTTGCTTCCAGGAAAGCGGGATCCCATCGGCCCCCAAATCTTTCCTGGGTTCGCCCATATATTCAGGATAACCGCCGACCTGGGAAATATCGGTAATAATGCCATTGCCAGCCAAGCCATAGTTGTTTTTGGCCAACCCCTTCATTTGTGGCGGCAAAAACTGCTTGCCCTCGCTCCATACTCGTCCGGTTTTGACCGCCAGCGTGACCCGCGCATCCACCGCGTCACGCCTTGGCAAAGTAGCTCCCGCGTTGGCGAGCACCGCAGTAAAAGCCTCAGCGGCCGGGGTGATGGTCATCGGCGGCATGGGGAAAGGATGATCTACCCGCACCTGATCCACCAGGAGTTTCACAGATTCATTGGTGGTGGTGGTCGGGTCGTCCTTGGAACCACCGGCGGCAAATTGCACGCCCCCCGCCCAGTTGTCGGCAGTAACCCTGGCATTGCCGTCGACAATATTCCCGGCGACGTAAGCCTTGCCGAAGCGCGGAGTCGGGTTCTGCTTGGTCTGCGTGGCCGAAGGCAACAAGAGGCGATAGGCCACCGGACCGGAATTTACGGCCGGGCCGGCTTTATAATAATTGTTAATAATATTATAGAGGCTTTCCTCGCCGCCGCCATCCACCGTGCGATGCCGCCAGTTAAACAAAACATTGTTCACAAAATTGAAATCATAAGTCATGGCCACGCTAGGATTGCGTCCGGTGTTGCAGGCAAAAAGATTATGGTGAAAACCGGTGTTGCGCCCGCCCCAATCGCCGCCAAAACCGTGATTGTAGGTATTGAGCGCCTCGCTGGTGATGCACCATTGAATGGTGACGTTCACGCTCGGCAATTTAAGGGCGATTCCCCCATTCGTCGGCTGATACATGTGGCGATAGGTGTCCAGATTCTGGTCCTGGCCCCAACTCGCCGAGACGTGGTCGAGAATGATGTTCCCCACGGGGTTGCCATAATGCACACCGTGACGGTTAAATATGTCGGTGTTGCCCCGGCGGAAACGCAGATAGCGAATGACGATATCGTGGGCATTATTCACGAGACCGTTATCGGCGATACAAACCCCGTCGCCAGGTGCCGTGTGGCCATCCATCGTCAAATAGGGAGCCTCAATATAAACCGGTTTTTCGAGATGGATGATGCCTGCGACATTAAAGAGGACCATCCGCGGTCCGGCAGATTCGCAAGCCTCGCGCAGTGTGCCCGGACCGCTGTCCGCCAGATTGGTCACCACGAAAATCTTCCCGCCGCGCCCGCCAAAGGAAAATCTGCCGCCCCCTTCCGCACCGGGAAAAGCCGGCACTTTAGCCTGCGGAAGGTCTTCCGGCCGCGCTGCCCATGGAAGGAACGGCTTGCCCTTTTGCTCCCACGCGGCCAATTCGGGAGCGAGACGGGAAATCAACTGACGCTCGTACTGCCCCCAGGCCTCGTCGCGCTGCTGAATAGCAGCATCCGGCACCGGCCAGTTTTCCCGAGCCCAGCCCGCCTGGGCCACAAAAAACAAGACAACAAGCGCCGAAAGGACATTTTTCATAGGTGCAAATTTTTAAAGGGAGTATTCCCCAACAAGTGAGTTTAAATATTTTTCCAGATTGGTATAGCCGTCGCCATTCAAATCCCCACCGGCATCAGCAGCGTCGTTCGCATTGAGGCCATGGGCGCGTTCCCAGGCGTCCGGAATCCCGTCGTGATCGCTATCCACCGGCACAGCATAGGTCTGATAGTCAGGCCAGGGAAAATGAGCCGATGCCAGCGCACTTTTATCATCGGTCGGCGTGTCAATGATTCCGGCAAAATTCGGGCTGGGCCGGTCCCCATAGGACGGTCCCCGAGTGCCGATGAATTCGGCCGTACCATGGCGGACGTCCTCCAGAATATGCGAATCCACCGCATCCGACCGGGGAAAGTTGGCGCCGACATTGGCGAGAACATTGGTGAAGGCTTCGCGAGCAGATTGCGTTTTAACATACGCAGGAAAAATTTCATGGTCCACACGGACCTGCTGCTCCACCGCCGGGCCATTCTGGAAGGCCGCCCAATTGTTGGTTTCCTCCACGAACCCCTCCAGCACGTTACCGGTCATGTAATAGCTTTCGGTTCCCCAGGCGGGATTAATGGCATCCAGTTTCAGCAACCATTTCACGAAGGGATTGGGTGCGTGCGGTTTGTAATAATTATTGACGTAATTCAAGGCTTTTACCCCGCCATCAGTCGTGCGCGCGGTCCAGTTGTAAACGACATTGTTGCGGATATCCAGGTAACCGCCATATTGCCCGCCCTGAGTCAAGCCGCCGGCCAGACTCCAATTCCGGTCCGTGCAATCGGCAAGTAGATTGTGGTGGTAGCTGCCGATATTGCCACTGATGGAGCCGGCAAAAGCGTGCGTCTCCAATTTGGTACGGTCGCTAGCGCGATAATGCGGCCCGTGATGCAACGCCTCGGCTACGAGGTTGCGCTGAAAAGTAATATTATGCGCGCCGCGCGAGCTCGTGCCTTCATCGGAACTCCAGGAAATGGAGCAATGGTCAATAATGCAATGGTCACAACTGCCCAAGCCGCAGCCATCCATCGCCTTCTGTGCGGCATCGCCCACGCGAAAGCGGAGATAGCGCAGAATGACGTCGTGCGTGCCAAAAGCGCCGCTGGAAAAATTGGCCAGGCAGATGCCATCGCCGGGCGCTGTCTGCCCAGCCACCGTGCAGTACGGATTATGAACCGCACAAGGCGATTTCAGAAAAATAAGACCAGAAACCCGAAAGACGATCGTGCGCGGTCCTTCTGCTTCCACGGCCGCCCGAAAACTGCCGGGAATCATGGCTTCCCCTTTGCTCACATTGTAATCCGCCAAATTAGTGACTTCCAGCACGCGTCCGCCGCGTCCGCCGATGGCAAAGCGTCCGTACCCCTCCGCAGAGGGAAAGGCGAGAAATCGAGGACGGAAATGCCAGACCTCCCCCCGAGTAATCTGTCCTGCGGCAGTGACTTCATCTACTCGCCAGAAATAGTGCTGCCGATGATCCAGGGGCGGCAACGTAAAGGTAGCCACTGCCAGATTGCCCTTGAATTCGGAAGCCCCGGAATTGGCGTTGGCCACGGCATTTGAGTCCGCCCCCAAATAAAAGTGATGTGACACGGCGGCAGCCGGTGGCGTCCAAGTAAGAGCCGATTCATTAGGCCAATGCTCATCATCATTCGCCGGCGAAGGTATGATCGCTTTAGTCTGCGGATCAGCGGTATCAATTTCAAAACCATTGATGGTCAGACTCCGATTGCTACTGGCGGCAGCCGGTTGCAGATGGACCACGACATCCCTTCCCGCCTCCGCGACAACCTCCACCCGGGTATTTGCCACTTTGTAGTCATTCGTGACACGACAGGAAGAAACCACTGTTTGCAACACCCGGCCACCAACAACCACCTCCACCGAGGCGGGAGCAACCTGATCACGCAGCTCGTTATGATACGTCACCACGGTGTGTTTGCCCGCCGTCAATCCTGAGATGACCAGGTCCAGCCCATCCCCATTGCCTTTTAACCACACGCCATCAGCCGCCATGTGGGCAGCGTAATCCAGCGCGCCTTTGAACAAAATGGGAGATAATATCTGATTAGTACCGGCGCGCAAAGTGACCGTGACACCGCCAAAGGTGTGCGATGCAGAAACGGCTTCGCGCCAGGCCCAGTTTTCCCAATGCGGCGAAAGGCAATCTTTTCGCGGATCCGCCGGATTCAAATCCACCTTGATTTCGGCGGACCGCGCAGCCGCGACCAGAAAAAAAATACTGCCAATGATTTGGTTAAGAAATCTCACCTGATTTTATAGACTCAATGCGATTCAGCAATTGCGGGCAAATAGGTTTCATTGCAAAAAAAAACCGGGGCCAAGCGTGAACTTAACCCCGGCTTGAAATTTCTTTCGATTACGGCCGGACGAAACGATAATAGATGGCGGAATTGCCGTTGATGACATTGGTAAGCGTGATGTCATTCACCGTAGTTGAAGCGCCAACATTGCTCCAATTGGCACCCAACCCATTGGTGAGTGTGGTTATTTGTTGTTGGAGCCAGCCGGAGCCGATGTAATCGGACGGCCAGGACAGTTCAGCCACCAGGTTTGTCCCGTTGGCAATGGTCATTTTATTGGTGAGATTAATCTGCACCGAATCTGCGCTAATGATGCCGATGGTCCCCCCGGGAATCAATTGACTCAGATCCCAAACGAGACCGGGTCCAGGAATCTTGGGCACAATGAATGGAAAGGCATTGGTGGTATTGGCACCCGCACTGTTAATATTGCCATCATTGTAATACTGCCCGAAAAATTTGAAACTTTGCCCGGCGCTGAATGGCGTCGGACCGACATTGGTGATCATCAGCGTGCAACCATTAATAGCCTTGGAAACCTGGCTGGGGCCAAAGCCCTGATTTTGTGAAAGCAACTTGGTGTATGGCTGGGAGGCCGCAGAGTTAACCTGCAGAACGGTCAGGGAACCGGCACTTAACTGAACACGCCCGTTAGGATTTCCCAACTGTGTGCTACCGTCCGCCGCATAGTCAGTGATTTTAGTGGTAGCTACCGCATTCCCTCCCGGGTTAAACGTGCCATTCACCGTCAATGTTCCTACATTGATGCTTCCGGGCCCGGACCCGGTGCTATTGGCAATAATATCGGTAAGCGTTCCATTTACCGTGAGGCTGGAACCATAAAGGGTCCCGGCATTGATCAGAGTCGCGTTGGTGGCAACTGTGGCGCTGCCTATCCCATTGAATGTTCCTGCATTATAAAGCAGGGCGCCCGACTGAACGGTCAGCGCGCCGTTCACTGTGGCCCAATTCGTCACCAGACCGCCGGATTGAACGGTAAGCAAACCGGTGATTGTGCCCATATTATCTGCCTGTCCTGCACAATAAACCGCGCCCAGCACTGTGCCTCCATTCACAAATTTGGTCCCGGCAACCATGTTTGCAGATCCAATCGTCCCCGAACTGGTTATAATCAAGCCGCCCTGATTTACATTGATACCAAACTCCGTGTAGGTATCCACCATGAAAGAATTCGTTCCGCCCTTGGTAACTGTGGCCCCGCCCAGGATCCGGCCCGAACCGGTAAAATTATACGCTGCGAGATTATTGGTCATTAAAATACCAGTGGGAGTTTGCGACGGCACCACATCCTCTGTAATGGTGATATTAGCGGCGGCGGCCGAGTCATCAAAAATAACCTTGTCCAGTGTGGAAAAATTGGTATGCAATCCGGTGGTTACGTCCAACCAGTTTGGCGTGGTTGAATTCCAGGTATTATCCACATACCCCTGCCACATCAGCGTTTTAGGCGTGCCCGTGGATAAGGTCAGATCAATAGTGTTATTGGCGCTATTATTGGCCACGCCTACCGATAAACCAGCCGGGCCGGTACCACCCACCCAATTGTTCGGAGTGGTAGCAGACGCATAGCTGATCACTGAAATAGTAACCGGATAGGAACTAATGCCGGATACTGAGGCGATATTAATCGGGCTGGCCGCGCTGGCAGTCAGGTTGCTGGCATAAATAATTGTATTCGGACCGGCAATATGCAGCGTCAATCCGCCGCCGGAAGACGTCAGCGAGGACAGCATCCGGCTTGCATCGGCTACGTTGTTGGTCACATCCAGCACCCCGCCCTTTAAAACGGTGATCGCGCTGTTTGTGCTAAACTGGCCCACGGTAATCTTTTTGGTGTGAATGGTGCCACCGTTGTTAATTTGGATCTGGCCGGATGACGATGCCAAAGCCGCCGGAAATCCAAGGTTATCACTTGGCGTATGGGCCAGTTCGAGATTATTATTAACTGACAAAGTTCCATTGGTGCCGACCACCAGAAATCCATTCACCGTAGCCGCGTTGGTATATTGCATGTAACCAACCTCGACGGTATTTGCATTGACCTTGCCCCAATCAAATAGCAACGCCCCTTGGATGATTTGGGCACCTTCATTAGTCCGATTGCGCCCGATCCATATCTGATCCACCAGCATATCCGTTACCCCCCCGCGCAAATCCAGCGAACCCTTGGTGTTTTTTATGCCCGCCGCCGAGCCGGAATCCACGGCCACCGCCAGTAAACTCATCCGGCCGCCATTTGTATTGCGAAAGTAAGCCGAGGCCGTGGGTGTAACTGAATTTGACCAGAGCGATAAGAACTTCAAAGTGGAACCGCCGCCCGACAGGCCCACGGCGCTCGTACCCTGCGCTCCCGTGCGGCCAACGCCCAGGCTATCCGCATAAATCCCGTTTGAAATTCCAAGATTGAACACCGGATTAGCGCTACCGCTGCCCAAATCGCCATTGGCCTGATACTGAATGGAATTTTGAAAGTTAAGCCCTGCGTAATTGTCCGCATAGAGCGCGGTGATAACATTGGTTTTGGCCAGACCAAAGCCGACCAGATTGCCACCCAGCAAACCCTGATAATTCAACGTGCTGTCACCCACTCCAAACCGGTTGACCGTGGCATTAAAAGTGTTCAGGTTCGTCAGGTTTAATTGCAACGCGCGTGTACTCGAACTAGACGCACCATTGGCCACCGCAAAATTAGCCGCAAAATTGCTGACCACCAAGGTGCCGGCACCGGCTATATCATACCAGGGGCGTGTGTTATTATTTGCCTTTGCCCCGACAAAAAAGCCGTTAGTCCCCAATACGGAAAGGGTAACGCCCGTAGGAATCTGCATGGCGCAAACTGTGCCGGCGGCAAGGTTGGCATCTTTATCGCCCAGCATTATTAAATCCTGAATGGCGCGCGAGGTATCCACCACATTGGTAAAACCGCCACCCTGGTTTTCAATATAAACGCTATCGGTGACTGTCGGCACCGCGCCGCCACTCCAGCTGGAGCCGCTGCTCCAGTTGGCCGTATTATTCGTGATCACCCATTGCGGGACCACGAATAAATTGACATTAGTTGTATAGCTGGCGGCACCGGAAGCATTCAAGGTTAAAGGATAAACACCCGCAGACACATTAGTGACCAAAAGGTTCAAGCCTAGTGAAAGAGTGTTGGTGCAGGTATTGGTGCTTAGCACCGTGGTCAAGCCAGCAGGTTGACCGCTTACCGCCAGATTAATTACCGTGGCATTCGGATTGGCAAAAATCACGGAATTGCTGCCAACTCCCAGCACGTTTGTGGTTTTTATTCCTGCCCAATAATTAAGGGTGGGCGGCTTATTGGGGCTGGCTGGATTAATGGTCACAGCCAATTGCGACCAGGCTGGCAGCAGCAGTGAAGTCACCCATAAAGCGAGGGCACTTTTTAATATTGCGGAAATCCGGAAGCCGTGGCTTGTGCGGTTATCACGGCAAGGAATTGCATTGGGAGCTGTTCTCATATTGGGAATGTGTCGTTAGTTGTAGTGTTAGGGGTAAACGTTTTGTGGAGCTGCTTGCTTCACGGGAGATTTTGATCAGTGATACGGTGTATGGTCGTCCAGGTATTCGTAATCAGCATTGACGCCTACGGTTTTATGGCCGTTGGAATAGAGCGTTTGAGTGGTTTTGCCGGGCTGAACTGGCAAATAGGTGTTGGGATCTACCCACCTATGCAAATCGGAATGACCATCAGCAAAGGAAAGGTTGCCCGCTTTGCCGTGGTAAAACGCAGGCAGGCCTCGAAAATATTCCGAACCAGAACTAAGGCCCGGATCAAAGGAAAAGACCGAAGCGCCATCGGACAGCAAGGACATGCAGCTATCATCAACAAATGCAAAAACATTTGCCGGTCCGGGAGAATTCAATTCGCTTGACTTTTTGGCCATGAAATAAGTCCGCCCGTTTAGCGTTGCGGTGGTGCTGTAAATATTGTTATTCAAGGAGGAATTAAGTCCATAACTGCGTACCCGCGTACCATTTTGCGATGGCACATTATCTCCGGGACAATGATAGGTTCCGGCCGATTTTATGTAGGGGGCAAACAAGGAATTTGATCCAACGAGGACACTGGAATTTGTATTAGCATCTGCCACTCCCCAATCCATTCCGTTATCTGTATCCACCCACCCGTTATTCTTAACCAGCTTGTCCTCATTATCGCCATAATACATTATATACCCCAAATTTAACTGCTTGGTATTATTCAAGCAATATACACCTTGCGCCTTTTTCTTAGCTGCCGCCAAAGCGGGAAGCAACATGGCGGCCAGGATCGCAATGATGGCTATGACCACCAGCAGTTCAATCAAAGTAAAGCCGCGGCGCAAACCCAGGCAACCGGTTGAAGAACGGCCAACCCGGAAAGCCGAATGAAACGTCGTGTTAAATGGCGAGCGCATGTGATTAATTGGTATGGTGTTAAAATATCACGGATGGCGAAATTTGATAATACTAAAACAGACATTATGTTTGCGAATATTGCCACAGGTGAGACCGGTATTTACAACTGCCAGCCAGTGTCCAAAATAGGCGCCAGACTTTTTGATGAAGACCATCCTTTGCCTTTTGCCCTCCCTGGCGTGCACATTGTGGCTGTGCCCAATGCCGCTGACCGCCGCCAAATCACCCGTGCTTTGGGTGGCAACCGATGGCCGCGACGACCAGGCTGGCACCTTGACCCAGCCGCTGGCCACCCTCAGTGGCGCGCTGGAAAGAATATCCGGCCCGGCACCAGTCCGGATCATTTTTCGAAATGGCATTTACGCCCTGACAAACCTCATCAGTTTTCACCACCCGATGCCGGCCCTGACCATTGAAGCGGCACCGGGGGAACATCCGGTTTTCAGCGGAGGTGTGGCCATTGGCGTTTGGAACAAACTCAATTATCCGCTCGCCGGACTCCCTCCTATCGCCCAAGGGAAAATATGGTATGCCGACCTGCCAAAAGCCGGAGGGGAATTCTTAAAATTCCGCCAATTGTGGGTAAACGATCATAAAGCGATTCGTGCCCGCCAGCCGAACGATGAAACCCTGCCTCGATTGATGACCTGGGACAAAACAATACAGGCAGCCACCATCCCCACGGCCGCACTAGCGGGTTTATTAAATCCAGCCCATTTAGAAATGATCATCGATCAAGTCTGGGAATTGGCCATTCTGCGCGTCCATTCGTTACGCAAGACCGGTGCCGAAACACTCGTCACCTTTGAGCAGCCGGAAAGCCAAATTGAATTCACTCACCCCTGGCCGCCAGTCATCATGACCTCAAAATATCGCGCCCCATTTTTCCTTGCCAACGCCATTGAATTTCTCGATTCCCCCGGCGAATGGCTGGCAGACTGGACGACTGGAAAGATTTATTATTGGCCAAGAAATGGCGAAAACCTGACCACGGCTGAAGTATTCGCCCCGCTTTTGGAAACACTCTTAAAAGTTGAAGGCACCCCCGAGCATCCCGTCAGTCATTTGCATTTTAAGGGCATTACCTTTAAGCACACCACCTGGCTGCGTCCGGAGAATTTCGGGCATGTACCCTTACAAGCCGGCATGTATTTGCTGGATGCCCGAAAGCTTTCTCCCAAAGGGACGCCTTACCATGCGGGCCTTGATAATCTCGGCTGGGTCGGACGTCCTCCGGCAGCCGTATCGGTGCAAAATGTGCATCAGGTTACCTTTGAGCGCTGCACTTTTGCAGCGTTGGCTTCTGCCGGCTTGGAATTTGCAGACGGCACTCAGGATGGGCTGATTGAAGGCTGCCGTTTCCGTGACATCGGAGGCAACGGCATCCAACTCGGCCACTTTTCTGAGACGAATATTGAGACGCATCTGCCATGGAATCCCGCCAGCGAGCGGGACATTTGCCAGAACATCCGCATTGCCAACAACCTTATCACGGACTGCGGCACTGAGGATTGGGGAAGCGTAGGCATCGCAGCCGGTTACTGCCGCCGGATCAAAGTGGAACACAATGAAGTGGCGCAGCTCCCTTACACCGGCATCAGCGTCGGCTGGGGCTGGACCAAGAAAACGAACGCTTCGCGGAACAATTTAATTTTCGCCAATTACGTTCATGATATCGGGCAAAAGCTGGGTGATCTCGGGGCCATTTACACCTTATCGGCGCAACCGGGCACTCTGATCGCCGAGAATCGCCTCTCCGAAATCAAACCCGGGCTACTGGTGCCCGATGCCGACCATTGGTTCTATCTTTACCTGGATGAAGGCTCGACCGGCATCACGGTTCGCGACAACTGGTGCCCGGCAGAAAAATTCATGAAAAATGCCAATGGACCGACCAACCTGTGGAAAAACAATGGCCCACAGGTTTCCAGTAAAATAAAAAATGCCGCCGGCTTGGAACCAGCATTTCGCGACCTGCCGGAGGCGGCAAGAGAAAACCGGATGAAATGAAATAGGATTATGTTAAAGAACCAGTGCCTGCTCTGCGCCGTGGCCATGACGATCTGGCTAAACCCGCTCCTACCGCTGGGTGCGCAATCATCTTCAGTCCCACACGATTCCCGCCGGTCCGTAATCCCGGCTCTTCCGCCGGGTCGCCAGGTGGAAACGAACACTCTGCAAAGGATCTATGAGGAAGTAAAAACACCGTTTAAATATGGCCCGGTTCTCCTCGGCGGGAGCCCGAATGAACTGGTGGACTGCCCCAGCATTTTCCGGAGCGGTGGACACTGGTTCATGATGTTTGTCGCCATCACCAATAAAGTCGGCTACCAGACATTTCTCGCCCGCAGTGATGATTTGTTGCACTGGCAACGCCTCGGAAAAATTTTATCCTTCGCCGACACCAATGCTTGGGATGCGTGGCAGGCGGATGGCGGCATTGCCTTGGCAGATTATCACTGGGAAGGCACGCATGAACTCGAAAAACAGGACGGCAAATTCTGGCTTTCCTATATCGGAGGCGCGCGGCAAGGTTACGAAACCGATCCTCTATCAATCGGCATGGCGTGGACTCCCAATCCGGCAAAAGTCAGGGAATGGAACCGCATTCACCAAAATCCCGTATTGAGCCCGAAAGAGCCGGATGCACGCGATTTTGAAACCAAGACGCTGTACAAAAGCCAGATCATCCACGACCAGAGCCAGTCTCTCGGCTGGCCTTTTGTAATGTTTTACAACGGAAAATATAAAAATGGTTTTGAACAGATCGGCATGGCAGTTTCCCGAGATCTGATAAACTGGAACCGCTATGGCACCCAATCCGTGATCGTCAATGGGGAGGTTAAAAAGAATGGCATCAGCGGTGACCCGCAAATTGTCAAAATTGGTAACGTTTGGGTGATGTTTTATTTCGGCGCCGGCTGGCAGCCCAGAGCTTTTGACACCTTTGCCGCCTCCTACGATCTGGTTCACTGGACGAAGTGGGAGGGACCGCACCTGCTAGACCCATCCGAGGCATTTGACCAGACTTATGCCCACAAGCCATGGGTGCTGAAATGGCACGGGGTCGTCTATCATTTTTACTGCGCCGTAGGCAGCCGGGGCCGCGTCATCGCCCTGGCGACCTCCCAAGATTTGAGAACAGCGGCCCCGCAGTAGCGGGAAAACCGCACTGCCGCCATTCAGGTTTTGAACCCGGGACAATTCAACCACCTGGTTACCTCGAGGTTCCCTGTCACTTTACCCTTTCAGATGCTGCCGGAATTCAGTAGGGGTCATCCCGGTATGGTGCCGGAAAAAATGGCTGAAATAAAATTCGCTGGAAAAATTCAATTGCCCGGCCACATCCTTGATTGACAACCTTTTATCCGCAAGCAGTAGTCGAGCCTGATCCAAACGCGCGCGCTGAATATGCTGGTGGATCGTCCCCTGCCCTGACGAATGAAACAGCGCACGCAATCCGGAATAACTGATTTTGGCAAATGTCGCGAGTTCCTTTGCCTTCCAATCACGCGCCGGATTAGCGGAAACCGCATTCATCACCCGGACCACCGGCGGTGGTAATTCCGCCTGCGGCGAGGTCAGCAACTCGCGGGACACCAACAGCTTGCCCAGCAAGTGCGTGATCGCCAGATGCACCTGCCACTCCCAGCCGACCGGCTTGCGGCGCACCAGGCGCAACAATTCACTCTGGGTGCGAATGGCAAATCGCAGATCATCCAAAGTAAATTCGGCATTTTCATCATCCCGGATTTCTTCATGCCAGAACTCCAACCCTGGCCCCCCGAAACGAAACCCGGCAATGGTAAGATGCCGCCCGGGCAGCGGTATATACGTGCGCGGGGTATTCATGTCCAGCAGCCAAACCTCGCTGCCGCGATACAGGCGAAAACGCCGCGACTTGTATTCCAACTCCCCCTCGCCATTCTGCACCCAGAAAAGATGCGCCCCGGGCTTCTCAAACCGCTCGTGACGGTCCGCCTGCTCCACGCGGCGCGAGCCGATCGAAAACAGATGCCACAAAAGCCGCCGCGCAACGGGCGACGGATCCACAAAGGTCAGTTTTTCCGGGCGAACAGCAGACTGGGACATGGCCTTTTATTACCTCAACTTGCTTCCTATGTCCACTGACTTGGCCAGGAATAGGAACCTGGCTTGATGGTCAGCCAGAGGGCGGATTCCCCCACGACGGCCAGCGTCGCCACGCCCGGGGCCCATTCACGCCGCACTTCCAGACGCGGCCAGTTCATGCGGCGGACCAATTCCGCCGCCGTCGCCCCGCCCTCGGCAAAAATATTTTTTACTGATCCCGAACGCAGAACCAGTTCTGCAATATCTACCAGGTTGTCGGCCAGGCACCGTGCGACCGCCGTTTCCGCTACCGGCGGCAGACCAACCGCTAGCAGTACCCGGCGTGATTCCGCAAACGCCGCCACGACCCGCTGGGCAATCACCAGCTGCGCCCCGGCAGAAAACTTGCCATCCCACATCAGGTTGCGGGGCAGGGTAAAAACCGGAGTGCCGGCGGCGCGCGTTTTTTTTATCAAAAGTTGCGCCTGTGGGCTGGCGGTGCCGCAGACAAATAATTGTTTGCCCGCCATAAAATCAATGTCCTCCGCTTCCAGCGGAGCCGACCCCGCCCGAGTGGTCGCCAGCAGCGCACCAAAGAATTCCGAGCCGCCCACGGGTAACAATGCAGTGCCGCAAATCCGGGCCCATTCGTGAACGCGCTCCGCTGAATCTGCCTGCCCGATCAGCAAGGTGTTATCCGGTACCCGCAATTCGCCATTGGCCAGCCGCATTAAAAAATGCTGCGGGGCATCCAGCAGCCGCATCACTTGCGAAGATCGGCGAGGATATTCCGGATCCTTGGCAAATTCGGTCCGGTGAATCGGCTGGCCGTGGATAAAATACTCGCCCGAGCGAATGACGCGCCCCAGCGTTGGATTCGCCGGCAGCAGCAGCGCCCGGTTGAACTGCAACTGCTGCATCACCGCTTCCACCTCCGCCGTCACATTGCCGCGCAGCACAGAATCCACCTTCTTGTAAATCCACGTGGCCCCGGCCCGCTGCAACATTTTCGCCGCGGCCGCCGCCCGCCTGGCCGCCTCCGCCGGCTTGCAGGAACGGGAATCTGTGTCCACGCAGACCAGGTCGGCCGTGCCTCCCGGTTCCCCGTTGCGGACAATCTCCGCCCGCAATCCATACCGCAAACCGCCAGCCCCCAATTCCGCTGCTCCGGTTAAATCATCTGCGATCACACCAATCATGCGGCCAGTCCCATTCTTTTTCCGACCGCCAGTTCGGCGGCCACTTTAATGGCCGAGCACAAGCTGGCGGCATCCGCCCGGCCCTGCCACGCGATGTCGAAAGCCGTGCCGTGATCCACCGAGGTGCGAATGATCGGCAGGCCCAGGGTAAGATTCACGCCGGTGTCAAACGCCAGCATTTTAAAGGGAATATGCCCCTGGTCATGGTAAAGCGTGACCAGGGCATCGTAATTTTTCCGGACGTTCGCGGTAAACGCCGCGTCGGGCACGAGCGGGCCGGTCACCGTGATCCCGCGGCGGCGCGCCCATTTTACTGCCGGGACAATGATGTTTTGTTCTTCGCACCGGCCAAACAGCCCATGTTCCCCGGCGTGCGGATTCAGCCCGCAGATACCGAGGCGCGGTTCGCGTCGCAAGATTTGTCGCATGGCCTGCGCCGTGAGTTCAATGACGTTCTGCACCCGGGCGCTGGAGAGGTTCTGCGGGACCTCCGCATAACCGATATGCGTGGTAACCATGCTGACGGTGAGCTTATCCGAGTAAAGCATCATGCAACTGCGCTTGGCCTGCGTCAGGGCGGTAAAAATTTCGGTGTGGCCGGGAAACTTGACCCCGGAAAGGTTCAGCGATTCCTTGTGGATCGGCGCGGTCACCACGCCATCAATTTTCCCACAGAGTGCCGCGTAGATTGCCTGTTCAATATACACATAAGCCGCGCGACCGCACGCTGCCGAAACGCGCCCGGGCCGGACTTTCCTCGCATCCATCGCCGCACAATCCACAATCAGCCGCTCCGTCATAGTTTGCGGTCTGGCAAAATTTTCAGCCGGCACCACCAGTCCGCTCAGCGCCGAAAACTTCCGGCCGCCCACTCGCCTCAAAACCGCCACATCACCAAAAAGAACCGGCACACAGCGTTTCCGCACGTCCGGATCACGCAGCGCCCTCAGGCAGATTTCCGGCCCGATGCCGGCGGGATCGCCCATCGTCAAACCCAGAATTGGCAGTGCGGATTTCATGATCAATTCAGCAAATCCAGGGCGGCCATCTGCCGTCGGATGTTTTCCAGTTCCAGCTCGGAGACTTTCCTCAGTGGCGGCAGCATGCGCGCCGAGCAAAGCCCGCGGCATTGCAGCGCCGCCTTCAGCGCCGCCAGCGATTCGTTCAGGTTTCGCCCCTGCTGGTAGAGCGCGGCCACGCTATGCATTCGCCCGGAAAGTTTTTCGGCGGTCACCCAATCGGCCCTTTTTGCGGCCGCCCAAAGTTCCTGGCATACCGCCGGGATCAGATTCCCGACACTGGGCACAATCCCATCCGCCCCCCATTTCAAGCCTTTCTCCATCAAAGCGCCCACGCCTACGAAAACCGAAAAGTCTGCCCGGCCGCCATAGCGCCGCAATAATTCCTCCTGGCGCTTCGGATCATTTTCCGAGTCTTTGATGCCGGCCAGCTTCGGGTGCCCGAGCAATTGCCCGACGGACTCCATCGAAATGGAAACGCCCGTCGTCATCGGCATGTTGTAGAGGAGCATGGGTCCGGCCACCTCATTCAAAAGACCTTCATACCAAGCGGATAATTGCGCCACCGGAACTTTTTGAGAAATCGGCGGGTGCGCGACGACGGCCACCGCCCCGGCCTTCAGAAATTCATTCGCCTCCGCCACGTCCGGGGTTTGCATATCCCCCAGGCCGGCGTAAACCAGCGTCCGCCCGGCGGCGTGCTGCACCGTTAATTCCACCAGCCGGCGGCGATAATCAGCGGGCACCCGGGCGCCTTCGCCGGTTGTTCCCAGCACGAAAACCCCGGCCACCCCGCCCGCCACCTGCGCGGCCACCAGGCGCTCCAGCGCGTCCTCATCCAGCCCGCCTCCCGCCGTGAAAGGGGTCACCAGCGGCACCACCGCACCGCCATGTTTCAAAACATTTTTCATTTCAGAATCGTCAATAGGCCGCTTCGTAGATAGCCACCGCATCCGCCTCGGTTAGCTGGCGAAGATTATTTTTCAACAGCCGGGTCACTTTCATGGCCGAGCTGGCCAGCCAGGGAATGGTCTCGCGGGGAATGCTCAATTGGGACAACCGCTGCGGCACGCCGCAGTCATGGGAAAGCCGTGAGAGCCATTCCACCCCGCCTTCGGCCCGGGCCAAAGCCGTGCCCGACCGGGCCACGCCCAGGGCAGAGGAAATCTCCGCGTAGCGCTCCGGTGCCGCCGGAAAATTGAAGCGCAACACATGCGGCAGCAATAGGGCGTTGGCCACCCCGTGCGGGATGCGAAAGCGGCCGCCTAACGGATACGCCAGCGCATGGACCGCTGCGGTATTGACGGGCCCCAGACAAAGGCCGCCATAAAGACTTCCCAGTGCGAGCGCGGCGCGGGCTTCCGTATCGCTCCCCTCCCGGACCGCGCGGGCCAGATTGGCCGCGATCAATTCCACTCCTCGCAGGGCATAGGTATCAACTAGGGGATGCGCGTATTTATTAGCATACGCTTCAATGCAATGCGTCAGCGCATCCAGACCCGTGGCCGCCGTTACTGCCGGAGGCACGCTCAGAGTCAACAGCGGATCCAGAAAGGCGGCATCGGGAACGAGGTGCGGACTGATGACCCCTTTTTTGGACTCATCCGTTTCATCCAGCAATATCGCGTTGGGCGAGACTTCCGCTCCCGTCCCCGCCGTGGTGGGCAGACAGACCAGCGGCAATTGCCGGCCGGCCAATAAGTTGATGCCAAACACCTCCCGCACCGGCTGCCGTCCCTGTGCCAGGGCCGCCACGAGCTTGGCCACGTCAATGGCACTGCCGCCGCCAATGCCCAGCACGCTGTCAATCTTCTCACCTTGCGCCATCAGCAAAATGCGTTCGAAGAGCTCCTCTGTCGGTTCCCGGTCCACCGGCGAGGCCAGCACTACCGCCAGGCCGCACTTTTTCAAAGCCTGCCTCACTTCGTCCAGGCGGGGCAAAACCGGCGTGCTGGAAACCAGCAGCACCCGCCGGACGCCATTTTGCGCCAGAAAGTCGGCACATTGAGGGGCGCAGCCGTTGCCGAAAACCAGGGTGGCTGGCTGGCGCAGGGTGATGGGATTCATAAAGGCACCTCCATCGGCGAGGCGGAAGCCATCGGATTCAACTTTAAAAGTTTCTTTTTTTCGAGCCAGCCCCAGAAAGTCCATTCGTTCCGGATCGTGTTATCCGGCGGAAACAGCCAACTGGCCGCGTAGCCAACCACCAGCACAATCAGGTGCGCGATGACGCCGATCAAAACATCCGGACCGGCGTAATTGCAGCCCAGGTCCAGCATCTTGTATTTCCCGCCGGTCAATGTGGCCCAGCCAGTGAATACCAGCGCGGCTACCATGCCGGTCCAGAGTCCCTGTTTATTGGCGCGGCGGCTGAAGAAAGCCAGCAAGAACATCCCGGCCAGCCCGGCGGAGACAATGGCTGTGGTCGCGTAGTAAAGGGCTAAAACGCCATCGCCTTTGCCTGCGATGACCGCCCCGATGCCCACCGCCAGCCAACCGCTGCCGGCCACGATAAGTTTCCCGATAAACAAGCGTTGTCGTTCCGTTGATTCCGGGCGCAGCCGGCAATAATAATCCTGCACCCCCACCGCCGCCAGGCAGTTCAGATCGGATGACATCGTGGACATCGCGGCGGAAAAAAGCGCCGCCATGAAAATGCCGGCCAGGCCGGCGGGAATCTTCGTGGTCAGAAAAAATGGAAACACCCGGTCCGCGATTACCTGCCCCTTGGCATCCAGCAATTGCGCCGGAAAACTCTCGCCGGAAAGTTGGTAATACGCCCACAACAAGGTGCCCACCAGCATGAATGCCACCCACGCCGGCACGCAAAGCAGGGCCCCCAGCGCCACCCCTTTCAGCGCCTCCCGATCATTTTTAGCGACCAGGTAGCGCTGCACGAGGGTTTGATCAGTGGCATACTTTTGCAGGTAAAAGAACGCCCCGTAGAGCAGCATTACCCAGAAATTCCCTTTTGCAGTCAGTTGAAAATCGTAGCTCCCG
Organism: uncultured Verrucomicrobia subdivision 3 bacterium; assembly: GCA_903888765.1. Classification (GTDB taxonomy): domain Bacteria; phylum Verrucomicrobiota; class Verrucomicrobiia; order Limisphaerales; family UBA11358; genus UBA11358. The sequence goes on along the minus strand of CAISVF010000605.1, from coordinate 14,797 downwards.
AGGCTGAATTTGTCGTGGCTGGCCGCCAGTCGAAAAGCCGCCGCCGCGCCGCCGGGCATGATGCATAGCAGCACCCCGAGCACCACCAGCACGCCCAGAATTTTAACAATCCCTTGTAAAACTTCCGTCCAAATCACCGCTTCCAGCCCCCCGACCAGCGTGTAGAGAATGGTCACCAACCCGACCCCGACGATCACCTGGTATTTATCCCAGCCGGTCATGCCGCAAATCGCCGTGGTGATGGTGAACAGCACAAATCCCATTTTGGAAAAATGGCCGGCCGCAAATGCCAGCGCGCTATATGCCCGCGCTCCATAGCCGAAACGTTTTTCAAAATATTCGTAGGCGCTCATGCCCACTGCGTGGCGGAAAAAGGAAACTAGCACCATCCCGCCCAGCAACAACACTCCGACCGCCATCAAACCGGGTGCCAGTTGGTTCCAATTGCCCTGGAACGCCGCGCCGGGATAGGCAATGAACGTGATGCTGCTGATTATGGTCGCGAATATGGAAAGTCCCATGGCCCAATGTGGAATCGAGCGGCGGGCCACAAAATAAGCTTCGGTCGAGTTCTGCCGTCGCGCAAAGTGCAGCCCGATCGCCGCCACCGCACCAAAATAAATCGCAATGATCACGAGATCCAGCCAGCGCAGGGTGTTCATGTCAAAGCCCCTCCTTCTCGCGGAAACCCCCATTCACAAACCGGGCCGAGCGGATCAGCTCGCCGCGCTCGTTCCACTGGCGGACCGGGCCGTGAGCCACCAAGCCGTAAAAGCTACGCGCCAAATCACGCGCCGTTGGCCGGATGTTCCAGGCGGACTCCATTTTTTTGCGCCCATTCGGCCAGTACTGCGTCCATACGCCCGTGTTGCTTTCTAAATTGCGAGTCCAACTCCACAATTTTTTTCCGGTCGGCGACCAGAAATTTTCCACTCCGGTTTTGCGACCGCTGGCATATATAACTTCATGCTGCTTGGCCCCGTTTTCGTAGTAATCTGTTTCCCGGCCATGGAGCAAATAGCGTCCGCTGGCGCATATCGCGGCACTCCATTGTGCCCGCAATTTTCCATTCGGGTAATTTTCCACATAGTGTTTAACCTCCTGCACGGTTGAATCGGGTCGCCTTTCCCCCGCTGGCGAAAAGACCCACGCCTCGTTCAATTCATAATGCAGGCAGGGCTGCGTTTCCGTGGTCAAAATGTGAATCAAGCCATTGGGAGCCTGCCGGGCTGTCACATAGCCGAGCGTGCCGTTCGTGCCGCGTTCGCGCTCATGGTTCGGCAACTGCACCGGTAAGACTTTGACCAGCCAGGTCACCCCCTGATTGGTCGAAATCGCCACGAAACCGCCATTGCCATACTTCCAATCCGGCGGGGGCGCTTTACCCGCTTTATGCAGCCAGGCATCGCTCGTAAAAAATAAATTTCCGTCCGCCAGCCGGATAAGCGAGGGGCGCTGGGCAGTGCCCAGTGGCGGAAACGGTGACGCTTCGCTGGGACTCCAACTAAGCCCCCAGTTGGTCGAGAAATTTTCCGGCGACCATCCGCTGACGCTTGCATTCTTACCGCCGATGGAAAGCAAATATCCCCGTTCGTTCAGTGGCACTATCGCGGAGTGTCGGCCGCCGGTACGGCCGCCCATGTCCTGCCAATGAACGCCTTCGTCCCGGCTGCGCCAGAGGAAGCTGGTGGCTTTATCGCCATCCATCGCAAAGTAGATGGATTGGTCTGGACTACGAAAGGCGCTGGTGATGGGTTGGGCTGTGAAATGCTCGGCCGGCCGGTCTAGCTGCGGTAGGGTCAAAGTCCAGGTGGCCCCATTATCGCATGAAGTGGCCAGCTTGAACGGAACCCGGTCCGACAGCTCCCGCCCGCCCCCAAAAAACCAGATCTTCTGCCCGTCTTTCCACAACAACCCCGATTGATCGTTATAGCCCTTCGTTTTAAAGAATAGCTCCGGCAAATCCCACTCCTCCGCGCCATACCGGAGGCGTGCCTGAATAAATGACGTGGTCACGTCACTTTCGCTCTGGCCCGGTGGCGTGCTGAAATACACTGCCAAAACATCTCCATTGGGCAATATCTCCAGGCCGGGTGAATGGTTGTGGGTAAAAACCTCCGGGTCCAGGCCCGCTAGTGTGGCCACCTCGTTGGTGGCGTTTTCCGGCGGAATAGGCAAAGCGAAACGGACCATAAAATAGGGAATTTTGGGGTCCGGCCCGAGCATGGCTGGCTGTGAACCTTGCTTCACCGCGAGTTGATTAAAGGGCACCCTCCCCACCGGCTGCTCCAGCGCCAATTCCCACCGGTTGGTCCCATCAAAGACCGACTTTTCCCGTCCAAGATCAAAACCCGCTGCCTGCACCGGGATGATCCGGGTCTCGCCAGCCACGCACCCTTGCATCAGGGCAAAGCCCGCCGCGACTGCCATCAAGGCAACCCGCCAGCCTGGTTCAGACTTTGCGCAAATTAAGGACATGAATTTATTGGAGATGCTGTATCCTAGCTGGTTTTCCCTCCGGATGTCATATGTAAACCGCCAAACCATTTGATTTTTTTGATAAACAGTAGCCGCCCCTCGCCCACCGCCTCAGCTCCGCATTTCCCTTTTCGCTGCCCCCTGCCACCATGCTGCTCCTCAAGATGCCCGAAAGCAGGCACATTCCAAGACGCTCCGCGCCAGCCAAGTATCCCGTGAACGCGCCAGCGTCTTGGAATGCGGTGGCCCTCCACCGCTTTTCCCTTCCGCACCGGTTAACCGCCCACTCGTTTCCCCCGGAGCGCGGAGCATGGCTCCCCGAGTTAAAAAGCGAAAACCGACAATTTTTTCTGGCAGAGCGCGTGACCCGTCTGCCAAGACCTCCGTGCGCGCCGTCTTCGCCGTTCATTGGCACTCGCTAACCTTGCTTTAATTTGAGCCCCGTCACCCCGGCTCCTAACGGGTTTTGCTAATGGCTCGTTTGGCCCGAAATTAACGGAAAATTTAGCTGCGGACGCCCTGGGCTTTCAAGCAGCGGCACTTGCTGTCGCCCACCGACGAGACAGCGTTCTCCCTTGCTGATGACCAAAAACTTACCTTCCGTAATTCCCCGTCGCAGTCCTCTGTGCTAAAATAATAAAAATATGCAAACCAGAATCTTCCTCGTTGCCGCCGCCGTTTTTTGGGGCACCTTGCTTTATGCCCGTGCCGACTCGATTTGGTTGGACGAACTGAACACCTCCCTGATTCTCCAAGGCTGGGGCGAGGCACAAAAAAACCAGTCCGTCACCCGGTCGCCTCTCCGCATTTCCGGCCGGAAATTTGAACATGGCGTCGGCACGCACGCGGTGAGCCGGCTTTGGCTGCGCGTCGCTGGCGGCCAACATTTCACGGCGGCGGTGGGCGTGGATGACGGCGCCAAAAACGCCGGTTCCGTTGAATTCGAGGTTTTCGGCGATGGCCGTGAGTTGTGGCGCTCCGGCCGAATGAAAGGTGGCGACCAGGCCAGGCCCGTGGATTTGGATTTGAACGGGATTAAAAACCTCCTGCTGCTCGCAGCCGACGCTGGCGATGGCATTGAATACGACCACGCGGATTGGGCGGACGCTCAACTCACGTTTAGCGGAGCGAAACCGGCTATAACCGGTGCGCCCGATGAGGAAGCAGTCCTCTTAACCCCCGCGCCCGTTCCGTCCCCGCGCGTGAATGGCCCGTTGGTCTATGGTTGCCGTCCGGGAAACCCGTTTCTCTATCGGATCCCTTGTCAGGGACAGCGGCCGCTGACATTTTCCGCCAGCGGACTTCCCGCTTCACTCCGCTTGGACCCCGCCAGCGGTATCATCACCGGCATGGCTCCTGAGCGCGGTGACTATGGAGTGGTGTTATGCGCGGAAAACCCGCATGGCAAATCCGTGAGGAACTTTTCGATCGTTGCCGGCGACCAACTCGCGCTCACGCCTCCCATGGGATTTAATGACTGGTATGCCTATTACGCCCGCGTGACCGATGCTGATATGCGCCATGCAGCGGATGTTATGATCGCCAGCGGCATGTCAGATGTTGGGTATCAATATGTGAATGTGGACGACTGCTGGATGGGTCAGCGCGATGCCGCCGGCAACCTGGCCGGCAATGCCCGATTCCCCGACATGAAGGCGCTGGCCGATTACATTCACGCGCGCGGACTCAAGGCGGGGCTTTACACCTCGCCCGGACCCTTGACCTGCGCCAGTTGTACCGGGACGTTTGACCACGAGGCCCAAGACGCCAGACAATTTGCCGACTGGGGATTTGATTTTCTAAAATATGATTGGTGCAGTTACGGGCGCATTGCCAGGAATAGTAACAACTCTTCCTCTGGCCCGCAGGCCATCTCGCTCGCAGCCTATCAGTTACCCTACCGTAAAATGGGTTCACTGCTCCGGCAGCAATCGCGCGACCTTGTCTTTAACCTCTGCCAATATGGCATGGGAGATGTCTGGTGCTGGGGCGCGGATGTCGGCGGCCACTGTTGGCGGACGGCGGGTGATTTGGGGTTCAGCCTCCAGCAATTGTTTGCCGTGGCGCTGAAGAATTCCGAATATCGCGCCTGGTCTCGTCCCGGTGCCTGGAATGATCCGGATTATATTCAGATCGGCCACATCGGCAGCGCCAGCGCCATGGGCCAGCCAAAACCCTGCCCGCTCACCCCCACGGAGCAATACTCGTTCATGTCGCTCTGGTGCCTGATGGCCGCGCCCTTGTTTTACAGCGGCGACATGACGACTTTGGATGAATTTACGCTCAATGTCCTGTGCAATCCAGAGGTCATTGAGGTGGATCAAGATCCGCTGGGCCAGTCCGCTGCCGTGGCGCGCTTGACCCCCACGACGTTCCTGATGATCAAGGAAATGGCGGACGGCAGCAAAGCCGTGGGCTTGTGCAATCAAGGCGAGTTTCCCGTTCAGCTCACGGCACCGTGGAGCGTGCTGGGCTTGTCCGGCCAGCAAAGGGTCCGCGACCTCTGGCGGCAAAAGGACCTTGGCGTTTTCTCGAATGAATTTTCCCTCCCGGTCCCCCGCCACGGCGTTGCGCTGCTGCGATTCCATCCTGAAAAATAAATAAACTGCCACCTTTGAGAGTCCTTCCCTCCATGTTGCCCAGACAGGATTGCACATGAGCTGTGATGTCATTTCGGATTACTTGTCCGTACAAAAGACTTAATTCACTTAATTCCAGCTAAATCCTCCAGCTTTGCTGGAGAGACTCCCGGAGTTTGACAGTTCCGGGAGTCCTTTGGGCGTCTGACTTGCGTGAACCGCTCAAAGTTTACGAAAGGACAGACAATGCAAACGTATGAAACATTGAAACACACCACGTGGGAATGCAAATATCACGTGGTGTTTATCGGAAGAAAAGGCTGTATGGGCAAATCCGGCGGGAACTGGGGCTGGTTTTTCGGGAACTGGCGCGGAAAAAAGAATGCGACATTATCGAGGGGCACCTGATGCCCGACCATGTGGATATGCTCATGGCGATTCCACCGAAGTATTCGGTGGCCCAGGTGGTGGGGTTTCTGAAAGGGAAGACGGCTATTCATATTGCACGGGTGTATGGCGGCAGACGCCGCAGCTTTGTGGGTCAGCAGTTCTGGGCACGCGGCTATTGGGTTTCGACGGTGGGGCGGGACGAAGTTGCGGTGCGTCGCTACATTCAGGAACAGGAAAAAGAAGATCAGCGGCTAGATCAATTAACCCTAATGCCGCTTTGAGCGGCTAACGGAAACAACAAACCGCTTTGAGCGGTTCACGCTAGCTCAAGCCTCCGGCTTTGCCGGAGGTTGCTGACTCGCCTGAGCCGTATCACCGCCCGTACTGCTTCCTGATAACCTGCCGCCGGGGCAGCAGAATTTATATAGGAATTCTCGGGTTCCGGTGGCATAGTTCAGAAATGCTAAAATAAAGCTATGACTCGTTCATCGAACTCTTCTTTTGCTCCCGAGGAAACCTACGGGCATTATCTGGACGGCCTGCTCACCAATAACCGCCTGCGCTGCCGGGAAATTTTTCAGCAATGGCTGGACAGCGCCCCCGAACTGCGAACGCTCTATGAGCAGCTGGTGCGGCGCTCGCTCTATCAGGTGGGCGAGCTGTGGGAGCAGGGAAAAATTTCTGTGGCCACGGAGCATCTGGCCACCGCCATCTCCGAAAGCCTGCTGAACCTGACTTATCCCCGCCTCTTCGCCCAGCCGCGCAACGGCAAGTCGGCGGTCGTCACCTGCGTGTCCAATGAGTATCATCAGATCGGCGGCAAAATGGTGGCCGATATCTTTGAGCTGAACGGCTGGCGCGGCCATTTTTTGGGGGCCAACATGCCGGAGGCCGATTTGAAATTGCTCATTGAGGAAAAGCGGCCGGATGCAGTGGCGCTATCCCTGGCCACCGCGCTGAATCTCGACCGGCTCAACCACACCGTCGCCGAAATCCGGGACGCCTTTCCCACCCTGCCGGTGATCGTTGGCGGGCAGGCCCTCCGCTGGCTGGAGCGAGCGCAGGTGGAGACTCAGCCGGGCGTGCGCGCCCTGAATACTTTGGGCGAGCTGGAAGCGTGGATTCAAAACGGGCCGGAAAAAAAACATGTTTGAAGATCCCGCCATTGCGGAAGCCATGCGCGCTTATGTGCTGGAGACCGCGCCGGTGCTGGCACTCCGCCTGGATGCGCAGCATTGTGTGACGGCCAGCAACAGCCAGGCGCGGAAAATGTTGCCCGCCAACCTCGTGGGCCGGCCGTTCGCGGAGCAGATCGTGACTTTCTCGCACCCGGTGGATTTGCCGGCACTGATCCGGCAGGGCGGACTGGTGCACCGGCTCACCGTCAACACGGCGTCGGGCATGCCCGAGTCGTTGGACTTCCGTTTTTTTTCCCTGCCCGATGGCGTGCTCGCGCTCGGCAGTTTGGATATTCAAGAACAGCAACACCTGAGCAGCGAGTTGCTGGGGCTGAACAGCGAGCTGAACAACCTCACGCGCCAGCTCCATCAGGCCAACGCAGAACTGGCGCAGTTGAACCAGCTCAAAAACCAGTTCCTCGGCATGGCCGCGCATGACCTGCGCACTCCGGCGGGTTTGATCATCAATTACAGTGAGTTTGTGCTGGATGAGGCGGGAGACAGACTTTCCGCTGAGCATCGGGAATTCATTGAAATCTGCCGGGCCGCCGCCGAGGACATGAATCAGCTCATCGAAAATTTTCTGGATGTCTCCGTCATCGAATCGGGCCAGTTGCGGCTGCAGTTCGCGCAGTCGAGTGTGCCGGAAATCCTGGCCGGCGTCGGCCCGATCGCGCGAATGCTGGCGGGCAGGAAAAAAATTTCGCTGCTGGTGGAAAGCCCGGATGACGCGCCGCCGCTGTGCGTGGATAAGGCCAAGCTCCAGCAGGTGCTGGTGAATCTCATCAGCAACGCCGTGCACCATTCCCAGCCCGGCCAGCGCGTCTGGGTCTCGGCTCACCGGGAGGCGCAGCAGGTCGTTTTTGCCGTGCGCGACGAGGGCCCCGGCCTCTCGCCGGAAGATCAGTCCCGGCTCTTCACCACTTTCGGACGCGCGGGCACCAAAAAAACCGCCGGCGAGCGCAGCACCGGCCTCGGCCTGGCCATCGCCCGCAAAGTCGTCGAGGCCCACGGCGGGCGCATCTGGATCGAAAGCACGCCGGGCCACGGGGCCACCTTTCTTTTCGCTTTGCCCATTCAAGAGTACACTGCAAAACCATAACCCCCACCATAATGAAACCCGGACTTTTTGGACAACAACTCACGTTGACGGAAGAACTCAAGGCCGAGACCTTCTCCGCCCATGCCCGCCTGCAAACCGCGCCGTTCTTTCCCGCGCTCGCCGCCTGCCAGTTGCCGCTGGAATCCTATGTGGGACAGCTCCGCGCCCTCGCTGCCATTCATGGCGTGCTGGAGCCGGCGCTGGCCGGCTGCACTGACGCCCGCGTCACCTCCGTCTGGATCAATGAAATGCGCAAAGTCCCGCAGCTCCAGCAGGACCTCCGGTATTTTGAGCCGCGCGCCGTGGCCGACCTCAAGGAAGCCTCCGAAGCCGCGCTTAAGGCGGTAGCACAGCTCCGCCTACAGTCCCTCGATCAGCCCTTGGTGCTTCTCGGCGTCCTTTATGTGCTGGAGGGTTCCACGCTGGGCGCGCAAGTGCTACGCTCGCTCTATGCTCGGGCGTTCCTGCTCGCAGGGGAGGATGGCCTCGCCTACGTGCATTCTTATGGCAAGGCCGTTTACGTCCGCTGGGCGCAGTATCAGCAGCGCATGAACTCGCTGCCCTTGAACCCGGCGGAGCGCGCCCAGATCATTGGTGCCGCCAATGATTTCTTTGCTCGCCTGGAAACCATTTTCCTGGCTTTGTTCCCCTTCGCGCCCGAGTCCAAGTTGTATCTGGTCGCGTCCATCAACCCCGAGGCAGGCCGCCACGCCGTGCCGGCCGATGCCCGCGAAATCGAGGCCGCGCTCCGCTCCGCCGATCTTTTGTGGCAGCGGCTTCCCTACTTTGCCGCGCGCTACGGGGAGCGCGGATTGCGGTTCGCCCGCAGCGACGCCGCGTGGCAGGCCACGCTCTGTCAATATGAGCCGGAGCAGATTCTCCAGCAGGTGCGCTGGCTGGGCCGCGTCCTCGCCGGTCGCGGCCTGCCCACCTGCCTTTTGCAGGTTCAGTTGGAAATGCTCGTCAAGGAATTATCCGCCGCCATCCCGGAGAAAAAAACCGCCTACGAAAAGTTGCTGCCCGCCGCCGCCGAATTGCACGCGCTGCGCCGCAAGCATTTGAGCGATGAAAACATTCAAGCCATCGCCGCTGAGTTTGATCACGCCGTCGGGCCGGAATGGAGCGCGCGGTTTCCCCGCACCGGGGAGCTGCTCGGCTGTGCCGTCGCCGATGAACTGGAGGGCAGCGAGCTCGCCGTCACCAGCCTGCGCCCGTGGTTCACCGACCCCGCTCGTTTCCCCGCCGCGTGGATTGCCGCCGTGGAAACGGCGTTGGCTCAAGCCTGCCAACTGGCTGGCCCCGTAGCCGCAGCCCATCACTAAGCACGCTTTATTAACATGGAAACACCGAACCAAGCCGCAATTAGAATCCTCGTAGTGGATGACGATGCCAATGTCGCTCGCAGCACCGCCCGGCTCCTGCAAAATGCCGGCCATGCCATCGCCACGGCAGCCAACGGCGCGGAGGCGCTGCAAACCGTACAAACGTTCCAGCCACAGCTCGTCCTATCCGACTGCAACATGCCCCAAATGGACGGCTTGGAATTATGCCGGCGCATCAAAGAAGACCCCGCTTTGGCCGGCGTCTTTGTGGTTCTCATCTCCGGCACTTTCACCCTGAGCGATGAGCAGTCGGCCGGCCTGGAATCGGGGGCGGACGGCTACATCGGCCGGCCCATCGCCAATCGCGAGCTGGCTGCCCGGGTCGCCGCCTTCGCGCGCATCCTGCGTCTGGATCAGGCCCTCCGCGAGAAAAACGCCGAACTGGAAGTCGCGCTCAGCAAGGTGAAATTGCTCAGTGGTCTGCTGCCCATCTGTGCCGGCTGCAAGAAAATCCGCGATGACCAAGGCTACTGGTCCCAGGTGGAATGCTACGTGCAAAAACATTCCGAAGCGACCTTCACCCACGGCCTCTGCCCCGACTGCATGGGAAAATATTTTCCGAGCTTGGAGGATGAGCCCGCCGCCGACGCTAACCAGCCCGCTGAGCAGTTCCCCACCCTTACCCGGAAGTGAACACCAAGGGCACCATCGGGTCGCCAGACGCTAACCGATAGAATAGGTATGCCCCCGCAGGAAGCAGGCCGAATGTAGCGGCAAAAAACCAAGCAGGTTCCGTTTGGTTTGATACGGTGGTCAGACTTCCGAGCGTGCCAGACAAGAAACAATCAGGACCCGGGCAGTGGGCCAGAGGCGAAGTGGAGGGCAGGCAACTTTCACGCATCGCCGAAAAACGATGTGGAAGATTCATAATACGTAATGGTTAATCACGCTGACGGCGGCCGTCACGGAATTTTAATTAGATATTTTTACTGCTAAAATATATGTTTTAGTATATATAATCATTATCTTTTTTATGACATGCAACTTGGTCTATCATGGCTCGGGCTGGGCGAAGGATGGCGAGGAAGGGAAAATCGGGGCGGCCATGGATTGCGGGGGCAAGCGGAGCGCGACACCGCTTTCGACGGCACCGGGGCTTCCGAATAAACGGAAATCGTCGTCTGCACGATAGCTCCATCGCCGCTGGGCTCTGCCGGAGCCCGGCGAATTATCCGACTGAAGTTGGTTGACACGCGGACGGATTAGGCAGAAGATTAATTACTCTCAAAGCTTGGCTACAACCTTATACTTTGCGGCCACGGCCCCATGGAATTGGCGGATTGTCCGGCGGCTATGAATATGGAATAGGAACGCCTTGAACCAGCATTTACAAAAGGTGGTCGAGATTCTGCGCCTGAAGCAGGGGCTGGATGTTTCCAGCTTTGACCGGGCTTTTCTGGCCAACTCCCTTGGCCGCAGACTGGCCGCCGGGGGCGGGAGCTCCCTTCCCGCTTATCTCGCACGGCTGGCGGAGGATCGGGCGGAAGCGGAGGCTTTCTGCGCTTCGCTCAACATCAACCACAGCGAGTTCTTCAGAAATCCGCTCACCTTTGCGCTGCTGGAGCAACGAATTCTCCCCGGCCTCATTGAGTCCAGGAAAGCCGGCCCCTCGTCCGAACTGCGCGTCTGGTCGGCCGGATGCGCTGCGGGCCAGGAAATCTATTCGCTCATCCTGCTGCTGGAAGATCTGGCCAGGGCGCGGGGACAGCCCGTGCCGGTGCGGATTTTCGCCACGGATATTGACACCGACTCCCTGGCGGCGGCGCGCCAGGGCGTGTTTGCGGAGGAGGTCGTACAAAACGTCCGGCATCGCCAGCTAAGGGATTATTTTTCCATGGCCGACGGGAACTACGCCATCGCCCCCAGGCTCCGCGCCCGTGTGGATTTCTCCACTTACGATTTGCGGGAGGAAAATTCCACCTGCCCGCCCGCCAGCCTCTACGGGGATTTTGATCTGATACTGTGCTGCAACGTGCTGTTTTATTACCGGGCGAATATCCAGCAGCGGCTGCTGGAAAAGTTCTGCCGCGCCCTGGCTCCCGGCGGCTATTTTGTGACGGGCGAGGCGGAGTGCGATCTGGCGGTGAAGCATGGCGGATGCCACGCCGTGGCACCGGCGGCCACCGTGTTTCAAAAATATCGCATCGGCGGCAGCGAGACAAACAACCTCCCATGAAACTCCAAGATTTAAAGATCGGCACGCGGCTGCGGCTGGGCCTGGCGGGCATTCTGGCGCTGGTGGTGCTGCTCGGTGTGCTGGCGTGGAGCCAGACCGACAAGCTCTGGCTGCAAACGAAATCTCTCTATGAACATCCCTTCCCGGTACGCCGGGCCATCGGCAAATTGGAATTTAATGTTGAGAGCATCCGCCGGCACATGCGCGACCTGATCCTGGCGGCGAACGATCACGCAGCGGAAGCCTGCTTGCGGGATATTGAGACCGACCGGACCGAGATCGAGCAGCAGATCGCCATTCTGTGTGACTGCTATCTGGGATCTCCGGAGGATCTTACCGGCCTGCGCGAAGACTTGGCAAAGTGGAGCACTTTACAAAAAGCGACGGCGCGGATGGTCAGTGACGGGAAAAAAGCCGAAGCCCTGGCCAGTCTCCAGCCTGGCGGGGCGCTAGAGACCCAGGCGGAAACGCTCACCTCCCACATCCGGATGATTGACACTTTCGCCCGGAACAAAGCTGATGCATTTTATAAAGCCGCCACCGAGCTTAACTACGCTGTCCAGCGCGACCTGGTCGTGGTCACCATCGCCATCCTGCTGCTGTCCGCGCTCCTCGGCGTTTTCCTGATCAAGGCCATCCGCTCGCCGCTCGCGGAGCTGCTGGCAGCGGTGGAGCAGTTCCGGCACGGCCGGCTGGACCAGCGCTGCGGGTATGCTGCCGGGAACGAGTTTGGGGCACTCGCCACCGCATTCAACAGCATGGCCGAAACCATCCAGACGGAAATGAAGATTGAACACGGCGCCGCCCTGCTCGCCGGCGTGATGCTCCGCGAAGAGGAGGTGCATGGCTTCTGCCGCGAACTGCTCAATGGACTGCTCCAGCACACCGGCTCCCAGATCGGCGCGGTCTATCTACTGAACGATGCCAAAACCGAGTTCGAGCATTTCGAATCCATCGGCCTGGGCGCCCGGGGCCGCGCCGCCTTTTCCGCCGCTGGCCTGGAGGGGGAACTGGGCACCGCCGTGGCCTCGCGCAAGATCCAGCATATCCAGACGATTCCCGAGGACACCCGCTTTGCCTTCGCCACCGCGAGCGGCGAGTTCAGGCCGCGTGAAATCCTTACCATCCCAGTCCTGTCCGACCACACAGTTTTGGCGGTTGTTTCCCTGGCCAGCATCCGCGCCTATGACGCCGCGTCCATAAGGCTCCTCAACGACATCTGGAGCGTGCTCACCGCCCGCGTCAACGGCGTGCTCGCCTTCCGCAAAATCCAGGACCTGGCGGAGCGGCTCGACCAACAGAACCGCGAGCTGGACAGCCAGAAGCGCGAACTCGCGATGCAGGCGTCCGCGCTGGCCGAACAAAACACGGAATTAGCAATGCAGAAGCACCAGCTCAACGAGGCGAACCGGCTAAAGAGCGCCTTCCTTTCCAACATGAGCCATGAGCTGCGCACGCCGCTCAACTCCGTCATTGCCCTGGCCGGTGTGCTGAACCGCCGGCTTGCCCCCTCCATTCCCGCCGAGGAATCCGGCTACCTCGAAATCATCGAACGCAACGGCAAAAACCTGTTGTCGCTCATCAATGATATCCTTGATCTCTCGCGCATCGAGGCCGGCCGCGAGGAGATCACCGTGAATCGCTTCGCCATCCGCGAGCTGGCCGACGAGCTGGTGGCAATGATCGAGCCGCTGGCGGTGGAGAAAGGCATCGCGCTCGCCAGCACCATCGGCCAGGACCTGCCGCCGCTCACCTCGGATTTCGTGAAGTGCCGGCACATCCTGCAAAACCTGGTCGGCAACGCCGTCAAGTTCACCGGGCAGGGCCGGGTGACCATTTCCGCGCGGCTGGCCGGCAACGACATTTGCATCGCCGTCGCCGACACCGGCATCGGCATCGACGCCGAGCACCTCCCGCACATTTTTGATGAATTCCGGCAGGCCGATGGCAGCACCTCCCGCAAATACGGCGGCACCGGGCTCGGCCTGGCCATCGCCCGCAAATACGCCCGTCTGCTCGGCGGCGGCATCACCGTGGAAAGCGCGCCGGGCCAGGGCTCCACTTTCACGCTGCGCCTGCCGCTCGTGCCGGCGTCACCGGGCGTGGTCGAGCCGGTGACCGCCGGGAAATATGCCGTGCCCCGCACCGCCGCGCCGACGGCGACGGGCCAGGGAAAAAACATTCTGGTGGTCGAGGACAGCGAGCCGGCCATCATCCAGCTCACCGACATCCTGCAGGCTGAGGGTTACCACGTTGAAGTGGCGCGCAACGGCAAGGAGGCGCTGGCGCAGATTTTGGAGACCGTGCCGGACGCGATGATCCTCGATTTGATGATGCCGGAAGTGGATGGCTTTGCCGTGCTCAAGGAGGTTCGCGGCCGGGAGCGCACCTCGCAGTTGCCGGTTTTGATTTTGACGGCGAAGCATGTGAGCAAAGAGGAATTGGGTTTTCTCAAGGGCAATCACATCCAACAGTTGATCCAGAAAGGCGACGTCAACAAGCACGACCTGCTCGCCGCCGTGGCCGGCATGGTGGCCCCGCCCGCGCCGTCTCCGACGCCCGCGCCGCGCCGGCGCACCACCCGCCCCGGCAAGCCGGTGGTACTGGTGGTGGAGGACAATCCCGACAGCCTGCACACCGCCAGGGCCTTGTTGGACGGCCATTATCAGGTCATTGAAGCGACCGACGGACAGGCCGGCCTCGCACAGGCGCGGGGGCACCAGCCCGACCTTATTCTCATGGATATTGCGATGCCCGGCTGGGACGGCCTTCAGGCGCTTAAGGAAATCCGCGCGGATGAATTGCTGCGCCACATCCCGGTCATCGCCGCCACTGCCAACGCAATGGTGGGCGACCGCGAGGCGATCCTAGCCCATGGTTTCGACGACTACATTTCCAAGCCCATTGACGCGGAACTCCTGCTGAAAAGCGTGAAGGCAGCGCTGGATTAGGGGAGAACCGGCTAAACATTCAACCACGAATGCCACCAACCAAAACCACATCGCTAGCGGAACCGGAAGCAAGCACCCGTGGCGACGAGGTGCAGCTGGACACGGTTCTCAATTCCCTATGGGCGCGGCGCGCGACGTTTACGCCGCTTCACCCTTCGCCATCCCGCAGGTCAAGCGATCTGCCTTCGCCGGTTTGGACGCTGAAGCGGCCTGAAGTCCTTGTCATTACCCACATCTTCTGCGGGCTTGCATGAACGGATCTGATATGCGATTTCATGGGTCAACAAAGGCCGTTTGGTTTTGGTTTCCTCGGTTCCTCAGCCAGCCAAAACATAAACACGACCTTATCCACGCCTGCCCAGTGGGCGCAACAGGAATTTGCGTTGGCCGCGCTGGGCGACCAACGCCGCACCCAACGGTTGGTGAACCTCGCCACGCGCCTGGCGCAAAATCCCGGCGGCACCCTGCCGCAAGCCCTGCCGCACTGGAAGGAACTCAAAGCGGCCTACCGCTTTTTCAGCCAGCCCCAGGTGGGACCGGTCCAAGTGCAGACCCCGCATT
>CAISVF010000604.1 GCA_903888765.1 uncultured Verrucomicrobia subdivision 3 bacterium | reverse complement strand
CCCCGCCAGGTCGCACAACCAGAAAATCGGTTCCCCCCTTTGTGGGCACGGCCCTGCCGGGTTCCCCCAATTTTCCGGCTGCACGATGCGCTTCGCCCAGGCTATGAGGGGCTTCCTACCAGTGCCATCAGGCCGCGATTGGCGCAGCCCGATAATTCAAAAAAGGAGACTTCCAATGACTGATACCAACGAAACCAAAACCGCCACTTCCAGGATGCCGAGCCACTACGCCTACAACGTCCGCAATCGCGAAGGCGGCGACAACTACTGGATTCGCATCGGCAGTGCATGGGCGCACGCAGACAGCAACGGCTTCAATATCCAGCTTGAAACGGTGCCCCTCGATGGTAAGCGGTGAAGGAGAGACCCACTGGAATGCGGGGATTTTTGTGATAGGATGACCGGTTGAATTTGAGCGGAAGCGGGATCAAGCCGCGACGGCGACTTGCTGGCGTGATTTTTTCCAGTTGAGCGGGGTCAGTTGGTCCACCTGTTTATTGGTCGTGGTGGGCAGGCGCTCCAGGACGTCTTTGAGATAGGCGATGGGTTCGACCCCGTGCATCTTGCAGTTTTCCATCAGCGTATACATGACCGCGCTGCGTTCCCCAGCTTCTTCCGAGCCGAAGAACAGCCAATTCTTTTTTCCCAGTGCGGTGGGGCGGATCGCGTTTTCGACCTTGTTATTATCAATTTCCACCTCGCCGTGTTCGAGGAAACGCACCATGGTCGGCCACTGGTTCAAAGCATAGCCGATGGCTTGGCCCATGGGACTTTGCGGTAGATAACGCGATTGGAGACGCGTCAGGACGCGAGGGAGCCTCGCGACCACCATGCGATGATGCGAGGTGCGCAGGGCCTGTCGTGCCGCAGGTCCGGCCCGGGTTTGCCGCAACTGTTCTTCCCATCCGTACAGGGCACCGATCTGGTTCAATATCCAGCCCGCCACCACCGGCGCTTGTTCCTTGGCCGCGAAAAAGCCGCGCCGCAAATGGGCCCAGCAGCCAAACAGTTCGATGTTGGTTTTAGTTTTGGCAAAGGCCGGATAAGCTGAATAGCCATCGCATTGCAGTTTGCCGGAATAGTCTTCGCCTAAAAAAGCGCCGAGACACTTGGCGGCACGGCTGACGTGCCATTCATAAACCACGCATTCGCCAGGCACCAATGCGGTCCAGAGATAACCCTGACCGCAACGGCCGACCAGTTCGGGAGCTTGGTAACGCACGGGCGTTTCATCCACCTGCACATAACCACTCGTGCGCATTTGGGCCTTCAGGAGCTTGGCGATGCCCCGCAGCAACCGCACGCATGGTTCAGTCCATTGCACCATCTGTTGCCGGCTGATGAACACGCCGTGACGTTGATAATAGCTGTTTTCCAGCCGGTAGAACGGCTGGTGGTCGCAGTATTTGCTCGCCAGCAATTGGGCCAGCAAGCCCGGCGCGGCCAGGCAGTGTTCGGCCACTCGGGGCGGCGCGCTGGCCATGACCGGCGGTAGTGCCCGCTCATCCACGCGCACATATTTTGGCCGCACGGTTTCCCGCCAGAAAAACTTCCCGGGCTGGTAATCCAAAAGGCGGCTCACTTCCTGGCCAATGTTTTTGTAAGCTTGCGGCTGGGCCGTCACCACTTCCGGTTCAATGACCACTTGTACCACTTCCAAATTATTGGGTGTGCGCAGACGTTGGGACTGGGGGTTAGGGCGGCGGGGAGCGGGTGACGCTTTGGCCGCTGGTGATGGCACTGGCACTGCCACGCGGCTTTCTCCCAAGCCTGGCAGCAACAGTTCCAACTGGGCCTCGTTTAATTGCTCGCTCTGTTTGCCAAAAAAGCGGCGCGCCAGCGCGTCGAGCTTCTGACGCAACAGCGTGTTCTCGCGGCGAGCGTCTGCCAATGCCTGCCGGGTTTCCGCCAACAACTGCTGCGAGGCAGCAAGCTGCTGTTGGAGCAGATCGACGATCGGTGGCGGCGCTGGTTGATTCATTCAGCTGCTAATTTTGACGCCGCACCGCTGGAAATGTTTCAAAGAATTTACTTTTATTATTCTCCTGCTTATCAGAGTTATAACTAGTGGCTAAGTACTACTAACTGACGGTTGGTCCGCTTCATACCAGGCGCGGCGCGCCCCGGCTTTCAAATCCACCCCGTCCAGCAACAACTGCAAAGCCTGCGGGGCCAGACGGATTTTACCCTTGGGCTCACCGGCGCTCTGCGGCCAGTGGAACGTTCCCTCCTCCAAACGTTTTGCCAGTACGCAAACACCCGTTCCGTCAAAATACAGAATCTTGATCCGGTTGTGGCGGCGGTTCCCAAAGACAAAGAGCGCACCGCTCTTGGGATCTTCCCCCAAGTGTTGTTGGGCGGCAGTCCACAGGCCGTTGAAGTTCATCCGCAAATCGCACGGGGCAGTCGCGACGAACACTTTGAGCTGGGCGTG
>CAISVF010000603.1 GCA_903888765.1 uncultured Verrucomicrobia subdivision 3 bacterium | reverse complement strand
GCCAGCTGGATCCGGTCGTGCAACTTGCCCATTTCCGGATCGTGCGCGATGGTCCAGCGCAGAAGCTGTGCCTCTTCGTCAGGCAGTTCACCCAGCAGCAAGGCCGTGATGCGTGCCTCGATTTGTTCGCGTGAGGGTTGTTCCGGGTTCATGGTGCCATTCCCGTTTTCGCCAGTTCCCCGGCGATGGTTTTGAGCGCAGTATGTAATATAAAACCGACATTGCCGGTCGTCAGTCCCGTACGGGCGGCGATTTCCTTGTAGGAAAGGTCTTCGTGAAATTTAAGTCGGATTAATTCGCGGCTGCGTGCATCGAGCGCTTCCAGGCTAATGCGCACCAGCCCAATTCCCTCCAGTCGAATGATTTGTTCGTCCGGCAACAAGGCCGGATCGGCGGTCTCTTGGCGGATGGGGTCTTCCGGCTCGACTGCTGGCTCCAGCGCCACGGTTTTTCCCTGCGCCCGCCGCTGGTTGAGCGCCAGATTGTGAACCGTGCGATAAAGCCAGCGCCGGGGCGTTTCCACCTGTTCAAATTGGGCATGCAATTTCATGAACGCGTCCTGCACCACATCTTCCGCCATGGCCCAGTCGCCCGTGTACCGTAGCGCGTAGCCCAATAGCGGTGCCTCCAGAGCTGTGAACAACTCCTCAATCGTCTCCCACCTGGGTGATTTCGCGCTGGTCTCTTCTGGTCCCATCACGGCCATTCCGGACAACTTTTTCCCCGCAATCCGGGCTTATCCCAAAACTTTTCCGCTCCCGCAAGATGTCGTGCTGCTTATTATGACACGCGAACCGACCGGTTATTAGAAGAATTCCATGAAACCGGTCTGGCCATGCGCCGGATGCTGTCGCCTTAACCTTTGCCAATTCGCGTTCCGTCGTGCAATTCGCCAAAGTCCCACCGCTCGCAAAACCAGCATTGACAAAATTGCCCCTCGGTAGAGAATCGCCGAAATAGGCATGAACCAAATCGAGGCTAACAATATCGGCTTTTGCCGTTTTGCATTCGCATACTGATATCTCCCGTGAAACACCAAATTGTCTCTGATGGCGCACAAAGATTGCTGGGCAGCCCGGAACTTCAAGCCCGGTTGCGGGAATTGCGCCAGACTATCCGCGCGCGTCACGCAGCGGAATTAGCGGAGGCCGGATTTCTTTGGAAGCTGTTTTTGCGTTGGCAGATAGCTGTCGAGTTTCGTCGCGAGCGGCGCAAGCTTGTGCCATCGGCCCACGCACTTTACAGCAACCAGATTGCCGCCTGACTTGGCAATTGACCAGTCGGTGTGCTGCTACGCGAGGCAGTGCTTGGCCTCCCTTCGCTACCGGGTGGAAGTTGATGGCTTCGCGTCAAAGACGATAACTTCAAAGGGCTCCAGGCTTACAGTTTGCGGGTGGCCGGAGCTGAGGGTCAACCTTTGGATCCGCTGATCGGCATACGGAGATTGGAGTGAATATTGATGGGGGGCATCAACTGGTAGTTCGAACACCTGTGCCGCCTCGAGCGTGATGCTTTGGGGTTCGCTGTCAGGATTGCGCAACATCAGCGTTCCTTGGCGAGGAGTCCATGCGGCATAGCCATACACTTGCAACTTAAGCGGGTCGCCGCCAGTCCAGTGCGCATCGGTCAATACTTCCGCGTTCGTGTGTGCCCAGCGGGCGGCTTCGGCGACCTGATCCCACGCCGCCGGGGTCATCAGGGATGGCGTGAGATACAATTCTTGCAGGGAGGTCCCATTGGCAAAATACGAGCGCGCTTCATGGAGGAGGTGCGGACCGGTCTGGCCGACGCGTTCTCCCTGAAAACAGCGGCCATGGACCAGGCCATGGTGCATGACGGAATTCAGCGGATATAGCGGGGATTTTTCGACAAAAAATTTCCGGCAGTTTCCATCGCGAAAAGTCAGCCACTTTTCGCGGTCATCCCCTTTGCCGGCCCAGCCGACGTCTGCGCTGCCATTGCGCCAGGTGGAATCCACATGATTCAGCCAAAAAGGCGAGGGCCAGGTGCCGACGGTGACATTGATAAACACTTCCGGGTTTTCCTGGCGTAAATGGCGTGCCACGTCAAGCAGCGCTAGAAAATGAGGGCTGACACCGTCTCCAGCCTTGTCCCACTTGAACGCATTCACCCCGTCCTCACGCATGAGTTGCAGACAGCGGTCTTGAAACCATTGTTTGTACCCGGGATAAGCGAAGTCCAGCGGCGCACCGGCGGGAACAAGTTTTAATTCTTGTGCGGTGGCGGTGCGTTCCTCCCGGCCACCATATCCGCCCAGCGGTGAAATCCAGATGGACAGGTGTGCCTTCAGCCGGGCCATAGCCGTACTCAGGGCTGAAAAGCCACCGGGAAATTTTTCCTGGTTTTCGGCCCAAAGGCCTTTTCCAGGGGCATCCCAGCCATCATCCACCAGATAGGATTGCACCGGCACGCCACGTTTAACCACCAGCTCGGCATTGAAGTTGCTGACCACGTCCAGCATTTTCGCGGCGTCCACGGAAAAACCCAGATCATACCAGGCGTTGTAATGCAGGAATGGGCTGGAGGGGCGGGCGCGTTCGCGTTCCAGATAAAAGAGAAAGGCCCGACGGAGCTGCCCGGCGGGGGCAATGCCGGTTACCGAGCTAAAGGCATAGGATTGCTCCGGGGAAAGTTGGAGCTGGCAGCCAAATCCAATCCGTGCGCCGGCATCGTTTATAGCGTTGGCGGCCCCGGGCATCTCCACGCCAAAAAACATGCCTCCGCCCGCCACGGGGCTGCCGGGTACGGAGCCGATGGTTTGGGCGCCGGGAATTCGGACATCGGCCAATTCAACCGCATACAAGGGTAATTTTTTAGCGGGCGAAGAAAATTCCACCGTCTGCCGGAGATAACTGGAGCCATTCCGTAATTCAGCGCGCCAAAGACCATGCAGCCCGCCGGGTGAAACCAATAGTGCCTCTATGGCCAGACCGCCCACACGATCAGCCACACGCACCCCCTGGGCTGCCGGGGCCAAGTGGATGATTTTTGGCGGACCGGCAAGTTGAAACCCGGAAGCGGCTAATTCCGGGCGAGGAAAATCCTCCAAATTCGTTTCCAGAATTTTTTCCCCGGTCGCGGTGGTGATATTGAATGTCGGCCTACCGTCGCGAACGCCAATCAATAGAAATTTTTTACCCTCTTCCCAGATGACGGCGAGGGCTGGTCCCCACGACATGCCCTGGTCGGTATCTTTTTTAATCCGGCAGGAAACCAGCTTGGCGCCCGCAGGCAAGGCGGCTTCTTTGGTCAGCGCCGCATTGGCTCTGGCGGTAATATCAATTGCCGCCGGAAGGCCGCCCATGCCGGCTGGAGAGATCTCCTGAATGACGCAGTGCCCCGGAGCGCCGGGATCAGCCGCATAACTTTTCTCCTCGGCTTGCAAATTCATTTTGCCGAATCGGACCCGCTGCGGCTCTCCTGGAAATTCCTGACGCGAAAAGCTCGCCAGTTCCGTCCAGGCTAACCCGTTGCGGGAGGCCAGCGCTACGATGCGCTGTGCGTCCAGGCGCACGGCGACCACAACTCCCGGATTGGTTTGCGGTGCGGTGAGTGATACCCGGAATAATTCGGAACCGGATTGTGCATATTTCTGCCCGGTCAACTTATTGATCAGTTGCAGCGGCCGAAGTTTTCCGTCGGAAGCTTGCCAGGTGGCGGCCAGCACCTCGTTTTCCAGTGTCCAGTTCCCCTGGCCTGAGACGGAATTGGCGTTTCCGGGCGAAGGTCCGGGAAATACCACGGCTGCGCCGCTGGTAAAAGCAGACCACAAAAAAGCGATCAGGACCAAAAATTTCATAATCAATTTGCTTTAAGATGGAGGCACGCCGCATGGCCGACAATCCCCAATCCGGGGGTAACCGCTACGGTGCTCGCATCAGCGGCTCGCTCTGCAGCCGATTGACCGGCAAATGACCTGATTCCGCCAGCTAGGTTTTAGCCTGGCTGGCCTGCCACCGGAAGTTTCCGTGGCTGACGAGGCATTCTCTGAAGGTTAAAGCGGCCGGTTTACTTGCGTCGTCAGAATGTGCCGCTGGTTAATCCTTGGCCAATGGATCCAGTTGGCAGATAGGTGGTTCCCTGGCGGGATATGTTTCAACCCGCATGCCTGCGGATTTTTCGCCTGTTGCGGGTAACGTGCGGGAGGGCTACTTTGAGCGCGTGTTCGAAATTGCGGAACGTATTAAATCTTCGCACCTGCTGCTCCTGCTGCGCACAAACGCGCTTCACAGTTGGCGGCGTTTGCTGGCTATCCGGGAGCAATCGCGACTGTTGACGGGCATTATCGGCCTGTTTATCGCCGGCTATCTGGTGCTGGCCTTCGAGTTGTTTTTTCATGGGCTGCAATTCATCGCCAAATTTCCCGGTTTGGGCGCAGTATTGACGGAGCGTCTGTTGTACACGTTGTTCGCGTTTTTATTTGGCCTCCTGCTGTTGAGCAATCTGGTTATTGCTCACACTAATTTATTTCGCAATCGTGAAACGGCTTTTCTGTTG
>CAISVF010000602.1 GCA_903888765.1 uncultured Verrucomicrobia subdivision 3 bacterium | reverse complement strand
CGGTTGATAATTTGCAGCAGCGATTGCGGCAGGACGTTCAGATACGATGCGCCGATGCTCTCCTTGCCCGGCGGGTAGTTGTAATAAATGATTGCGACGCGGCGTTTATTGGGCGGTTCGTGGCGTAATTTCACCCATGCCTGCACGCGGTCGGCGAGCCGTTCGACGCGCTCGGCAATGGGCATGGTCATCACATAGGTTTCGCCGGTCGCCACGTCCACGAGCTTTTCCTTCGACGCAACGATGGTCGGCGCAATCGCACCCGCAAGTTCCGCGCTGCCGACCTGCCAGGAGCGTTCGATGAAATCGAGGCCGCTGGCGGAGCCTTCCCACTCGGCGCGGCTCTGACTGTTCAGGGCAATAGCATTGATGATGGGAACATCCAGTTGTGCAAGCAACGGTGCGAGCTTGGCGGGGACATTGCCAATTTTCAGCGTCAGCCCGACGATGGCCTCGACGCGGCTGTGGTTGTTAGTGTCGAGAAACAACACCGGCAGCGCGGCATCGGCAGGATAGCCGAAGCCGAAAAGCGCGTTGAATCCGCGCGCTTCCAACGCAGCATTGAGGGCGGAAAGCAATTCGGTCTGGCCGGTGGTAGCGGTGTCGCGTGAGAAAAGAATGCCAATCCACGGACGTTTACGGCGTTCAGGTATGCCGGCGAGATAGGCGGCGGAATAATCTTCAAACCTCGTGAACGCCCGGCGGCTGGCAGGATCGAAGAAACCAATTTCAGGAAAGACCGATGGCGGGAGGAATTTTAGGCTGGAAAAATGTTTTCGGGCGAGCGCGGCGCGAACCATCTGCACAAGATTCGCCTGACCGCCCGCGTCGAAATACGCGGCGAGCGCGGCATCGCGTTTGAAACCAAGGTCGGCAAATTCCGGGTCAAGCGATCCACCAACGCCAGCGACGAAACTGCCTCGGTCTCCTGCCACGCGAATTTCCGGCGCAAGCGCCCGGAGCAACGCACCATAGCGAGTGTAGCCGATGATGATTTCGCTTTCGCGCACAAACTGCCGGTCAGCCTCGGACAATTCAATGCGCGGAAAGGCGCGGACGGTCACGTTTTTCAACGCGGCATCGTGGCGCAGTTCCGGGATGGCACCGATGGCGGCGGCGGATGACGCATCGCCGGTGAGTAAGGAAACTTTGACCGTTGCGGCGGCGGTGAGACCAAGGAACATGATTCCAAAGGCAACGGCAAGTGAAGGGAACATTTTTAACGCAAAGACGCAAAGACGCAAAGAGTCAGGAAACAAGTTCGAAATTCGCGCCTTCCAGGAAGTGCTTTCCGCTAACGGCAACAAGGATTCCATAGCCGCCTTTGCAGTGCTATCTCGCGACTTCGCGCAGTTCTGCAAAGATTTTTGTCGCGGCGCCCGCGTAGCGCAGATTGGTAATCTGCCGTATCGCCGAATGGCATTCGGCAAGGCGCGGCGGGACCGGATCGCTTTGGAGTTGGCCGCGGCTAGCGGATTACCAATCCGCGATACAGCAGAATGCCATTCTGCGCTACTTTGGTTGCGGCTCCGCCGAGCTGTGCCTTTGCGCCTTTGCGTCTTTGCGTTGAATTTTTGCGCTGGTGCGCTCATTTCGGTTTGGCCTCGTCGTCTGGCACATAAACCACCTGGCCGTTGGCGAGACGATACGCCGTGCCGAGCCGCGTGCCTTGACCGGAAAGCGTCTTGTCGGTGACTTTCTGCACTTTGATTTGTGCGCCTTGCTTGGTGATGATTTCCATTTCGCCGTTCTCGGTCTGCTTGACGAGCGTGACGTTGGCGTTTTTGTCGAGCAGCTTGCCGGATGAGAACAAGGCAAATAGCGCAATCAGCAGCGCAACGATGAAGGCGACGCTGACATCAAACAAATTAGCGATGCCGGCGAGCGGGTCTTCGTCCTGTCCGGGGGCTGGTCCGTGGGCCGAAAGACGGTGGCGATGAACAAAGCGCATGGTCATTCCTTTCCTTTGGCGGCGCGAAGAACCCGTTCCGCATGGAACGCCAACGCCTGTGAATCAGCGCGCACCCAGCTTTCGCGGGCGGCGGCAATGAGATAAGCGGTCACGCTGATGGTCAGGCCGATGACGGTCGCGGCAAAAGCCGTGACCATGTTGCTAGCGAGCGCGGGCAAATTTCCATCGGCCAAACCTTGCAACGCGTCAGCCATCGGGATGAGCGTGCCCATCAAGCCCAGCGACGGGCCGACGCGCACGGCGAGCCGCAATCGGCCCAACGCCCGCCAGCGTTCGCGTTCGGTGTTTTGCAGAATTTCTTCCAAGCGCAAGTCGAGTCCTTCGCCAGCCTGCTGGGCGGCAACTTCGTCCAATGCTTTTTGTGCGCGTTCCAAGCCGGAACGCCGGCCCGCGCGACGATCCCACGCTTCACGCAGAAACGCGCCGACGGAAATCAGAATGGCAGCCAGCAGGCCGAGCAAGCCAAGGAGCACCGGCCAGACGAGGAAGGCGGCGATGTGATGAAACAATTCGCGAAGTTGGTCAACGGCAGTCATAATCAATTTATTTTTTCAGGCGGTAAAACCGCTTGGTGGTGGAAAGATTCACGTTCACACGGTATTGATTGCCAGAAATGGACGGCTGATTGGTCACCGGACTCCAACTGCCAGCAAGCAAGTTGGTGCTGGATTCCAAGGCAAAGCCGACTGCGTTGGTCGGCCAAGTCAGTTGTCCATTGCTGGCGAGCGAGAGAGGCGGGATTAGAGAGGCAGCACGCGTGACGGCAAGTACAGCCAGTTGCGGACGCAAGCTGGTTTCCTGTGTTGCGGGCACATCTGAGCCTACGGAGAATGTCAGGGTGTTGTTGTTGGTCAGGCTGGTCAACACGTCGAAGCTGACGATGGACGGGCCGTAGTTGGCAATGCCTTTATCCCATTGGGCAACATCGTCGCTACCGCATTGCACGCCATTGAAATAGAGACGGTCATTCTGGCCGGTGTCGCCATAGGTGTAAAGCGCGGTGATGGTAGCCGCCGTGGCGTTGGCGTTGGTGGGATTGACGGCGGCAAAAGCCACGTTGCGCTGGCTGAATTGCGTGCCGCCGGGCGACTTGAAAATATCGCCGCTACCTTCCGCGATGGCATAGTCGAAGGTGTTCGCCAATCCGCTGCTTTGATAGACAGCCAGCAAGGTGACGTGATGAATTCGCCCGTCAAAACTGTCCGGCGTTGTCTGTGTGATGACGATGGAATTGGTCGCGCCGTTCTTAAACAACATGGCCGGCGGCACGGGCAGCGCCACAACCCACAGTCCTGAACCGACGCCATACACGTCGGCAGCGGTGGAACTGAATTCAGCGTTGGCGTCCGCAGTCGTGCCAAAGGTCAGCGGATTGGCCAGCGGCAAATTTGTGCCGTTGATGGCTACGGACATCTGGTCGGAATAATTCGCCGCTCCACCCCAAACCGTGGTCACAATGCGGGCGACCGAAATGGAATCGCACACCGGCAACGTGTAGTAATTTGTCAGCACATAAGGCTTCGATGGACTGCCGCTATTGAGCCAGTTCGTGGAACTTTGGAAATAAAGCGCGCCGTTGGCAACGCTGCCAGAAAGCACGTTGCTGATGCCATCGCCCGGCGAAGTTGAGCCGGATGGCAGAGAAAATCCAGCATGGGCCATGAGCGGCAGCAAACTGATGGTGAGCGTGAGCAGCAGGTTTATTTTCATAGTTTCAAAGCGATTCATTGGGAAGCATCCCATTCGTCCTTGGTAGTGATCCTTTTATATTCAACGTGATCATCGCAATACGCGGCCACGAAACCGCTTTTCGGATGGCGATAATCCACGTCCACGACGGGATTCGTGAAGGAACTGCCGCCGCCGCAGTAGTATTTGCCGGGCGTGCAATCGGCATAAACAATCGTGGCTGAAGGATGGCGGACGCTGGTTGCTTGGACGCCATACCAGAAACAATAGGCGTTGCCGGCGAAGTTGAAGGTGTTGATGCCGTAGCTCAAAAAAATATTCGTGTCCCACGTCACAGGGATTTTTTTCAGATCCGACGGGCACAAATACACGCCGGAAGTTTTGCCGACGAACGACTTGAGCAAATCCATCCAGCGCGTGGTGGAATCAATCCAGGCGGGCGGGTAGGACTTGGTTTCATCGGAATACATTTGTGTCGCCAGTCCGATCTGACGGAGGTTGCTTTGACACGCCGCGCGTTTGCCGCGTTCCTTGGCACTCGCCAAGGCGGGCAACAGCAATGCCGCCAGAATGGCGATGATGGCAATCACGACCAGCAACTCAATCAACGTGAACGCCGCGTGGAGGTCATCGGCTATTCGTTGGGCTGGGCGGAGCGCGTTCAAGAATTTCGGGGTAAAATTTGAAAGGGCTTAGTCAATGGTCTTGGGAGATATTTTTTCCCGCACCAGCACACGACCGACGACGCACGCAAGACCGAACATGATGATCGTGCCGATGGCACCAGCAATGGCGGTGGCGATGGCTTCCGAACTGATGCCGGGCATTTTGTAATCAGGAATCCACGTTTTGATGAGCGTTGCAGCATGACCGGCGAAGCCGAATTTCTCCGCCACTTTATCCAGTCCGTCCGGCCAAGCGCAGGCGTAAGGTGAAACGAAAATCGCCAGCCCCAAAGCGATGACGAGGCCGAACGTGAGAAATTCCCAACCGGTGCCGTGCGTGGCCGGGGAGTTTTCCGCGTCGAGCAAATCCGGTCGTACCCGAGCAATTGCCAGTATCACCAGCGAGGTGATGATGCCTTCACCGATGCCGATGAGCATGTGGAGGCTGACCATTGCCGGAAAAACCACGCCCGGTGGAAGTGTGCCGGACCAGGCGAGTTCTCCGGCGCACGCCACGGACGCCAGCACGGTCGAAAGCCACGCCGCAAAGAAAATAGCCGTAATGCGTCCGCGCAGGTCGGGCAGGAATTTTCGTGCGGAACGATAAATCGTATAGCCAACCACCGCGCCGATGAACGACATGTTAAAAATGTTCGCGCCGAGTGCCAGCAGACCGCCGTCGCTAAATAGCAATGCTTGCACCGTCAGCACGCATGCAATGACAATTGCCGCCGCCCCCGGCCCCAGTAGCACAGCCGCCAGTACGCCGCCAAGCAAATGTCCTGACGTGCCGCCAGCGACTGGAAAATTCAACATCTGCGCCGCGAAGACAAACGCCGCGCCCAGCCCCATCAGCGGAATTTTGTTGCGCGGTAGCGTGCGGTTGACCTGCCGTGCGGCGACGGCCAGTCCGCTCCCCGAAAGCGCCCCAGTGAGGGCGAGTGTCTTGGCGTCGAGAAAACCATCAGGAATGTGCATAAAATCTTGCTCCGGCCGTGCGTTTGCGTTAAGTGTTACGAATGGCAAATAAGGTAATAAATCTAGTGTTACGGTCAAATTAAATAGTAATAACCCGTTGAACCACGTTTTTTTGCATCATGGGCAGACATCATTTGCATCCACACGACCACGGGCACGGCCACCAGCGTGGCCCATTGCAGCATTTGCCGGCAGGCGGAAAATTGGCCGGTGCGCTGTTCTTGATTTTGACGGTCGTGCTGCTACCGCGCACCGCCGTGACCGGATTGCTAATCGTGGGGGCCGTGGTCGCCGGCCTGCTGGCGATCAGCCAGATTCCCGTCTGGCATTTGGTGAAAAGGCTGCTGTTGCTCGAACCGCTGGTACTGGGGGTGGCGGGCCTGATGTGGTTTCAGCCGGGTGGCGGCAAAACTTTTGCGGTGGTGATGCTCAAGGCGAATTTGTGCCTGCTCACTACCCTGCTGCTCTCGAACACTACGCCGTTCAGGGAATTATTGCGCGTGCTGCAACGGCTGCGAGTGCCGTGGATATTCGTCACCACGCTGACGTTAATGCACCGGTACCTGTTCGTGCTGGCGGACGAAGCCGAGCGGATGCGTCGGGCGCGGGCCAGCCGTTCGTTTACTCCCCGGCGTCGTTTTCAGTGGCCGGTGCTGGCCTCGGTGGTGGGTCAACTTTTTGTGCGCGCTTCGGAGCGGGCGGAGCGGATTTACGATGCCATGTGCGCGCGGGGGTGGAAATGAATGCCATTGAAATCACGGATTTGACATTTCGTTATCCTGACGGGCATGCAGCTTTGCGCGGTCTCAGCTTTCGCCTGTTGCCGGGCGAATGTGTCGCGCTGCTGGGGCCGAACGGTTCGGGTAAATCCACTTTGCTTTTGCACTTGAATGGCCTTCTCCCTGAAAAACCGGGCGGCGATGGGGCGGTCAAAATTTATGGCGAATCCGTGTCGCCTGGAAATCTCGCCGCCATTCGCCGTCAGGTCGGCTTGGTGTTTCAGGACCCGGATGATCAGTTGTTTTGCCCCACGGTGGCGGAGGATGTGGCTTTCGGTCCGCAGCAACTCGGCTTAAGCGCGTCCGAAATTGCCGCGCAGGTTGAAAATGCGCTGGCGCAGGTCGGTTTGACGGGGTTTGGTGCCCGCTCCACGCATCACTTGAGCCATGGCGAAAAGCGGCGGGCCTGTCTCGCTGGCGTACTGGCGTGCAACCCGAAAATACTCGTGCTGGATGAGCCCACCAGCGACCTGGACCCGCGCGGTCGTCGCGAGTTTAAGGCCATGCTCCGGCGATTGCCTGCTACCAAGCTGATTGCCACCCACGATTTGGAATTGGCCGTTGAACTTTGCGCCCGGACGATCATTCTCGATCAGGGGCGGATCATTGCTGACGGTCGCACAGTGGACCTATTGTCGGATGAAAAGCTCATGCTGGCCCACGGATTGGAGCGGCCTCATATCTTGCATCACCTGCATCCGCATTAACCGGCGATCCAACGCGGTGGCCGTGAGCTTTCTGCGCAGTCATTTACAGGCCGGATTCAATGACCGGAGCGGACGGTGCCATCAACGCTGAAACTGAAAATAATAACTGCGCAAATACTAAGAATATATCAGTAAAATAAGGGTGTGCCACGTTTCCTTAACACTGATTTTCTATCCCCGAAAATCACCCTCAATCGGGTGCAAAAATCAATTTCTGGCAACCGATGTCAACTGGCCGAGGCAATACCGTGCAATGCCTGTTCCAGCAGCTGAACACCTTGGGCGAGGTTGGCAGCTGGTTGATCTTTGCCGCTTAGCATCCCCGCTTTAGGGGAATGGCTGAAGCATGATCTTTCAGGCGATAATGGCATTTATGCGAAAAAGTAAAAGTGCAACTCGATAATTTTATGGCATCTATTCCCACAGGTTCGGTTAGGGCAACGCCCTCGGACAATGGCGCGAACTATCGCGGATCGTTCGCGATCATGACCTCGCTGTTCTTCCTGTGGGGGTTCATGACGGTGTTCAACGACATCCTGATTCCGCGCTTCAAGGAGGCTTTCACACTGAGTTATTTTCAGGCGATGCTCGTGCAGTTCGCATTCTTCGGCGCTTACTTTGTCGGTTCGCTGATCTATTTCCTCATCTCCATCACGACCGGCGATCCCATCGCCAAGATCGGCTACAAGAATGGCGTGGTCATCGGCCTCCTGATCTCCGCCACGGGCAGCGCGCTGTTCTGGCCGGCGGCGGGGGCCATGTCGTATCCAATGTTTCTCGGCGCTTTGTTCGTCGTCGGTCTCGGTTTCGCCATGCTGCAAATTGCAGCCAATCCCTACGTCACGATTCTTGGGGCCGAGAGGACGGCTTCCTCACGGTTGAATCTCGCGCAAGGGTTCAACTCCATTGGCACGACGATTGGGCCGATCATCGGCGGTTTCCTCATCTACCAATACTTCGCCAAGACCGGCGCACACGGAGCCGACTCGGTCAAGCTTCCGTATCTCGCCTTCAGCATCGTGTTCGTGGTGCTGGCGGTAATTTTCGTTTTCATCCGCTTGCCGCAGATCGGCGAGGGGAAGATTGAGCGTGGCGCAGGCGCATTAAAGTATCCGCACGTCGTGTTGGGGGTCATCGCTATCTTCATGTATGTCGGCGGCGAAGTCTCGGTGGGCAGCGCCATTATCAACTTTCTGGGCCAGCCGACCGTGGCCGGCCTCGATGCGGTGGAAGCCAGCAAATACGTTTCGCTTTACTGGGGCGGCCTGATGATCGGACGGTTCATGGGCGCGGTGGAATTAAGCGAGATGAAGAAGGCCAACAAGCAACTCCTGCTCATTATTATCCCGCTGCTCGCCTATCTGCTGCTCTGGGCGGCCAAGAGCTGGCCGATGGACGCGCTGCAAAGCAAATCGTTCGGCGACATTTTTGCGCTGTGGGGCGAATCGTTCCGGGCCAACTGGGCGGTGTTCCGGCTTTATCTTCCCTTCATTGGTTTGTGCTGGGTGCTGTTCCAGTTCGGGCGCGGTCAGGCGGCGCGCACGTTGACGATCTTTTCGCTCATAGTCGTGGCGTTCTTG
>CAISVF010000601.1 GCA_903888765.1 uncultured Verrucomicrobia subdivision 3 bacterium | reverse complement strand
GGGAAAAGCGGTGGAGGGCCACCGCACTCCAAGACGCTGGCGCGTTCACGGGGGCGGTTGGATGGCGCGGAGCTTCTGGGAGGGCAGCTGGCGGTGAGCCACAGATGGGCACAGATGGACACAGATAGCGAAATGGGAAAGGGCGGAAATTGGGAGTACTGAAATGCGGCGCTGAGGCGGCGGACGATGGTTGGCTGGCGGGCGGGCAGGAAGCCTTGGCGCGGCTGCGCCTTGCCACCGCAGTCTTGGCAGACGGCCACCTTGTACGGAGGCGCACCTCACCTTTTTGCTGAGCGTCATTGGCAAATGGATGCGGTTTGGTTGGTCGCGACGGCGCGCACGGAGGTCTTGGCAGACGGCCACGCGCCCTGCCGCCAGAATGTAAATGGTCGATGCGGTGGGCTTGGATGCGAAAGTGAAATCAGTTGGGGAAAGCGCGAAGGGTCTTGCAGACGGCCACATGGCTGATCGTGGTGGGTTTTTATCCGGTATTATCGGCGTGATCCGTGGTTATATTTTTCGCTTTCATTTTTTCAACTCGCGGAGCAAGGCTCCGCGCTCCGGGGGTGGGCATCGCCAGAATTTGTTATACTCTCCGCTTGCGCGAAAATTCCCGGTTTGTGTCTAATGACCGCATGACATTTTCCCGCCGACTGACCCGGTCTCTGTCCCTGGTCGCGCTTTTTCTGGCTATCACCAACGCTGCCATGGTTGCCGTTGCGGCCGATGAGTTTTCCTGGCCGCCCATCACTGCGCAACAGAAGCCGTGGGCTTATAACTGGTGGATGGGCAGCGCGGTGGATAAGACGAATCTCACCCACGAACTGGAGCGCTATGGGGCGGCGGGATTGGGCGGCATCCACATCATTCCGATTTACGGCGCGATAGGTTTTGAGGACAAATACCTGAACTATCTTTCGCCGCAGTGGATGGAGATGCTGGGCTGGGCGGTGAGCGAAGCGCACCGGCTGGGAATGGGGGTGGACATGACCACCGGGAGCGGCTGGTGCTTCGGCGGGCCGCAGGTGACCGAGGCGGACGCCAACGCCAGCGTGGTGGTGAAGACTTACACCATCCAGGCGGGAGAAACACTGAAACAAAAATTCCCGCCGGCCATCACACAGGCGCTCGTGGCTTTTTCGCCCGAGGGAAAAGCGCGGGAACTCACCGACAAAATATCGGCAGCGGGCGAGGTGACGTTTGCGCCAGCGGCGGGCACCTGGACAGTTTATGCCATCACGCAAAAACCTTCCGGCCAGAAAGTGAAACGCGCCGGACCCGGCGGCGAAGGCTGGATGCTCAACCTGATTTATCCGCACGCGATGGACGATTTTCTGGCGCCATTTACCACGGCGTTTGCGAATTATAGCGGCCCGAAGCCGCGCGCCCAGTATCACGATTCCTATGAGTATCGCTCGGACTGGTCGCCGGATTTCCTGGCGCAATTTGAGAAGCGGCGCGGCTACAAATTGCAGACCGAGCTGCCGGCACTATTCAGCAAGGGCGACAGCGACCGGGCGAACCGCGTGAAATGCGATTACCGGCAGACTGTGAGCGAGATCATGGCCGAGGAATCCCTCCCGAAATGGGTACAATGGTCCCATGACCACGGCTTCATCACGCGCAATGAAGCGCACGGCTCGCCCGGCAACTGGCTGGATCTCTACGCCGCCGCCGATATTCCCGAGACCGAGATGTTTCACACCGATCGCAACAAGCTGATCTCGAAATTTGCATCATCGGCCGCACACGTCGCCGGGCATCCGCTGGCCGCCGCCGAGACCGGCACGTGGCTGGAGGAACATTTCACCGAGAAACTGTCCGACGTGAAGTACCTGTTCGACGACATGTTCCTCGCGGGCATCAACCACATCTTTTACCACGGCTGCTGCTACTCGCCCGACGAGGCCGGCTGGCCCGGCTGGCATTTTTACGCCTCGCTGGAAATGAACCCGCGCAATCCCATCTGGCGCGATGCGGACGCCGTGAACGCCTACGCCGCGCGGGTGCAATCCGTTTTGCAATCCGGACAGCCGGACAACGACATCCTGCTCTACTGGAACACGGGAGATTTCTGGATGCAACCCGGCGACAAGCTGCTGCCGCAACTCACCGTCCACGCCCGCGACTGGTTTGAGGGCCAGCCCATTGGCCGGGCGGCGAAAGAATTGTGGGATAAAGGCGATGCGTTCGATTACGTTTCCGACGCGCAGTTGAAGACGGCGAAAGTGGCGAACGGGAAAATCCAGATGCCGGGCGGAAATTACCAAGTCATCGTCGTGCCGGAGTGCAAATACATTCCGCTGGAAACATTCAAGCAATTGATTGCATTGGCAGACCGCGGGGCGACGGTAATATTCGAGAAAAGAATGCCGGATGATATTTCAGGCTCGAACGTCACCAATGAAAGCGAGGGTGAATTCATTGGTTTGAGAACCCTCTCAGCTTATTCATTTGAAGACCACAGTTTCGATCTGGGTGGTAAGAAATATTTCACGACAGGCAAAGGATTGGTCGAAACCGGTGATTTGTTTCATTGGTTGGCCCAATCTGTTAAAAAGGAACAAATGGTGTTGTTCGATCTTTCTTTCGTTCGCCGTTCATTTGATGGCGGCTGGAATTATTTCATCGCCAATCGCTCCCAAGCTAAATTTGACAACTGGCTATTTCTCGCTCGCTCCGCTCAATCCATAGTGATTTTTGATCCAATGACCGGCAAGTCTGGTCTAGCTGCACGAAACAAAGACGGACAACTTCATCTGCAACTCGCCGCCGGGGAGTCCGTGATCCTCCGCGCTTTCGGTGACAAAAATTTGGCAGGCCCGGCGTGGAATTATCGGGAGACCAAGGGCCAGCCGATGAAAATCACCGGCCCGTGGAACGTGAAATTCATCCTCGGCGGCCCGACGCTGCCGGCCGATTTTCAAACCGCCCAGCTCGCCTCGTGGACGACGTTCCCGGACACGAATTGTCAGGCCTTCGCCGGCACGGCGCATTACGCAACCACGTTTGAGGCAGACCACGCAAAACTTGAGCTTGACCTCGGCGACGTGCGCCAGAGCGCGCGGGTGCGGGTGAACGGCACGGATTACGGCACGCTCATTACGCCGCCGTTTCGCGTCCGGCTGGATAATCTGAAACGCACGGGCAACCGGCTCGAAGTGGAAGTCACCAGCGTGGCCGCGAACCGCATCCGCGACCTGGATCGCCGCGGCATCAAATGGAAAACGTTCCATGACATCAATATCGTGGACATCAATTACAAGCCCTTCGACGCTGCGGACTGGCCGCTCACCGAATGCGGTCTGCTTGGTCCGGTCACGTTGACGCCCGTTATTTCCAGCAGCAAATAATCCAAGAAACCGCAGTTCAACCACGGATGGACACAGATGGACACGGATAATAAAGGCGTTCGAAGATTGGCTCCGCTACAACCAATGGGGAAACGACCGGAAACCCATTTTCATCCGTGTTCATCGGTGTCCATCCGTGGTTTTTCAAATTCCATTGCGGAGGTTAGATTCATCGGCGCGGAGGGGAAAAGCGGTGGAGGGCCACCGCACTCCAAGACGCTGGCGCGTTCGCGGGGATGCCGGAATAACGCGAAGCGTATTGGAGTGCGCCTGCCCGGGCGATTTGAGTGGGGATGGTGGGGAGCAGCCAATATTCAAAAGCTGAAATTGGGAAAGCAGAAATTTAAAAACTCTGGGAAGTGGGCGTTGGGACGAGCGAAAGCGGTGTCGCGGCTGCGCCTTGCCTCCGCAGTCCATGACGCGTTTGGGTTCGCCACGACGGCGCGCACGGAGTGACGCGCCCTACCGCCAGAAAATATTTGGCGGGACGGGGAGGGAAGGATGGCTTCATTCAGCAAAATTCAAATCGCGACTTGATCCGGGCGCTAGTTTCCAAGCGGTTTTTCGCGGGCGAAGGTCGGGCTGGCTGGCAGGGCGAAGGTGCTGGCGGCGTCGGGTTTGGCCGGGTCAAAAGCTCCGAAGTCGGCGACGATGGATTGCGCGAGCGGCAGCTTGGCCTGCCGGATGCCCAGCACGATGCACTTCGCCAGTTCGTAGCTGCCGTAGTTGTTGTGGTGCGTGCCGTCCTGAAACGCCTTGTCCAAATCCGCGCCGAGCGCGCGGTAAAATGTCCGGCTCAGGGCGTGCAAATCAATCAACGCGCAATTCTCCTCCTGCGCCACAGCGCGCACGGTGTCGGGATAACCGGCCAGGGTGTCATGTTCCAGGCCGCTTTTGCGCTCCATGGAGGTTACCAGGACCGGGGTGGCGCCGTGCGCTCGCGTGCGGCTGACAATATTTTTCAGGTTCGTTTTGTAAACCGCCAGCGCGTTCGTGGCCTTGTCCTTCTGGTCGTTGTGGCCGAACTGCACGATAAGATAATCGCCCTTTTTCATCAGGCTAAATATCTTTTCAAAGCGTTTTGCGCCGAGTGAACTCTTGATGCTTTCGCCTGACTCGGCGTAATTGGCCACGGCCAGGTCCGGCTGGAAAAAGCGCGGCAGCATCTGGCCCCAACTATTCCACGGCTCGGCAGGCTGATCACAAACCGTGGAGTCGCCGGCAAGATAAACGGTGGGCACATTCGTGGGGGCAATGACCAGCGCGCGAAGCGCGGGGTGCGCCCCGTTGAATTCCAAGGTGAGTTTTTCATCCCAGTTCACCGTTTCGGTGGCGAGTTCGCGCGGCTTGAGATGCACTGCTTCCGCAGCCGAAATGCGCGGGGTGCGCACGTTGACAATAAAAGTGCGCGCGGCGGCCGCGCCGGGAGGAAGCTGGATTTTTTCCAACATCAAGCGGCGCTGCTCGGCTTTCACGGTGGTCACGGTCCGCCCTGCCCCGTCATTCAGCCAAACGGTGACGGCGTAATTTCCCTCCGGCAAGGCCACGGAAAACAAAAACGGCGATTCGCCCGTAACAAAATCAGCGCCGCTGACGGCTGCGCCCGGCTCAAAACCGAAACCGGCGGCGGGAGAATAAATCCGGGCGGGGCCCACCGGCGTCCAGCCGGGGGCGGCCGGATGATCGCCAAAGGAAAATTGGCGGGGAAAGCCAGCGCCAGCGAACGCGCTGCCAGGGAGGAGCGCGAGGGCCAGACCATAAACCAAGTAAAGCGGCAAACCATTCATTTTCATAAAATCTGCGCGGCGCAGCCCGGTGCAGCGAACGAGGCGGGTGGCTGCGGGCCCCGGGCCGGCGGAACGACCAGAGAAAGCCATTTCATCGGACAATTTTGAGGGAACAGGAACCGCTGGCCAGTCCAGCAGCCGTTGCCCGCACCGTAATTTTTCCGGACGTCGCAGTGGTCTTCAGGAAGACCACACAAGCGCCTTGGTAAGCATGACGAG
>CAISVF010000600.1 GCA_903888765.1 uncultured Verrucomicrobia subdivision 3 bacterium | reverse complement strand
GGGCAGCGCCGCCGCCGCCGGGCATGGCCCACCAGAAGGTGCCGAAAGGTGGCAAATCGGCTGGAGCCACCTGCGACAATCCTTGGGCTTCGGCAGTGATTTGGACGATGGAATCCGGCGGCATGATGATTCCGGAAGAACTGTCAGGGAGAAGTGCTTGCGCCTGAACCAAACGGGTGAGGCCCGCGGCCAGGAGGGCGGCGAGCCAGAGGGTGTGAATCCGGGGAACAACATTTTGCCGCGATGGATTTTTCATGGCTTAATCAGTTTTTAAGAACCCTTGATTCTGGTTTCAAAATGAACCTAATCCTGCTTGCGCGGGGGTGCAAGGAAAAAACGATATTTGATGAGTACTTATTAGCTCGCCAGCGCTATCGCCTCACTGATTTTGGATAGTTCACCGGGGCCTTTGATCATCCGGAAAATGCACTGGCCGAGGCTTTGCGCCTCCCAAAGCTGGCCTAGCCGATACCGCCCAGGCCAGCCGGTGGCGGTGGGCGATTCTTTGAAGAAGCAATAAACTGCTACTGAATGGCGGGTTGATCGGTGAGGGTGCGCAAGGCTTTGAGGAAATGGGCGAATTCGCCGGTGGGGGAATAATAGTGGTCGGCGCTGCCGGGATAGGCGTTGGAGCCTTCGCACCGAACCCGGCGTTCACGGTATTTCAATTTTAGCGACCACTGGGTGCCGTCGAGCATGGTCAGGTTGTCGTAGCTTTCCTGCCATGACCAGACGCCGGCGGTTTCCATGGCCCGCCAGAAGTTTGTCCACTGCTCCTCGGTGGGGGTTATCGCGACATCCGCTTGCCACTGGTAGGCACCATTGGCCCGGCGGTACCACAGTTTGCCTTGCTTCCATTCGACTTCATGGCAGGTGCCGGTATAGCCGCCGATGCTGAATTGGAGTTGGGTGGTTGACATGTTCAAGCTTTCGGGTGCGATGGCCGGAGGCGGACCAAGCCAGCTCAGTTCTGGCTGGCGCGGTGGATAACGGATAAGCACTGAGAATCTTTACGCGCGGTGTTTTGGATAACCTTTTTCAAGAGTCATATTTGTGCGGCCATAATTGCAATCTAGGTCCGGAATTTCCCGCCGCCAGCCTCCTGGGCGCGGCCGAAGGTTTCCAGGGTTTTGAGTATCTCGGTTACATCGGCGGGTTTGGCGCTGGCGAATTGGGCGGCGAGCTCGGCGGTCATAGCATTTCGTCGGCGCTTTTTGCACGACTGGTTTTCACTTTCGTCACCTTGGCTGTTTTGGCTTCCTCGGCGGCGCGGGCGAGGTTCAGGGCCAGTAATCGTTCCAGAATCTTTTCTGAAAATTCCTTTTCAAACTGCTCGTGGGATTCCTTCAAGCCCTGTCCGTTGGTGTCCAGCACCATCCAGCAGCTAGATTCAAAATCGTAAACTTGGCCAACGTCACTCTGCTGGATGATTTCAGCGAAGTCATTCCAGCCGTAGGCAGCGGCGACGGCGGCGTCCAGTTTCTTGTGGGCGAGATCGAGCCAGGCGGGGCGTTCGTTGTAAAGATTCGTGAGCGTCCGTTTTTTGAGTTTGGCGGCGCAATCGGCGTCGCGCGGTTCCAGGCGCGGATAACGCACTGTGCCGATGCCGGTTTTGGCGTCCACGGTTTGCGGGGCGACGTAGCGCGACCACGGGCCGGTGAGGCAGCCGGGAAATTCCAGTATCTTTTCCACTGTCCATTCGGGCGGATTCAGCCAGCGTTCGCGTAACGCGTTCAACTCTTTGGCGGCGGCGGCAATTTCGGCGCGATGTTCTGCCGGCGATAATTTGCGGCTCGCGCCGCCGGCGTGGTAGCCAGCCGGTTCTTCTTTCACGGTGTAAAACCGTTTTTCTAAAACCTCATCCCAAGCGGAGTCAGCTTTTGCTGGCTTACCCGCCGACGGCATGGGGGATTGCAAATCGTCCGCAAAAGGAAACGGGAACGTTTCAAAACATTCCGTCGGGTTGTAAGTCACGTCATTGCCTTTGCCATGCCAGCCACACATTGCCAGCGTCCATAGTTGGTGGATGCGCGAATGCAGCACGCCGAAACGAAAATCATCTTCAAATGCAATGGCAATCACCTTTGAATCCGGCAAAACCGGCGAATCCTGCCAAACAAAAAGCCTGTGCTTTGAAACGCGCGCTGTGCCGATGTAACGCGGCAAACCAATAACTGCTTTGCGAAAGGCTGGAAGTGTCTCACCTAACAGCCACCAGTTTTGTGCCCGCGTCTTACGATTATTCTTTTCCCGTACTGGTTTCACAACTTCAACGACGTGTTGAAATGGCATTTCGTAAAGTGCTGCCGGCTCCTTGGGTGTACCAACGCCAAAATCTACAATCCACCGTCGTGAATCAGTTTGCACAAGATCGCTACCATTGCGAAATGGCCGGAGGACATCGCTGTTTGGTTTTCCATGTGGATTTACCCCTGATAGCATTTCATCCGCGCGCTCTTGCGGGATGTCAAAATCTCCAACTTTGGTCGTGCCCATGAAACATAGGTTTTCATTTGAGCCAAGGTATTTTTTACCGGTCGTTTTTTGTCCGCCCGTCAAATCTGCATGAATTTCTGCGACCGCATTGCCGTCGAGGTTTGGTTTGTCGGCAATATTGGGGCCTCCAAAACCAACCATGCAAATCCGAACGGCCGTGCCGGCATCAAACCAATCGCGGTCAGAAATTGCAAAGAAGATTTTCCCAGAATTTTTGATGCGTTCAAAAGCCTTACGCGAACTGATTTGTTTTGATGCGGTTGTCCCGAGCAACCCCGCCCGCTGGCATTTGCCTTGCGCTATCAAATCTCGCGCTTTTTCGAACCAGTAACAACAAAGGTCCGATGTTGCTGGCAATCTGTCGCCGTAAATTTCCCAAATTGCTTCTGTGTATCCCTCGCCGTTCATCCGGTCCAATTCCCCGCGCATTTTCTTGTTTCCGATAAAAGGTGGGTTGCCGACGATCACATCACACTCCGGCCACGCGCGTTCCACATAGACTTTGAACAGATTGTCCTGGCTCTGGTGCTCCTCCTCGCGCGCGGCTTTCAGGTTTTTCGGCTTTTTCTTGAAGGTCTCGTGCAGCAGCGCGTCCTTGTTTTCAAAGCCGTCCAAGACCTGCAAGACCGGCGTGCGGTCGTTGTCAAACCCGTTGGC
>CAISVF010000599.1 GCA_903888765.1 uncultured Verrucomicrobia subdivision 3 bacterium | reverse complement strand
ATCCGGCCCGACGCCCTGTTTGCGCAGATAATGCGCCAGTTGATTGGCGCGCTGATTGAGTTCGCGATAGGTCAGTGACTGACGTTCATAAACCACGGCGATTGCCTCCGGGGTGCTGGCGACCTGCTCTTCAAACAACTGATGCACGCATTTGTCCCGCGGATATTCCCGCTCCGTCGCATTCCATTCCACCAGGATTTTATGACGATCTGATTCCGTCATGGTTAAAAGGCTGAAATTCTTTAAGCTGAGTTAAAATTCGACCTGGATGCATTTGAAAAGCAAATGGCAAAATTGGAAAAATTAGCAAGCCCAGCCGGCTGCTTCGGCAAGCAGGTGCTAGAAATTGGATTTTGCCCAGTGATTTGCTGAGGCTGCAACGCAATGCTCATTCGGTAAAACTAAATGCTTCGGAGGTGCTTGTCACGCCATGAAAACAACTTAAAAATACACATATTTAATTTAAAATATTAACAATACCACTTAAATGATGACAAGATTACCAGCCACGCAATTGGGGGTTAGCCGAAGCTTGAAAAAGCGTTCAATTTATGAAATAAATCACTCCTTGATGCAAACATTTCCTTTTCGGTTAAGAACCGCTTTGAAAATCACAGGTGGTAGCCAAAGCAAAAATCTTTCGCCGCAGCATTCCGGGCAATTTTCGAAAATTGGCCAAGACTTTTGTCAAAATTTATGAAATATCCAGCCACTATTCATTTGCTGCTGGCATTAATCGTTAATGGATTGGTGGTTTTCGCTTGTCAGGCTGTCAATTCACCGGATTTTGATTTGAGGTTGTGGTACCGCCAGCCAGCGACAAAGTGGTCGGAATCCCTGTTCATTGGCAATGGCCGGCTGGGTGGGGCGGTCTGGGGCGGAGTCCAGCGCGAGCGCATTGACCTGAATGAAGATACATTATGGTCCGGCGAGCCCTACGAAAACATCAATACCAACGGCTTGGCAGCTCTGGCAGAAATCCGGCGACAATTGCTCACCGGTCAGGAATTAGCAGCGCAACGAATGGTCGAAAGCAACATGCTGGGACGCTATAATGAGAATTATCTGGCCATGGGGTCCCTGCAGTTGAATTTTCCGCAACTCGCCGAGGGAACCAATTATACCCGGGAACTCGATTTGAAACGGGCGGTGGTAAGGGAAGAATTTGAGGCGGAGGGCGTGAAATATTGGCGGGAAATTTTTACTTCGCATCCCGCACAAGCCATGGTGGTTCGTTTGACGGCAAGTCAGCCGGGTAAAATTTCATTCACCGCGTCGCTGAGCAGCCAGTTGCATCACGAGACAAAAGCGACCAAGGTTTTTTACCAGCTCAGCGGGCGTTGTCCAAGCTACTCCGATTGCTACCGCAAGCGCACGAATTATTATGAGATGGGCTCACATCCCCTGGGCATGACTTTTGAAGGAAGGCTGGTTGCGAATGGAAAGGGTGGTAAAATTAATTACTCAACCTCCGGAGTGGTGGCGGAGAGTTGCGATGCTGTGACGTTGTTATTTGTAGCGGCAACCAGTTACAATGGCCCGCTCAAGAGTCCGAGCCGCGAGGGCAAGAATCCGGCAACGGAATGTGCGCGGGCACTGGAGAAAATATCCGGTCGCCGTTACGACTCGTTGTTGACTGAGCACATGGCGGATTATCAACATTTTTTCAATCGTGTCAGCTTGGAACTCGGGCACAATCCCGCCGTGGAACTTCTGCCCACGGATCAGCGAGTGAAAGCGTATCAACCCGGCAACGATCCTGATCTGGCGGCTTTGTATTATCAATTCGGACGCTATTTGCTGATCTCCTCCTCACGACCTGGCACGCAACCCGCCAATTTGCAAGGCATCTGGAATAATTCCATCTTCCCACCCTGGGCAGCCAACTGGACCCTGAATTGTAATGCCGAGATTAATTACTGGGCGGTCGAGGCGGCCAATCTTTCCGAATGCCACCTCCCGTTGATCGATTTAACCCGCGAAATCAGTCGGGACGGCACCAATGTGGCGCGTCAGTTATACGGCGCCCGGGGCTGGATGGCGCATCATAACACGGATATCTGGCGCACGGTGGGACCCGTTTCGGGGCAGGCCAAATGGGCGATTTTCCAAGTCGGCAGCGCGTGGCTTTGCCAACATGTCTGGGAACATTATGCTTTCACCGGTGACAAAAAATATCTGCATGAAGTCTGGCCAATTTTGCAGGGCGCAGCGCAGTTTTACCTCGATTCGCTGATTACCGAGCCGGAACATGGCTGGCTGGTAACCGGTCCGGACACAAATTTTGAAAATACCTGGCGCAAACCTGATGGAAGCACAGGTTCGGTCTGCCTTGGCCCGACCGCAAGCATACAGATGATTCGGGAACTTTTTCAGAACTGTTTGCGCACAGCTTTGATTCTGCAAGCCAACGATCCCATTTGTGACGAGATCAAGAAAGCTTTGCCCCGGCTGCCGCCAATGAGGGTGAGCCCAGCCACAGGCGAATTGCAAGAATATCTGGCTGACTGGCCAAGAATGGCCCATGACGAGGCGCTTTCAAGCTGGGGCTTGATCTGCAGTGCGCAAATCACGCCGCGAGGCACACCCGAACTCGCGGCCGGCGTGCGCCGGATTTTTGACACGGAGCAGATGTGGAAACAGGGCCAGATCGGGAGCTGGCAGGGAGCGTTTCAAGCCAATGCCTACGCCCGCCTGCATCAAGGTGATGCAGCCTTGGCGATTCTGGATACCCATATTCAAAAGGCGGTCAACGCCAATTTGACCGCCAGATTTCCCAGGTTTTGTGACTTTCAAATTGATGGCAATCTGGGACAGACAGCAGCCGTTGGAGAAATGCTGTTGCAAAGTCAGGTTTGTGACACGAATGGGGTTTATGAAATCGAACTGCTGCCGGCGTTACCCAAAAGCTGGACCCAAGGCCACGTCGCGGGATTACGTGCGCGGGGCGGTTTTGCAGTCGAGATGAATTGGGCAGACAACCGGCTAAACCAGGTGAAAATCAAGTCTTTGCTGGGAAATGCGCTGGATTTGCGTCTGGGCGACAAGCTGATGCATATGGCAACGCACCGGGGGCAAGTATTGAAATTGGATGCTGATTTGAAAACCTGGCAATAAAGAGATAGCCCAATATGCACCGTGATCCATTACTGGTTTCGGGTTTTCCAGATCCAGTGTGCATTATTGGCAACAAAATGCTGCCAAGGAGTCACGGGAAACGTTCAATTCGTAGCAGTTCCTCGATTTGCTTTTGCGAGTCGAGGCGCGAAGCACATGGTTACGACATGCGCTAAATCAAGATCTGAGCTTCAGCACCCGCTAAAATTCTGCGGAAGTCCCCTTGACAGTGCGCCTTTAGAGCATTTCCATCAAATATATAGCGATGCGCCTTTGGTTCCAAGAAACAACGGTCTTTTGGGTTTTTGGATTTGTTTCAGCTCAGTTGCAGGGTTTTCAAACCTGCGCCTTCGCTAAAGCCTCACCAAAAACCAAAAATCCTCGCCGCCCATCGCTACATCTTTTCTGTCAATGCTCTAATGAAACGAGGGCTTCTTTTTAGCAATGGTGTGGGTGGCGTGCCCGTAAAAGGCTTCCGCGCATTCCATCAATGTCTCTGACAAAGTCGGATGCGGGTGCACGGTGAGAGCAATGTCCTCTGCGGTTGCGCCCATTTCCATGGCAAGCGTCGCTTCGCCAATGAGTTCGCCGGCATTGGATCCGCAAATGCCCACGCCTAATACGCGGTCGCTGTCGGGATCAATCAGCATCTTCGTAAGGCCGTCTGTCCGATCAAAGCTTAACGCACGGCCGGAAGCTGACCACGGGAATTTTGAGACAACATAATTGATCCCTTTTTCCTTGGCTTCGGCTTCCGTCAAGCCGCACCACGCCAATTCTGGATCGGTGAAGACGACAGCGGGAATGACAACATTCTCGTTCACAACATTTTCCCCGTTGATATTTTCCACGGCGATGCGCCCTTCTTTGTGCGCTTTGTGGGCCAGCAAAACACCGCCGACAATATCGCCGATCGCGTAAATATTGGGGTCGTCGGTTTGCTGGTGGTGGTTCACTTTGACATAACCTTTTTCGTCCAGTTGTACGCCGGTGTTTTCCAGCCCGATATCGTTACTATTCGGAACGCGACCGACGGCGACGAGGACGCGGTCGTAATACTCTTCCAGCTTCTGGCCGTTATATTCCATCTCCACTTTGATCTGTTTGCCTGCCGTGGCCATTTTTAAAACGCGCGCTTTGAGGCGGATTTCCTTGAAGGCCTTTTTGGCAATGGCAACGACCGGGCGCGCCAGATCGGGGTCTGCCCCGGCCAGAATATTGTCCATCGCTTCAACAACGGTCACCTTACTGCCGAGTGCGGCATAGACGGTTCCCATTTCCATGCCGATGTACCCGCCGCCAACGACCAGCAGGCTTTCCGGGACGTCTTCAATTTCGAGGGCACCGGTGCTATTCATGACGCGCGGATTGCCCAGATCAAAGGCCTTGGGCATGGCTGCGCTGGAGCCGACCGCTAAAATTGCCTTGTCATATTCGACAAATTGCTGGCCGCTCTCCGTCTCCACGCGTAACTTCTGGGAGCCTTCAAAATAAGCGCGACCTTTGATTACGGTCACATTGCGCATTTTTGCAAGCGTGGCGACGCCGTTGCCGAGTTTGTCGATGATGGATTCTTTCCAAACGCGCAGCTTGGTCAAATCCAAGGTGGGTTCGGTAAAAGTAATACCGCGATGGGCGGATTCGCGAGCGTTGACGATCTGATGGGTGGCATAGAGCAGTGCTTTGGAAGGAATGCAACCACGGTTTAAGCAAACTCCGCCGAGGCGTTGTTCGCGTTCAATCAGAATAACCTGTTTGCCAAGATCGGCGGCGTAAAACGCCGCGGCATAACCA
This sequence comes from uncultured Verrucomicrobia subdivision 3 bacterium, assembly GCA_903888765.1. GTDB lineage: Bacteria > Verrucomicrobiota > Verrucomicrobiia > Limisphaerales > UBA11358 > UBA11358. Next base: position 15,150 of record CAISVF010000599.1, on the reverse strand, counting down.
CCGGGGCCGGCACCCACTACGACAATTTCCGTTTTAATTGTGTCCATATTTTAAATGTTTTTCGTCGGCTACAACAGCGTTTCTATTTTCACAAAGCCACAGCCGATTCGTTAAAATCTGCAAACGCCCTGACCAGATCCACGGTGAAGCGAGCGGCACTGCCGCCGTCAATCACGCGATGGTCATAGCTCAAAGCCATCGGCGTGAGCAAACGCACCTCGATCTTGCCGTCGCGAACGACCGGCTTCAATGCGCCACGACCGAGGCCAAGGATCGCCACTTCCGGCAGATTGATAATCGGGGTGAAATGTCCGCCGCCGATGGCGCCCTGATTGGAAATGGTAAACGTGCCGCCCTTCATTTCATCGGCGGTGATTTTGCGGTCGCGCGCCTTCGCGGCGAGCTGTTCAAGCTCCTTCGCCAATTCGAGCAATGGTTTTTTATCCACATCGCGAATTACGGGCACCATCAACCCCTGGTCCGTATCCACCGCGATACCGAGATGAATGTATTCCTTGAGAATAATTTCGTTCGCGATTTCATCCAGGCTGGCGTTGAAAATCGCATGCTGCTTGAGCGTCGCCGCAACGGCTTTAAGCACAAACGGAGTGAGCGTGAGCTTGACCCCCTGTTTTTCATAGTCGGCCGCGAATTTTTTCCGCAGGTCGCCAATGCGAGTAAAATCGATATCATCAAACTGCGTGACGCGGGCAACTGTCGTCCAACTTTCACTCATTCGGCGGGCAATCACCTTGCGCAAGGGCGTTACCGGCTTTTTCAGGATCGGCCCCCACTGGGAAAAATCAACCTGATTGGCGGTGACCTTTTCCTGAGTCAAGGGCGCGCCGGGTGCCGGCTTGGCGACAGCCTTGGCCAATTTGGCCAGGTATGCCCGCACGTCGCTGGTCGTAATGCGGCCGCCGGCTTCGCTGCCGCGCACTTTGCTTAGGTCAATGCCCAGTTCCCGGGCCATCCGGCGCAGAGAGGGCGACGCGACCGGGGCGGCCACGGGGGTGGGTAGTTCCGTGTCTTCGGCCGTTTCGGCTTCCTCCTGGTCCAGAGGCTCGTCCGCAACCGGGGCGGGTGTGACGGTGGTGCTAATTTTTCTGGCAGGCGACTTTGCCGGTGCCGCGGTGGCGACCGGAGCAGCCCCTCCAGAAACCGTTATGAGGCGCTGTCCCACGCTAACACGGTCGCCCGCTTTGACGTGGATTTTTTCCACGACTCCTCCAGCGGTGGAGGGGATGGAAGCCACGGCTTTTTCGTTTTCCAGTTCGAGGACAGCCTGATCTTTGGCGATCGTGTCGCCTACGTTGACAAAAATGCCCACCACGACGCCTGAATCAGCGCCTTCACCGAGCTTGGGAAGTTTTACATCCATATAAATTGAACGGGAAGTCTGGCGCAAAACATGGCTGGTTTCCAGCAAGAAATTATTTGATTTATTCTGCTCGGGCCGGGCCGGGATGATTTTGCACGATTTGCCATGCAAACTTTAGCGGCGCAGACAACCGAACGCGGTGCGTTGTGCGGCTCCGCTATTTTTGCAAGCGGAAAAATTGGGTGCCGGCCGCAACAGGTAGAATTACCTGCCATTGATTATTTATAATTTGAGGTGAACCCGAGACCGGCGACCAAGCACCGGCTGCCAGATTGGTTGCCGCCAGCAAGGTAAAACCAGCCGAGCCAACCGGCCAAGCCAAGGTAAGGACCCCTCCCGAGGCAGAGACCCCCATGACGGGATTGCCGGGGTTCAACAACTGATCTGGTCCCAGGACCTGAGTGGCGGCGATTTCACTGGTACTCAAAGCGCCACGATAAATGCGAAACTCATCCAAAGTGCAGTCTAAATAGGGGTCCCCGCTGTAAAGCGAGCGTGCGATAAAACTATAAACATCGTTCACCGCACTGAGCGGAGTGGTCACGGCACTGTTTATGGCCGCGAGAATTCCGTTGGTGTAAAGCGCCACATTCCCGGCGGGAGGATTAAAAACGGCGGTCAAGTGGAAATTGGTATGAAAGCTGAAATCAAAATTGCCGTAAACATTTTGTTCGCTGGAATAAGTGCCGCCCGCAATGGCGATTCGTCCGGCGCGGGGGGCGCAGAAAATATAGTTCGTGCCAGCTGCGCCAATGGAGTTGCCAAAGCCAAAAAAGAAACAATTCACGGGCAACTGATCGGGAAAAGTCACCCAGGCCTCAACGGTCACCTGGGTGTAATTACTCAGGATACCTGCCGGCAATTGGAGGTATTGCTGAAGGTTGGACGCAAGGGTCAATTGCCCGCCACCCAACTGCCCGCCCCGAGGCAGAAAGCCATTCCAGGCCTGACCGCCGACGGAATCTGCGATGGAGGAACCGGAAGTTTCACTGAAACGATAACGGTGAACGAGGATGGTCGGTGACGTGATTACTTGCACCGACTGAGTGGCGGACAAGTTCAGCGCAGGATAGCGTGCGATAATACTGGTCGTGCCCGAGCTTAGGCCGGTGACGGTGCCATTGATATCCACCACCGCAACATTGGTATTCGCCGTTGACCAAGTCAGAGCATGATTGGAATTGCTGGTCAGGTTGATCCAGTTGCCGGATTGCTGCCCCCAAACGACCGTAGCCACGGGCACACCGCTGGTAAGGGAGGAAGGAACTTGCAGCAGCAGGTTGGAGTAATTATTGATGCCATTGGCGGTTAATTTAAGGACGGAAAATGAATTGGCCGGCAAGGTCAGCGCAAAATTTGTACCCGCATTGGAGAGGTAATTAGTCAGCGGGCCAATGTAGGTTGGCGCGGCGAAAGAATTTTCATCCGATGGGCTGGGGGAGGTCAGTTGAATTAGTGTGGCGTTCGAGGCTATCCCGCTCACACCGCTGAGATTGAACGTAGTTGCCAGCGGGGAATTATATGGATTGACGGCTTTCACAATGACCTGCCTGCTCGCCCGGCTATAAGTGGTCGAGGCATAAATGCCGCTGGGATAAACCACCGTCTGAACCAGCGCGTTATTCAGATAACACTGGACGGTGCCATTGGTGAGCACGATACGGAGGTCATACCAGGTGTTCGTGGCTATGGCCGCCTGAGAAACCGAGGCAAGCGTGGTTTTGGTTCCTCCCATCATTTGTTCGACGCCATCCAGTGTATTGCCCCAGCCGCCTACGTTCCACCAGGTCCAGTCATTATCATCGGTCCAATTAAACAAAACGAGGAAGCCTTCACTGCCGCTCAGTTTGCGGGCGCGCAAGGAAAGGGTGTAGTTTGCCCAGTTAGTGCTGCCGGTGGTGGAACGGCAATCGGTCGTGGAAGCGGAAGTTTGCTGATACAAACCGGCCACCGCATTCCAGGAACCATTGTGAACCGACCAACCGTTCGCGCCATTGGCGTTGAAATCGCTTTGGTACAAAGTCACGCCATTGCTCGTGACCACGAGGTTGGTGTATTGCACCGCCGTATTCCAGGAACCTACCCCGATAGCACCATGCAGCGCCGTGGCGCTGGCATTGGTCATCCAGGCAACCGTAGCTGGCAGGATCACGTCGCCCCGGTTTACGGAAAACATCTGCTGAACATAATAAGAGGGGGTGCCGAACGCCTGTGAATTGTTGTAATAAATCAAATCCGGATGCCATTGGATACCGTTCACATTTGCAAACAGCGGCGCGTAGGAAGCAAGCTGCACCACGTCAGAATTGCGCTCCATGCCAGTCATAAAAGCAGCTTCGCCGAGCGCGGCGGCCAGATTTCCATAGGTGCCGAAACCGGAGGTCACGGCGTATTCGCCTACAAAAACCTTGGGCCCACTGCGGCTGTAATTATCATATTTGGCGGCATAGGAGAGAAATGTGGCCGGACTGGAATAATAATGCTCGTCACTAATTTCCCGAGGCCGGCTCGTTGGCGGGCCGCCCGACCAATTGCCGGGCGAAATCAATTTCACATCCGGATAATTCGTTTTGATGGCATCGTAAAACAAGGAGTAACGCGCGTCGTAATAAGCTCCCCCGTTTTCGTTGCCAATTTCCAGCAGGTTAAAATTAAAGGGCGCCGGATGCCCGTTGGCCGCGCGCTGAGCTCCCCAAACCGTGTTGCTATCGCCCGTGGCATATTGAATCAAGTCCACGGCATCCTGCACCCAAGGCCCCATCTGGTCGAGCGGCACGGTATTGTTGGTGGCCCCATTGTAGCCGAGCATGAGTCCGGCATTGATGCCATAGAGTGGTTGCATGCCCAGATCCTCACAAAACTGGAAAAATTCCTGCGCCCCGAACCCGTCGGTGGACCAATAACCCCAGGAATCGTTGAGATGACCTGGCCGCTGGGCGATATTGCCGATGGACTTTTTCCAGCGCACCGCATTGGTCGCGGTGTTGGACTCAATATAATTGCCGCCGGGAAAGCGTAAAAAAGCGGGTTGCAACGCGGCGAGCATATTGCCCAAATCGGCGCGCAGACCATTGGTGCGATTATGAAAGGTGGCTCGCGGAAAAAGCGAAACCACATCCAGCCAGATCGTGCCCGGCTGCGAGATGCTTAAAACGATCCGGGCATTGGTGTCCGAACCGCCGGCTACCAGAGCACTGGAGAAATGCTGCCAGTTGGTCGTCAAGCCGCCATAGGAAGTTTGAGCATAAAGAATGCTGCCATCGGCGCTCTCCAACCTGGCTGCCAGCGGACCGGCAAATCCATTCGTGGCACAGGCATAAAAATTCAGATCATAGGTTGCGCCAGCCTGCAAAGCCATGCCCCAGAAACCTGAATTGGCTGCCCCAACTGAACCATTCCCGGAAAACATCGCCAGCTTCAGCGAATTGGGCAGGCTGGGGTTGAGCGGCTGTGCCGGATCAACACTCATCTGGCCCGCCGCCGAACCCTGCGTGATCAGAGTCCAAAACAGGGCGTTGGTTGGATTGTAAAACGCACGGTTGCGAACCATTTCGGCGTAGAGGCCGCCTTCGCCGCCATAATTAATCTCCTCAATAAAAATGCCAAAATGGTTCGAGCTGGCCACTGCGCCCGGCTGATTAACCTGAATATTCACTTGGGCGGCTGATTGGGCGTGTGCAAATCCGGCCAGGAAATAGCTGACACCCAATATCAGGGAGGAAATTCTGCAGAAATTCATGGAATAGTACGCTCAGGGAAAAACCAGCCGGTAAAATTCCTGCGCCCGGGTGGGATCAATGGGCAGAATAAACTGGTTCGTTTGGATGGAACCGGGAACAGTGTCCCAATCATAAGGGTTCAGACTGATACCATTCGCAAGCTGATTAGTTTGCACTAACAAACGCCAGCCCACGTGGTCTGTCGGCCAGGACAAACTCAGGTTGCTTCCGTTCAGATTCCACCCAACCGACGGCGGGATCAAGCTGATGGACTGGACCACACTCAACCAACCGCTGGCGGCATCCAGATTCCATCCTAATCCGGGAGCCAAGGCGGGCAAGTTCGTGGCGGCAAACAGACCTTGAACATTCATGGCCTGATAGAGTTTGAATCGATCCCCGGCAGTCAGCGTTCCGCCCAGATTAGTGACGGTCAGGCTGCCTCCGCAGGTCAGGCTGGTGAGGCCGCTCAAGGCATCATTGGTCAACTGCGATTTGTTTAATTTGACAAGCAACGCGCCCCCCAGCGTAACCGAATTACTGATGGTCAACGTGCCAATGTTGTTGCTGCCGATGGCCAGGGTGCCACTGTTATAAACCATCAACGGCCCGGAAAGCTTGCCATTGCCGGTCAGAGTGCCGTTTCGCACCGCAACGGCATTGGTGCCCAGAGTGCCATTGACGATCAGCGTTCCGTTGCTAATCGCTGTGGTTCCATGGTAATTATTTTTACCGGACAAAACTTGCGTGCTATTGCCGGTTTTCACCAGGCTGAGAGCGTTGGCAACTGATCCATCCGCGATGGTGCCGCTGAAATTGGCGCTGAGTAAATTATTATTGCCGACATTGAGGGTTGCCGGCGAATTCGCATTGTTGGTGACCACACCGCCGGTCCCGCTTTCATCCGCAAGTGAGGCGATTGATTGGGAGATGCCCGATAAATCGAGTGCTGCTCCGCCAGCGATACTGAGAGGCGAACCGGCGGGCACATTGCCCAGAACCGGGGCATTTGTGTAAATTGCCCGGATCTCGGCAACTGATAAGGCGCGGGAAAAGATACAAAAGTCATCCAGGAGGCCGTTTAGTTTCACGGTGCCATCGCCGGCATCCGGCGAACCGCCAAGCCAGATTTGATTAGCTCCGGCTGACAATCCGCCCGACATTGTGGAAAAGGCTGTATCCAGTTTACCATCCACATAAATGATCTCCACCCCGGCATTGTCCACCAGCGTAATGAAATGCCAATTGCCATCTGCCAGGGAAGCGGTCCCGGTCAACCAGCCTCCCGCATAACGCACCGCGCCGGCGTGCGTACCGCCGGCAGCCGTGCTACCTGCATTGAGATAAAAGGTCGTCTGACCGGCGCTAGACCAAGTGCCATCTCCCTGATAAAGGATCACCGCGCCGGCAGTGGTGGTATTCAGCCAACAACCGATGCTCCAGCTGGCGCCGGCAGAAGTGTCTGTGACTTTACTTAAAACCTGAACGATATTGGTGGCCACCGTGCCGCCGACGCCGTTGCAATAAAGCGCATTGCCGAAGCGCCCGGTGTTGGTTACGTAGGCCCCGGCCCCGATGATGGACCCGTTCAAGGCCCACCCCCCGGTGCCGAGGTTGGTGATCACGACATTGCCAGCTGCTTCAAAATTGAACCACAAGACCGGCTGTAAAAAGGCCATGAGATTGGTGGCCGCAGCAAAGCGCAGCGTGCCACCCGCCACGATAGTGGAGCCGGTATAAGCGTTGGTGGCGGTCAAAGTCAGTGTGCCCGCACCGGCTTTTACCAAATTGCCGGAGCCTTTCAAGGCTCCCCCGAAAGTGCTGCTGACATTTCCATTACCGTTTGTGAGGGTGACAGCGCCCAGGCTGGAATTGGTCAGCCAGAGGTCGCTGAGGCCGGACAATCCCGCAATGGAGGCCGTGAGCGGCGAACTGAAAGTGAGGACATTAGTGCCGGCACAAGGCAGGTTCAGGGTGGCATTTTGCAAGGCCAGCGAGTGGCCTACTTTCACCTGCCCATTGCCGATGGACAGGGTTCCGCTAAAAGTATTGGCGCCGGCCAGCGTCAGGCTGCCGGTGCCCAGCATGCTGGCATTAAGGGGCGTCGCGCTGCCGTTTTGAAGCGAGCCGGAAATAAAGTGGTTGCCTGCGCCTCGAAAGGTCACGGTCCGGGCACCTGTGGCGCTGCTGCCGGCAGCTACCGATCCGCCCAAATTAAGGGTGCCAGCATCAGATTGCAGCAGGTAATAGGCGCCACCACTGTTGATGGTTAGATTGCCGGCGAGCGTATTGCTTCCGGATAGGTTTTCAATGGCGGCAACATTGGTATTACGCCCGCTCAACGTCACCGGCGGCGGCACGATAATGCCGCCCGTGAGTTGCAGCGTGGCGCTGCCGCTGTTGTTATCCGCCAGGGAAATGGCCGCTGCATTTGCCGCTGCCCCGCTGGAGGCCAGTTGCAACGCGCCTTCATTGGCGCTACCGCTCCCCGTGCCGACGCTCAACGTGCCGGTAAAACTGTTCGTCCCGCTCAGCACCACCGTGCCATAACTGCCTTTGCTCAGGGTCCCGCTGCCGGAAATATTACCGCTCACCAACAGGGTGTTGCCCGGATTGTTGCGCCCGATATTCCAGGTCTGGGCGGCGGTGAGGTTAAGCGGACAACTGATGGTCACGGAATGATTGGCGGCCAGCATGTCCACGCCGCCAGCACCCAAGTTGAGGATATTGGCTCCGCCGATGGTTAAGCCGTTTTTCAGATAGAGAAAAACCAGGCTATCGACGGTAACGCTGGCTCCGAGCACCGGACTTAAATTGTTTCCGCTCAAATATGAGAACGTCAAATCGCTGGTGGGCAGCGGAGCCAGGCTGGCAACATAATTCGCGGCACTCGTCAAATCAGTTGAACTGGAACCCGTCCAGAACAGCGTATTTGTCGGAGCGTAATAGCGGACATAATCCACCGTGAGTTTGGTCTGGCTGGTGCCGAGGTTGCCATAACCGCCGCTGGGGATGGTCCCGGCCCAGGTGGTAGATGTGTCGTCCACTTCACTGCTCAAGATGAACCACTCGCAACTCTCCGACACCGGCACGCCGTTATTGGCATAATTCCAGGAGCGCAGATTAGCTCCATCCACATACAAAGTGTAAGCTGAAGCCGTCCACAAAAATCCGTAGGTGTGAAATCCGCTGCCCAATCCGTTGCCAATATTGCCGCTCCCGGCGCTTTTGGCGGCCGAACCATAGCCATTCCAATGAATGTTGTTTTGCGCCTGATTGATGATGTTCCCGTTGCTGCCACCGTCGGTGCTGCGGTGTTCGACAATATCCAGCTCCGACCCGGAAATAAACGGGTCGTCGAGATAAGTTCCCATGGTGGGCGACTGCATCCAGATGGCGGACCACATCCCATTGGTGTCGCCCCACGCCGCGGAAGTTTCCCAATAACCATTACGCGACAGGAAGGTGGTATCGGTGGCAATCATCGCGGTGTAATGCGTGCTGTTAGTAGTATAGGTCGTGATGGTAAGGTTGCCTCCCCCCACAGACACCGCACTCGCCACATTAACTGCATCGCGGCGGTTGCCCAGAAGCCAATAGTCCCACTTTGTCGTGTCCAGCGAGGAGCCATTGAACTCATCCGACCAGGCAAGATAATAACCGGGCGGTGGAGCGGCGGCCGCCATAAAGACCGGCAGCAGCAAGCTGCAAACCACGCCGGCCAAAATAGTTAATAAGGGTGATTTCACTTCTAGCAATGGGTAAACATTAAATTTAATTCCTTGAATCGGACACCGCCAAATTGCGGAAATAAACCGCCAGTTTGCGACGTTCCGTAAAACGTTAACTACAGCGATAGCCGTCCATATCTTTTGCGAAAGGCCAGCGGGCTCATTTTTTTTGTGGAACGGAAATACCGGGCAAAATGGCGGGTATCCGGAAAACCCAACGACTCAGCCAGACGGGTCACCGGCTGGTTTGTTTCCAGAAGAAGTCGCTCAATCTGCTCGGTGCGCTGCCGGCGGATCTCTTTGAGGATCGTGCCGCCCATTTGCTCCCGAAAGCGGCGCTCCAGCGAACGGCGCGATACGCCCGCTGCCTGCGCGACTTCGTTTACGGTAAGCGGAAAACGGGACCGGTCGCGGATGCAGGTCAGGGCTTTCGCGAGGTGCGGATCTTCCACGGCCATGATATCCGTTGAACGCCGGGCTACGACATGCAGGGCGCGAGCCTCGATTTTGCGCGGCGGTTTTTTTGAACCGTGCATCAGCCAATCCAGCGCCTCGGCCGCCTGATACCCCGCCCGCTCAAAATTGATGGCCACACTGCTCATCGCTGGATCGGTTAGTCCGCATACGACTTCATCATTATCCACGCCGATGACGCTCACGGTGTCCGGCACAGAAAAACCCTGTAGTTTGCAGGCCTCGATGAGTTGGGCGCCGCAATCGTCGTTACACGCCATCACGCCAAGGGGCTTGGGCAGTTTTTCCAGCCAGGCACCCAAGTGCCGCCGGTGTTTCTGCCATTCACCTTCCAGGAGGGGCATGACATGGTTGGCTGGCGGGGCAAAGCCGGCTTCCTCCACGCGGCGGCGAAAGGATTCCTGCCGGTCTAGCGACCAAGGAGTTTGTTCCAGTCTGGTAGCTGAATATCCGCAAAAGGCAAAGTGTTTCAAGCCGCGCTCCAGAAAATGTTCGGCCGCCATCCGACCGATGGCGGCGGAATCGGTCAAAACATTGACCATGCGGCGGACTTCCCGGCCGCTGTGTCCCACGACCACGGCCGGAATGCCCAGACGCAGGGCCTGGGCATTAAAATGCCCCACATCACGGAATATGATGCCATCGGCGTCCAGATCTTTCAGATTGGGCTGGCCATGCTCCAATCCCCCGGGTTCCCAGTAAAAGGACCATGGCCCGTGGAGTTGTGCGTAACGGGCCAGGCCCCGCAACAAATCCCGGCCGGAGGCGCGCGATGATTCAATGAACAGGATAATCTTGAAGGTTTGTTTCAAAAACGAGTCAGGTTTGTGATGGGTGAATGATGAAGAAAAAGGCGGGACGGAGGCTAGTCAAATATTCGAGGATTTCCTCTGACGACCAAACTGCTGGTCGGAAGGTTACCGGCAAATATGCCTGCCAGAGCATATGCCTGCTCGAGAATTTGGGGAGTAGTAACTTTGTGGGCTGGTGGAGCAGGGGGCAGGGCAGGGGACCCCTTGCCAGTGGACAGATTTTTGGCGTAACAAGTTTACAGCCGCTTAATCCGGTAGCCGCCGCCGGATGCATTGCGTCATGATCCGGGACGAAACCAGCCGGCTTCATCCGCCAAGCGGGTGAGTTCCGCCACGGATGGCACCTTCAACTTCCGTGTCAGATTAGTCCGGTGCAGTTTAACCGTGCGCAAGTGCAGCCCCAGATCGTCCGCAATCTGTTTGTTCTGCTGCCCTTGCACCACATGTTTCAGAACCTCGCGCTCACGCTCTGTGAGTTCGCCATAAACTCTGGCCAATTCTACCTGCCGGCAGCGCGTTTGCCGTTCCCGGGCACCCCGTTCCAGCGCCCGGCGAATCGCCTCCAGCAGCTTCTCTTTCGGCATGAGCTTGGTCAGAAAATCTTCCGCCCCGGCCCGCATTGCCTGCACCGTGGTCGGAATATCCCCTTCCGCCGATAAAAACACCACCGGTAAAGGATTGGCCGATTTCGCCAGAGCGGCTTGCAGTTCTAATCCATTCAGCCCGGGCATTTGCAAATCCGCCAGCACACAGCCGGCCATGTCCGGAGTCAACTCGCGGAGAAAAGCGGGAGCAGAATCAAAGGTGCGCACCGTGTGGTCAGTTGCCATCAGCAGCCGCGATATGGAGCGCAGGAACGACTCGTCGTCGTCCACGATATACACGGTACCAGTTGCCGGAGATGGGTTCATGTGGTGCTAGCGTGAGCGGGCAGGGAGAAGGTGAAGATGGCGCCGCACGGCTGATTATCCCGGGCCCAGATTTTCCCGCCGTGGGCTTCGACAATCGTTTTGGAGATGGCCAGGCCCATCCCCATGCCTTCCGGTTTGGTGGTAAAGAAGGCTTCAAACAAGCGCTCCCGTTGATCTGACGGAAACCCATGCCCGGTGTCGCTGACGGAAACTTCCACCGCACCGTTTTCGCTTACTCCTGCGCGAATAATCAAAAGGCGTTCTTCCTGCCAGACTTTGGCGAGCGCATCCATTCCGTTCAGTATCAAATTCAGCAAAACCTGCTGCAAATGCACCCGGTCACCGTGGACTGCGGGCAGAGCAGGTGCCACTTCCAAGCTCAGGATAATCTGTCGGCGTTGAGCATCTGGCTGAGCCAAAGCGATGGTTTCCGGGAGCAACACCGCCAGATCCAGTGGCTTCAATTCAATGACGCGGCGTTTGAGCAGGGATCGCAAGCGCTCGATCACTTTGCCGGCCCGCTCGTCATCCAGGCGAATGTCTGCAAGGATATTGTGGATTTCCCGCAAATCCGGCAGGTTTTTCCGGAGGAGAAATTCCGCCGCCTCGGTATTGCGCAGAATGGCCCCCAATGGCTGGTTCAATTCATGGGTCAAGGCAGAGGTCAATTGCCCCACGGTGGCCACCCGAGATACATGTGACAACTCGGTGCGCTGATGCAATATTTCCGCCTCCGCCCGATACCGCCGCTGGCGCTGGAACAGCAGGCCGCTGATGGTAAGAGTTTGGGCCACGAAAACAACGAGCAGAATCAGGATCAAATCCCGGTGCTGATCCCACAAGGTTTCTGGGCGGAAAAGCACCACGCTGCCCGGTAAAAGACGGCTTTCGGGAATATGCCAGCGCCGGAGTTCCCGCCAGTCAAACATCGGGGTTCCCTCTGTGTTTACTTCAATGGGCACCGAACCCGGATCAGTTCCATTTAACAGGCGAATCGCCAACTGCCCGGCCCTTTCCCCAAGCGCAACTGGATTTACCACCGATCCACCCAAGGCACCGTGGCCAATGACCCATCCACCCAAAGTATAGATCGGCACATTGGCGGCGCTGGACAGCATTTGAGCCAAGGGTGCCATGAAGTACGCTTCACCGGTGACATCGCGGAGCACCGTGCTCAACAGAATCACCGTGCCCTTGGGCAGCGATTTGACCGCATCGGTCAAGGTAGCCACCGGTCGATTGGTCCAAATATCAAACTGGATGCCCTCCACGGACCGGGAGGTTTCCAAAATCTGCCTAAGATTGGCCTGATCCACTGAGGACACGCCGCTCACCACCACTACATTGCGAGTGTCTGGCTGGAGACGCGACATCAGTCCCAGCGTGCCTCGCAAGTCAAAGCGTTGAACAATGCCGGTGACCCCCAGTTTGCGGATGGTCTCCGGAACCTCCATTTCATTGACCGCAACGAATACGACCGGCACCTCTGGAAACAATGCTTCGGGCAAATCCGCCGCCAAGCGGTAATCGCGTGACGGAAACACCACTATAAGATCGGGCTTGGAGTCAGCATATTTTTTGCCGAGGTATTGTTGAAACACCTGAAAGTGTTGTGCATCTGGATAGCGACTGGCATCCAGATATTCCGGCAAAAACACAAGCCGGTTCGTGGTGGCCTTCAACATGGCCGAACGAACCGACCCCTCCAAAACGACGTTTCCTGGGACATCCTTACCTTCATTGAAAATAAGCAGCACCCGTTTGGAGGCGGGAGGAAAATGATAGGTGTCGTGAAGTGGTTGCGCCCGGGCAACCAAGCCCGCCAGCAGCACAAAGAGGCATACGACAGAAAAAATGCTGCCCGACCCCTTTCCCGCCGACGGAGAGAGAAAAGTTTTAAAAATTAAATTCATCACGGCGCGCCACACATGCGTTGATTTGAAAACTAACCCACGGGGCGACGCGTGCCCAGCGGAAATTCACACGGCACGGTTCACACGATCAAAAGGAACTGCCGATTCTGCCAGTCGAGGCATTGGCATCACATCCGACGTCATTTCATTCGGTACCACCGTTCACCGTTATCGCTTTTCGGCCAATGCGCAAAAATACTTTGCGCCTGCGCAGCTTTGGAGGAAACTTGCTGCAATGGCCGTATCGGAACATATTCGAAAAAAACTGGGGAATGTCCCGCACAAACCCGGCGTCTATCTGCACAAGGACCGCTTTGGGACTGTCATTTACGTGGGCAAGGCGCGCGATTTGCGCAAGCGGATCAGCCAGTATTTTCAGGCCAGCCGGCGGCTGGGCTGGGACCTGAAATTCAACGCGCTGGTCGAGGCGATTCACGATTTTGACATTCATACCGTTCGCAACGAACCGGAGGCCTTGCTGCTGGAAAGCAAGCTCATCAAGGATTTCAAGCCGCGTTTCAACGTCAGCCTGCGGGACGACAAGCGTTTCCTGATGCTCAAGGTGAATTTGAACGACCCCATTCCGAATATCACCTTCACGCGGATAAAAAAGGATGATCAGGCTCGGTATTTTGGACCGTTCGTAAATTCCAGCGCACTGCGCAACACGGTCGCGCTGGCCCGCAAGCAATTCAACCTGCGTGGCTGCCGCGTGTTCACCCCCGGTGAGGCGGATTACAAGCATTGTCTCTATGCTCACCTGAAACATTGCACGGCTCCCTGCGTCGGCATCGTCACACGCGAACAGTATCTGGAACAAGTGAACGCCGCCTGCAATTTCCTGGAAGGGCAGTGCCGCGAAATGGTGGGCCAGTTGGAAGTCGAGATGAAAAATGCCGCGGCCGCGCAAGCGTTCGAACAGGCAGCGGAATTACGCGATCTCATCCGCGATTTGCAGGATACCTGGAAAAAGACCGAAAAATTTACGCGCGTGCCTTACACGCTGCCCCTCGCCATTCATCCGGAAAAAGACCTGTGCGAGCTGGGCAAAGTTCTGGGACTCCCCGCTCCACCACAGCGGATCGAAGGCTTCGATATTTCCAACATCAGCGGCACCTTCGCCGTGGCATCGCTGGTGAGTTTTAATAATGGACGACCAGATCGCGCCAATTATCGCCGCTTTAAAATTAAAACGGTCACCGGACAGGATGATTTTGCAAGCATGGCAGAAGTTGTTCATCGCCGCTATGCGCGCCTCAAAAAGGAGCTGACCGATACCTCATCGCCCGTGAAGGAGCTGGCCCCGGCACCAACCGCCAATGCCGCTCAGCAGCGCCCTCAGGTTGGTTTCCCTGATCTCATCATGGTTGACGGCGGGCGAGGCCAATTGAATGCCGCCTGCGCCGAGCTGGCCAGACTGGGATTGGAGAAAATCCCGGTCATCGGCCTGGCGAAGGAGTTCGAAGAAATCTATATTCCCGGACGTGATGAGCCGCTGCGCCTGGGTCTGAATCATCCAGCGGTAAAAATCTTGCAGCGCCTGCGCGATGAATGTCATCGCGTGGCCAACAGCTATAATGCGCAGCTCCGCCTCAAAAAAATTTCCGAGAGCGTCTTGGATGACTTTCCCGGCATCGGTCAAAGCCGCAAGGCGGCGCTGCTTAAAAAATTCGGTTCGGTTCAGCGGCTGAAAATGGCCACCCTCGAACAACTTGCCGAAGTCCCCGGCTTCGGCGGCAAGGCGGCCGAAGAATTAAAAGCTTTCCTGGCGGCACGAACTTCCGAAACCTCAGGCGTGACCGCCAAGGCGGAGGGTTTGTAAATCCATGAGGATTTCCATGCCATTTTACTGGAAAAATCTGCCCAAAAGACAGGGCCGGCGGGCAGCCGAGAGTAAAGATTGCTCCATGGTTAATCATTCCGTGTTAATCAGCCGGTGGGTGTTGGAAAACTGACTGTTTGGCCAGGTTGGCTGGATTGGCACGCCGTGTAACCACAACTGGTGACATGCAGAAAATTCCAGACCTGGTAGAGTTTAATTGTTGGGCGTAGTGACCCCGACAAAAAATTTAAAGCGTGTTTTGTTAAGAGACCGGAGTAGTGTCCGGTCTCTTTTTCTTTTATAATTCCCGAACGATTTTCCAGTTGGTGCTGCGTATGAAGCCGTTTTGTTGGGTGTAGTCCAAGTTGAAATCTGCAACAGATCCCT
>CAISVF010000598.1 GCA_903888765.1 uncultured Verrucomicrobia subdivision 3 bacterium | reverse complement strand
CGGGGAAAGCAGGGCCCGTCCCCCACGGGGATAGCGACTGGCGAATTCGCGTGGCTCGAAACAGGCGTGAGTGACGTTGCAGCGCCCCCCTCCAGAAATGCGGACTTTCTCGAGCACCCGCGCCGTTTTTTCCAAAATGGTCACGTGGGCCCCCGTCTCCGCCGCCGTGATGGCCGCAAAAACCCCCGCCGCTCCCCCACCCGCCACCACGATTGGACGTGAACTCATGAGTGGAAATTAACCCACAGGCGGTCCAAAGTCGCGCCCCAAGAAATACGAAACTTGCAAACAACGCTTCCTATCTGACGTCGGGTGAGTTAGATTCCCTTAGCGTCGGTTTCCGACGAACTCCAGCAGGATGTTTTAGAACATCCTCATGGCGTTCATCTTTTTCTGCCGCGAGCTTTGCTCATTCGAGCAAGCGTGCAGAGTCTATGTTGCAACCAAAAATCATTCAGGGCGGAATGGGTGTCGCCGTGTCAGGCTGGACCCTGGCGCGTGCCGTTTCGTGTTTAGGTCAGTTGGGTGTGGTTTCCGGCACCGGCATTGCCATAGTTCTGGCCCGCAGTCTTCAGCTAGGCGATCCCACCGGCAAATTACGCCATGCCTTGGATCATTTCCCCGTTCCGGGCGTAGCGGAACGAATCCTGGATAAATACTTCATTCCCGGAGGCAAGCCGCCGCACGTGCCATTTAAGCTGGCCGCCATGCCAACGCTGCATCCCGGACCGGCGCTGGTAGAATTAACGGTAGCCGCCAATTTCGTGGAAGTGTTTCTGGTGAAGGACGGCCACACTGGCCTGGCCGGCATTAATTACCTCGAAAAAATCCAGCTCCCCACCCTTCCCTCCCTCTACGGCGCGATGCTGGCGAACGTGGATTATGTGCTGATGGGGGCGGGCATTCCGCGCGCGATCCCCGGAGCGCTGGATCAACTGGCGGCGGGCGAAAAGGCAGAATTGAAAATCGACGTGCTGGGGGCATTGCCCGGCGAAGATTTTCTTTCCACCTTTGATCCGAAGGATCTTTGGAAAGGCCCCGCACCAAAATTGAAGCGACCACAGTTTCTGGGCATCGTGGCTTCCGCGACGCTGGCTATGACGCTAGCCAAAAAAGCCAGTGGCCGGGTGGATGGTTTTGTGGTGGAAGGCGATACCGCCGGCGGACACAACGCTCCACCGCGCGGGCCAATGCAACTCTCCGCCACCGGCGAGCCCATTTATGGTCCCCGGGACGTGGCCGATCTCGACAAAATCCGTGAACTGGGTCTTCCGTTTTGGCTCGCTGGTTCCTATGGGCAACCGGGAAAACTCGACGAAGCTTTGCGCCGCGGAGCAGCCGGCGTTCAGGTGGGCACGGCCTTTGCCTTCTGCGCCGAATCCGGCCTCCAGTCGGAACTCAAACAGCAGGCCCTGCAATTGAGCCGGGAAGGCAAAGCGCGTGTGTTTACGGATCCCGTGGCCTCACCCACCGGTTTCCCCTTCAAGGTGGTGCAGATGCCCGGGACACTTTCTGACGCATCGGTATATGATTCGCGGCCACGCATTTGTGATCTTGGCTATCTCCGCCATCTTTACCGGAAAGCCGACGGTACCGCCGGCTATCGCTGCCCGGCAGAGCCCATCGATGATTTCATCAAAAAAGGTGGCACGTTCGCCGAGGCTCAGGGTCGGAAATGTTTGTGCAACAGCCTCTCGGCCAACGTGGGCATTGGCCAGATCAGTCAGGATCAGAGGCTGGAACTGCCACTGCTCACCGCAGGTGATGACGGGGCTAACATTGCCCGTTTTCTCAAGCCCGGCAGCGATTCTTACACCGCCGCCGACGTGATAAACCTGCTGCTCGGCAAGGCCGCCTGACTGCCCCCCGCTGATTGAGGCACACCGGCGAACTTTCTGTCGAGGTGCGAGCAAAACTGGACAGGTCTGTGCGAACAAAAGTGGAATAATGGGTTGGAACTATTGCCAGCGGGAGTTTGTCCTGTAAGTTTGTAGGTTGCTGCAGCGGAGGATAAGGCTCTGCGGGGACCCAACCTGAGCGCCGTCTGAAGCCGGGCGAACGGCGAACTGGGCTGCGCTGCGGGCGTGGCCCGTCAAGCTCTGCCGGGGTCGGTTTCCATGCGCTAAATCCACCTTTCTGCTAGCTTGCGCGCCATGAAAAACTCCAACTCGCTTACCGCTTCGCCACCCCACTGATCCGCCATCTCCTCGCACCCCTGCTAGCCGCCGACCGCATCCTCGTCCTGCTCCTTTGCCCGGTGTTCTGAACCCGGTCCAACTTGGTTCGCACACGAAATTCCAGTTTTGTTTGATACACAACAATTTAAAACTTTTTTATTCAGCCCGACCGGTTATTTTTTCGGGGATGCAACGAGGAACTTCCCGTCGAACAAAAATCGTTTCCACGCTCGGCCCGGCCACGGACTCCGCCGAAATGATCGGCAAGCTGATGGATGCCGGCGTGAATGTCTTCCGCCTCAACATGTCGCATGCACCGCATGACTGGGTGCGCCGAGTATTTGCGGACATCCGCCGGGAATCCCTCAAGCGCGACCGCCGCGCCGGCATTCTCATGGACACCCAAGGTCCGGCGATCCGCACCGGCGACATCAGTTCACCGCTGGATTTGCAGCCGGGCCAGAAGTTTACCCTTACGGTCCGGGGCGAGCAAAGCGAGGAGGAACATTCCGTGGATGTCAACTACGAGAATTTCATCAACGACATCAGCGTCGGCGATGTGGTTCTAATAGATAACGGCACCATCGAAATGAAGGTGCTCGCCAAAAATGGCAACAAGGTGGAATGCGAAGTCCTGACCGAAGGCAAACTTGGCAGCCGCCGGCATATTAATTTACCGGGCGTGAAAGTCAGCCTTCCCGCGCTCACCGCCAAGGACATCCGCGACGTAAAACTCGGGTTGGAACTCGGCGTGGATTTTATCGCGCTATCGTTTGTGCGCGAGGCCCGCGATCTGTTGCAATTGCGGGAACTGTTCGGAGATGCCAAGCCGCAGCCGTTTGTGATTGCCAAGATTGAAGACCAGCAGGCTTTGCTTAACCTGGAGTCCATCGTGCGGGGAGCCGATGGCATCATGGTGGCGCGCGGCGATCTTGGCATTGAGATCCCGTATTTTGAACTCCCCATCGCCCAGCGCCGCATTGTGAAAACCTGTCTGCGGCTGGGTAAACCCGTCATTGTCGCCACGCACATGCTCGAAAGCATGATTGAAGCGCCCATGCCCACGCGGGCGGAAGTCACCGACATCGCCAACGCAGTCTTCGAGGAGGCGGATGCCATCATGCTGAGCGGCGAAACCACGGTTGGCAAATACCCGCTCAAGTGCATCGAAGTCTTTGATAATATTGCCACCCGGATCGAACGCAGCGGGAACGCACAATTTCACGAAGCTGCTGAACTCACCACCGCGCGGGAGAAGGTGGTGAAAAGCGCGGTGGTCATGGCCAATGAACTGAAAGCCGCTGCGATCATTTCCTTCACGCGTCACGGCCACATGGCGCGGTATGCGGGCTGGATGCGCCCGCGCTACTCGCCGATCTATGCGATGTGTGACAACGAGCGTTCCGCCAACGAATTGACCCTGAGTTGGGGCGTCACTTCCTTTGTTACCGAATTCGATTTCATTCAGCCACAAAATACGATTGAAAACGGCTTGAAAAGACTCCTGGCCGAGGGCCGGCTCGCGCAGGGCGACACGGTAGTCATCATCGGCGCGATTTCCGTCGGCACCGAAATCGTGGACGCCGTGCAGATGCGGACGGTGTAAACGGCTTCTCTTCGGAAATGGGAACTCATCTTGTTGCTGGACGAGGTTATTTGGTTTGCGACGCTGCGCCAGCAGTGGGCTTCATGCACCGCCTGCTACGGAACTGTGCGTCCGGTAGTGTGGGAGAACGGCGGATATATCCCCTGCCTCCTCTCCGGTTGGGGGCCGGTTCCAGTGTAAAAATCCTTTGTTGCTGCGCTGATTTATTGTTCAATTTTGCCTTACGCAATGAAAATGAAAAAAGTGGCCATCGTCGGTGCCTCGGGGTATTCCGGGGAAATTCTGGTGCAGTTGTTGCTGAATCATCCGCAGGCTGAGCTGGTGGCCGTAACCTCGCGTCAGTATGCCGGCCAAACCCTGGCTCAGGTATTCCCTAAATTCGCCAGCCATCCCAAGTCCCGGACGCTGCTCTTTAGCGAACCTAGTGTGGAGATGTTGGCGCAACAGGCGGAGGTCGTGTTTCTGGCTCTGCCACACGGGGTGGCCGCTGAATATGCTGTGCCGCTGCTGCAGGCCGGCCGCGCGGTCATTGATTTGAGCGCCGATTTCCGGCTGAAAAGCGCCGCGATCTACCGGGAATTTTACGGGCACGAACACCCGGCCCCGGACCTGCTGAAGCAGTCCGTTTATGGTCTCCCGGAAATTTATCGCGAGGAAATTAAAAAATCCCGGCTGATTGCGTCGCCCGGCTGTTATCCCACCAGCATTTTGTTGCCGATCATCCCCTTGCTGCGGGCGGGGCTCATTCGCCCGACCGGCATTATTGCCGATTCATTAAGCGGCGTGAGCGGAGCGGGACGCAAGGCGGAAGTGGATTATCTGTTCTGCGAATGCAACGAAAGTGTGCGCCCCTACGGCGTCCCGAAACACCGCCATTTGTCGGAAATTGAGGAGCAATTATCCCTCGCCGCCGGAACGGCGGTCACCATCCAGTTCACCCCGCATTTGATTCCGGTGAACCGTGGTATTTTAACCACGTTGTATCTTGAGCCGGCCGCCAAGCTGGAGCCCGAAGCCATGGCGCAATGCTACGCGAAGGCTTACGAGCACGAGCCCTTCGTGCGCCTGTTGCAAGGTAAAGCGTTGCCCGACACCAAAAACGTCGTGGGCACCAATGTCTGTGAAATTGCGTGGCGCTTGGATCCACGCACCGGCCGGCTTATAGTGATGAGCGCCGAGGATAACATCGTAAAAGGCGCAAGCGGCCAGGCCGTGCAAAGCCTTAATCTCCTCTGCGGCTGGCCGGAAACGGCGGGTTTGGTTTGATTTGTGCCGCCTAAAATCAACCTGGAAGTGGCATGGAACGCCGCCGAGTATGCCGCCCATTCCACGGTGCAACAGGCGTGGGCCAGGGAAATTATCAACCGGCTCGGCTTGCGGGGAGGGGAACAGATTCTGGATGTCGGCTGCGGCGATGGCAAGGTGACGGCGGAAATGGCCCAGGCCGTGCCGTGCGGCTCGGTGACCGGGATGGACGCATCACCCGACATGATCGCGTTTGCCCACAAAACGTTTCCTCCGGCGAAAAATCCGAATCTGCGCTTTCAGGTGGGCGATGCCCGGCAAATCGATTTCTCGGCCAGGTTCGATCTGGTGTTTTCCAATGCCGCCCTGCACTGGGTGGACGACCATGAACAATTTCTGCGCGGCGCGGCGGCCGTCTTGCAGCCCGGCGGACGACTGGTGGTCTCAGCCGGCGGCAAAGGCAATGCTCACGACGTTTTTCTGGCCCTGCGCCCCGAAATGCGCCGTCAGCGCTGGCGCAATTTTTTTCGCGGGATGCCGCTGCCGTATTTTTTTTACTCCCCGGCAGATTACAAAAAGTGGCTGTCTTTTTTCGGCTTCCGGATTCATCATCTGGAGTTGGTGCCGAAGGACGCGACTTACCCGGGGGCGGAAGGGTTTTCCACCTGGTTGCGAACCACCTGGCTGCCGTTTGTCCAGCGGGTGCCGGAAGCGTGCCGGGAAGAATTCATCGCTGGCGTCACCAGCCGCTATCTCGCGCGGCATCCGCTGGATGCGGCTGGCAAAGTGCATGTCCGCATGGTGCGTCTGGAATTGGCTGCCGTGAAAATCTGATCCCATGAAGCTTCCGTGTGTTTTGCGACCGGGTCGGCGACCCGGTCCGCATCGGCGGCAAAGCTGTGCTTTACCTCCGCGGGGAAATCGTTTTGCATGAAGCCATGTCCGTTTACGAACAATGAAATCAAAAATCAAAAATATTGCAGGTTCCATCGTGGCGCCCCGGGGCTTTATGGCCAGCGGCGTGTTTTGCGATATCAAAAAGCTGGGCACGGGCAAGGGGTCCAATAAAGGGCAGAAGCGCGATCTCGCGCTCATCGTTTCCGAAGCCCCCGCGACCGTGGCGGGTTTGTTCACCACCAACCAGGTGTGCGCGGCCCCGGTGAAAGTCTGCGTGGAGCGCGTGAAAACGGGCGTGGCCCAGGTGGTGGTCGTTAATTCCGGCAATGCCAATGCCTGCACCGGCCGGCAGGGCCTGGCCGATGCTCGTGAAATGGTCAGCTTCACGGAAAAAGCGCTCGGGCTTTCCACCGGGCGCGCGCTGGTTGGTTCGACGGGTCGCATCGGCGTCACCATGCCCATGGACAACGTCCGCGCCGGCATCATCGAGGCCGCCACGCTGCTGGGCTCGGCGGAGGCCGATGCTGACCACGCCACGGAAGCCATCATGACCAGCGACACCAAGCCGAAACAGATTGCGGTGGAATTCCCACTGGGCAGC
This sequence comes from uncultured Verrucomicrobia subdivision 3 bacterium, assembly GCA_903888765.1. Classification (GTDB taxonomy): domain Bacteria; phylum Verrucomicrobiota; class Verrucomicrobiia; order Limisphaerales; family UBA11358; genus UBA11358. The sequence goes on along the minus strand of CAISVF010000598.1, from coordinate 2,495 downwards.
CAGACGGTGCGGATCGGCGGCATTTGCAAGGGAGCGGGCATGATTCAGCCGGGCATGAGCCCGACGGGTGCCCGCCCGGCCGCACTGCCCCGGAGCGGGTTGCACGCCACCATGCTGGCATTCATTACCACGGATGCGGTGGTGGAGGCCAAGGTTTTGCAGGCGGCGTTGACCGAGGCGGTCGCCCATAGTTTCAATCGCATCACGGTGGACGGCGATATGAGCACCAACGACACGGTGCTGGTGTTGGCCAACGGGCTGGCCGGAAATAAAAAATTCAAACTTTCGGCGGCGGAGTTTTCGGTTTTTCAGGCGGCGTTGTCCCACGTCTGCCTCGAACTGGCTAAAAAAATTGTGCGGGATGGCGAAGGCGTGCACCGCGTGGTAACTGTGCGCGTGCAGGGAGCCAAAACTTTGCGGGATGCCGATGCCGCCGCCCGCGCGGTGGCGAACAGCGCCCTGGTAAAAACCAGCTGGCACGGCGGCGATCCCAACTGGGGCCGGATTATTGATGCCATTGGCTATTCCGCCGCCACTGTGGTGGAGGATAAAATCGACATCGGCTACCGCGTCCCCGGCGGCAAAAAAATCCTCTGGAGCCTCAAACGTGGTCAGCCCACCAAGGCAACGTTTCGGCAGCTTTGTGAAGCCGTGGCCCCCGCGGAATTTGAACTGCTCATTCAGCTGAATCTTGGCCGGGCGGATGCCGTAATGTATGCCGCCGACTTGACGGAAGAATATGTGGACTTTAACAAAGGAGACGTCGGCGATCCCGGATCACTCGGAGGTTAGCGCATTAGCCGCCGCCACCCCGTTCATCCGCCAGAGCAATGGCGCATTCCCACACGCTCCGCGCAGTTCGGGAACCATCGGACAACGCGCCAGCGTCTTGGAGTGCGGCGGCCCTCCGCCGCTTTTCTCCGCGCCCACGAAATCATACAAATTTTTCAAAACCCCATCTTAATTTCCAATCTTACCAATCTGAGATAATTTCGCATCCCCCTGAGCATTCCATCCGCCCAAAGCGCCCGAGTAAGCGCAGCCCAAGACGCTTCGCGCAGTTCGGGAGCCACCGGTCAGCGCGCCAGCGTCTTGGAATGCGGCGGCCCACCGCCGCTTTTTCCCGGAACCATAAATTTTCACTTCCCTTGCCATTCAGTCCGAGTCATTTTTTGTCATGCCGGAAACCAAGACCCCTTGGCCGCACGCGCCGACCCATCAACTCAGTGAGCGCGGCACTTATTTTATCACTGGGGCGACGTATCTGAAGGCACACCACTTTCGTGGCGCAAGGAGACTGCGGGTGTTGCAGCGCGGTCTGTTGACGGTGGCTGAAAAGTTCGGCTGGCAACTGGAGGCGTGGGCGGTGTTTTCCAATCATTATCACTTCATAGCCCATTCGCCGGCGGCGGCCGATGGTGCCAGCAGCCTGCGGGCGATGTTGGGGATGCTGCACGCCAAGACTTCCGGTTGGATCAATAAACTGGATGCCACCCCGGAACGGCGAGTGTGGTTCAACTTTTGGGATACGCGATTGACACATCAGCGGTCTTATCTGGCGCGGTTGAATTACGTTCATCAGAACGCGGTGAAGCATGGGTTGGTGCCGGTGGCGTGTCAGTATCCGTGGTGCTCGGCGGCGTGGTTTGAACGGACAGCCTCGCCGGCAATGGTGAAATCTATTTCTCGTTTCAACACGGGCAAAATTTCTGTCGCCGATGAATATGAGCCGAATGTGGAGTGGTGAAGGGAAAGCGCCCGAGCAAGGACGGGCGCAGCCCAAGACGCTTCGCTCTGTTCGGGAGCCATCGATCTACGCGCCAGCGTCTTGGAGTGCGGCGGCCCTCCGCCGCTTTTCTCCGCACCCACCAAATCATTCGCGTTTTTCAAACAAGCCATCGCAAATTCCAGCAGTGCCAAGGTGAGATTATTTTGCGACACCCTGCACGTTCCCCCCGCCCTTCCAAAGCGCCAGAGGGCTGGCGCACTCCAAGACGCTTCGCGCGGTTCGGGAGCCATCGTCAACGCGCCAGCGTCTTGGAGTGCGGCGGCCCAGACACCAGGCAGGCTTCAGCTTGCGGTGGGCAGTGGGGCCGGGAGATGTTTTTTGGCAAAGGTTTCCAACTTTGGCCAGACATCGTCCGCGGTCAATTCGCTCAGGCAAAACGGCTTGGCATAGCGGCAATAGTCTGAGCACGGTTTGTAAGGACAGGGGCGCCCCTCGAACAGTTCTGCCGCGGGATGCATGGGCAGAAACCATTCGTGCATGGAGGGACCGAAAAGAGTAAAGGTGGGCACCCCGGAGATGGCCGCGAGATGGCCGGGGCCGGAGCAGTTCCCGACGAAGATTCCGGCGTGGTCCACCAGGCCCAGGAGCTCCGTGATAGTGCGGGGAACGCTGGCCGTTTCCCCCTGCTGCCGCCACCAAGCCAGTTGATCGGGGGCGCAGGCGATTTGCACGCTGAAATTATTTTCCCGGAGCCGCCGGGCGAGTT
>CAISVF010000597.1 GCA_903888765.1 uncultured Verrucomicrobia subdivision 3 bacterium | reverse complement strand
GCCAAGCCATCGAAGCGTTCATCGCGGCTTACAATCCCAAGGCCAAACCGTTCAAGTGGCGCAAGCGGGAAGTCAAGGGATCGCAATTGCATAATACTATCGTTAATTTATGCAATTAAGCACTAGTGCATAGATCGTCAGAATATATGTTTTGGGACCGGGCCCCTTTGAATGGGGTGGCGCATAGCCAGTCTGGTCATTGACACTGTTATTTCCCACCGTGCCAATTCCGCTGACATTTTTGGGGAGACTTTGAACTTCTGCGGGAATGTTGTATAGCACCCAATACCATTTGGTCGTACCCGGTCCCGGAATATGATGCATGATCAGGGCAAAACTTTTCGTGCCTGCTGGGGCCCCGCTCCACTCAAGGGGTGGTGATATGCCCGCCCCATCACCCGTATATTCAATCGGCAAGAAACCCTGGCTGGCAACCGCCGAACTGCGCAGCTTAAATTTTCCACTGCTTTTCGTCACATAACCTGGCTCGCTGACACCAAGATTCTCGGTCTCCGTTAGGCGGCCTTCGTGATAAATGAATGGGGCCGGTCTGGGTTCGGGTGGCAGATCTCCATTGGATACAGCGGCGCGATAGGTTGCTTGCCGCTTTTTGCCATCCGGACTCACGTATTCAAACTTCCAAAATTCGCTGCCGATGCGGGCATAATTCACCGCTGCAGAAGCTCCACCAACCTGGTATTTGAGCCCATAGTTCTGTTCATCCGGTGAAACGGTCAACCCCATGATGCTCGCCCCCCGCAAAGGAGCCTGTACCGCTCTTATCGGCCGGGCGCGCGGTTGAGGATCCACCTGACCGTCGCGCTCCACCACTTCGCCATAAAAACCGCCATTCAAATAAGGGTATTTTTTGGCAGCGTGATAATGATACCCCAAGGTTGCGGTTTGGTGACCATTGCACGCATCAAGGTCCACCGGCAGCATCCCATCCGGCTCGGTGAGGCCGTAAATCGGATAGCCGTCGAGTGCATAGGCAATGGGCAGTTTCTGTCCCACGACTTTTTGTAGATGCAGGGGAGCGATGTGGTAATGATAATCGTCCGCCCTTCCACAGTGGCCGCCCCATTGATCCAGCTCGCCGATTTCCGCCGAAATCTCTCCGCGATTATTTTGCGGGTTGAAAATGGGGATCCCGTTTGCAGCAATCGCAATCGCGCCGCGCAGGAAATGGCCTTTGACCATCTGTGGCTGCCGGGCCGGCGTTGGCGTTAATGGAATGCGCCAGGCATTATCGCCAAAATACGCTTGCGGCAAAGGCACTTGCTGTTGCCAGGCCGTGATGCCTGCCATCATGGGATGAGCCGGCAGGCCGTTATCTTCAATGTACATAAAACGATCATCCCAGCGCACTTGCACACGGGGCGCAAAAAGTTCAAAGGGCAAAGCCTGTATCGGTTGACTGGTATTCGCCGGCCGACTGATCACACGCATACGACCCGCACCATTGTCCGCCTGAGCTAAAAGCCATATCGCAGCAATCCTATCTGGAGGTCGAATCGTCCAGTCATAGTGTGGATGTGCTGGATCACCAGTCAGATTGTGCGCCAACCCCGTAAATATCGGTGCCAATGCAAAGGCTCCGAGAAAAATCAACCAGCGGCCCAGAAAAATCCCCGGCAAATGGTCAGTCGTCCGCGGAGTTTGGATGCCTCCAGTAGGAAAAAACGATTTTTTCATAAACATAAACCTCCAAGGAGGACCTTAATGGAACATGAAGGTCGCTGCGCTGGATCGTTGGAAATTTATTTATCGCCTTTTACCGTAGAACTGGCCGCTTCAAAACCGGCCGGAAAAACCAGGGCCGCTGGATCTATTTTGCCGTCACCCGTATGATCTCGCCCAATGTGGTTTGCGGTTTAAAATGCACGAAGCGCTCCAGTTTTTCCACCAGCGGCTTGCGGCGGCGCATGTCTTCAAACACCGCTGCATGGCTTAAACCGGTCTCACCGGGAGAAGTCGGATATGCCTTGGCATAGGGGACCAACTCAATTTTAGAACTAGAACCCAGGGTGCCAATGACCCGCTTGGCTAATTCTATAATGGAAATCTCTTCGGTGCCACCAATGTTGAAAATTTCTCCGCGAGCCGCTGCACATTGTTGCAATCGCACCAGTGCTTCCACCACATCATGAACAAGGCAAAAACAGCGGGATTGCGTGCCGTCGCCAAAAACTTTCAGCGGCTCACCAGTCTTTGCGGCGGCGATAAATCGCGGCAGCACCATGCCATAGCGCCCGGTCTGGCGCGGGCCAACTGTATTGAACAGCCGCACGATGGTAACCGGCAGACCTTTCTCGCGGGCATAGGCGAGAGCGAGAAATTCATCTGTCAGCTTAGAACAGGCATAGCTCCAGCGCGCCTGACCGGGCGGTCCGATGAGCAGGTCATCTTCCTCGCCAAATTCCGGCTTGGCGCTCTTGCCGTAAACTTCCGAGGAGGAGGTGAGCAGTATCGGCGTGGTCGCCTGCGCCGCCGCGCGCAATAAAACCTGGGTCTCGTGGAAACTGGCTTCCAGCACGTGCAAAGCCGACTTTACCACCAGTTCCACTCCTACCGTGGCGGCCAGGTGAAAAATAAATTCCGCCTCTGCCACCAGTTGTGGCAACTCCGCCACCGAGGATATTTTTGAATGAATCAACCGGAAGCGCGCATGTATTTTCGCTTCAGCTAGATTGTCCGGGGATCCGGTGGAAAGATCGTCGATGACAATCACCTTTTTTCCGTCGTGCAGCAACCGCTCCACCAAATGCGCGCCAATGAAACCGGCGCCGCCGGTGACGATAATATGTTTCGGGGATGACATCACAGTGCGTTGGCCACGGTCTCGGCCAACTTTTGCCGGAACATCGGGTCCGCAATGCGTCTGGCTTCACTCGGGTTGGACAAAAATCCCGCCTCAATCAGTACTGCCGGACGGTGCTGGCCGCGCAGCACTCCGGTAAACCGGGCGCGGTTCACGCCCCGATCCTCCATGGCTGTGGCGTGCAGCAGTGCCCGCTGTAAGCGCTCTGCAAGCTGCAGGTTTTGTGCGTCAAAATCATTATTGGGAAAGCTCTGGGAGACAATATCCGGATAACCGCGCGTCAGATTGGACGGCAACCCCATCGGCGTCAGGCAAACGGTTGCCAGGCCGGCTGGTCTTTGGTCCGGCGCGACGGAATTGAAATGCAGGCTTATGAACAAATCGGCATGATGAGCCTCCGCCACCATCACCCGGTTGGATAAGGCCATATCGGAGTCATTGGTTCGTGTGAGAATCACCTGCCAGCCATTGGCTTCCAGACGGGGTTTCATCCGCCGCGCCCAATCAAGTGTGAAATCTTTTTCCGCCCGTTTGTCCAGCACACTCACCGTCCCGCCATTGATCCCGCCATGTCCGGGATCGATCACCACGACCCGGTTAGAACCAGGCGTCAGTGGCGGCCCGATCAGCAGTGGTTCCAGATTCTTCTGCAAATCCATGCCGTGAATGAAAACCTGATCGTCGATAAACTCCGGGGCAAAACCAAGGTGCAAGGTCACCCCGTTCCAAGCCGCCTCCCGACTGCCTATGGCCAGCACCATGTTCCCTCTGCTTGAACTGATGGCATAGGTCGTCAGCGGTGATTTGGTCAGCAAATGTGGTTGAGCCAGTCGATGAGCGATGGCCCAGCGATTCAGGCTGCTCCATGAAAATACCGGCACGGTCGCCGGCTGGAGAGTTTTCGTTTTAGTAACCGCTGGCGGAGTATTACTTTTGACTGCGGGTGCATTGGTGATAATCACCAGCGGGGGTAAATGAGGAATGGCTGCTGGCGGTCGGGCAACTTCGTTGTTCTGCTCGTGATTATTGGTGACCCAATCTGTCGGCGGCGCATCGTTGGGCACGGTTGTACAACCTGCCAGAATGAAAAGCAAGGAGCCCAAAATGATTGTCGCCGGTTTTAACACACGCCAATTGTGCGGAACGAATTTGTGGACTCAAGCTGTTTTAGTGTTTCCCACCGTGCTCCTTTGAATGGAAACGGGCGCGACTTGCCCGTTTCCTTCGGCTCCTTCATAATCGTGGGAATTGAAAATTCTAGTAGCCATCACCGGAGCCACCGGCGCATTGTACGCGCAGCGACTCCTGGACAATCTCAACCCGCAGGAACACGAGATTCATGTCGTGTTGAGCAATTATGCGCAGCAGGTTATTGCCGTGGAATTGCCCGGAGGATTAAAAATCCCAGCCGGCGTGCCGACCCACAATCTGAAGAGCATGAATGCCCCGTTTGCCAGCGGCTCAAATCCTCCGGATGTAATGGTGGTGATTCCTTGTACCATGGGCACCATGGGGCGCATCGCCCACGGCTACAGTGAGGATGTTTTGTTGCGGGCTGCCGATGTAACCCTGAAAGAAAAGCGGAAGTTAATTCTCGTTCCCCGGGAAACCCCTTTGAGTTTGATTCATATTAAAAACATGGAACTACTCCTTTTAGCCGGAGCGACGATTTTACCGGCAAACCCCAGTTTTTATTCCGGTGCCGATACCGTGGTGCAGGTCGTGGATACCGTGGTGGCGCGCGTGCTGGATCACATCGGCGTGCCGAACCAACTGGCACCACGCTGGGCGGAGGAAATCGAATGAAGCTCCAGGCCAGTCAAATGTCCCACCGGTCGGCAACGTTGCTGCCTTTCGCTTGGCATGATCTTTTTCATCGTGCCGCCGCCCTGCGGCCTTTGTTTCAAGCCGAAAAAACCATGATCGCCGGGCGAGGCAGTTTGGCTGGCGACTTCATTCATGGCGCGTACTGAGATGGCTTTAGCATCCTCCAACCGGAATCCCATGTCTGCCCTGCAGAAGTGGGGTGCCTTTGTCCGCTTCTCCCATACGATTTTTGCGCTGCCATTTGCGTTGGCGGCCATGCTGGTCGCCGCGCGGGACAATCGCGGGTGGCCGGGCGGAAAAACTTTTGGCCTGATTCTCTTCGCCATGGTTTGCGCTCGCACTTGCGCCATGGCCTTCAACCGCATCGTGGACCGGAAATACGACGCGCTGAATCCGCGCACCAAAAATCGGCATCTACCAGCGGGCCAAATTTCTCTGGCCAGCGCGATTATTCTCTGTGTCCTCTCCGGGGCCGGTTTGGTGGTCGCCAGTTGGGGTTTGAATGCCATCTGTTTTTATTGTTCGCCAGTGGCACTGGTGTTGGTTTGCTTTTATTCGCTCACGAAGCGGTTTACCGATTACACTCATGTTTTTCTTGGGATCGCGCTGGCGCTTGCGCCGATTGGTGCCTGGCTGGCGGTAAAAGGAACGCAGGTTTCCAGCTGGGAAGTAGTGCAAATGACTATTCTCGCCTTCGCTGTGGTCCTGTGGTTGGTTGGTTTTGATATCATTTACGCGCTGCAAGATTATGAGTTTGATAAATCCCAAGGGTTGCACTCGCTTGTCGTCGCATGGGGGCCGAAAAACGCCTTGGCCGCCGCTTTTCTCGCGCACATGATCATGTGCGGTTTGCTCCTGGTCTTTGGCCTGTTATGCCGGTTTCGCATTGCCTACCTCATCGGCTGGCTGATCATTCTCGGTTGCCTGGGCTTGGAACATTGGATCGCCCGCCGGCGCAGCCTGAATTGGATCAATATTGCCTTCTTCCGCCTCAACGCTTTGGTCGGCATGGTTTTCCTGATCGTGGTCGCGGCGGAAGTCATTTTTATGGGTGGATTCAAGTTACATTGATGCAGCTACCCATTAACCGAGGAACTCTTTACAGTGCTTTCGAAACAATTTCGGTCAGCGGAATAGGTTCAAAGATAGAAATATTTTGGGCAGCCTGTCTCTGGTTTTGCTTCTGACGCAGGCAAGAACACTATTTTTGATTGGCGTCTGTATGCCATAATTGGCCATCTGGCTAAACCTCGCCCTCGAAATCGTGCATTCCCGATTTGAAGGCAAACGCAAGGAGGGTAAGCTGGCCAAGAACTCAGCGTTCGGTAGATAAAAAGCCAGGCCCTTCAGCCACCCGTTTTAGATTTTTGTTTTGATGCCGCAGGCGCGGGCGAGACACCAACCCCGCAGGGCTTCATAAATGGCAAACAGTCCGGCAACCACAAAAATCAAGCCCAGCCAAAGCGCAAAATCCACCAGCACGATGCCGGCAATGAGGCAGATGGTACCAATGACACCGCGCGCAATGCGGCCATTGCGTTTTATGTTGGGGCGGAAAAACTGCGTCACGATAAAAAACTAACACAGCCATTTGGCGTGGCAAGCCGCCAATCTTACGGCAAACTCTTGGCATGGATTTGCTGGATGAGAATTTTCTGTGGGCTTCGCTGTTCTGGGGCGCTATCGGCAGCGCCTATTTACTCTACGGCTGGCGACAGAGATCCGTAGTGCCCTTCACCGGCGGAGTCGCGCTGACCATCGCCTCATTTTTCCTGCCAGCCCTGTGGATGTCGTTGGCGGGAGTGTCCATCCTTCTGGCAGTCTGGTGGCTGTTGAAACAAGGCAATTAGCGGTAGGCTTTTGGCCCCGGATTCGGGATTGAAAATTACCCTGTGGCATCTATCCTACAATCAAATTTAATTTATGGAAGCACCAGAAGTCCCCACTGAACACCTCCATGAGCACATGGAGCATCAAGCCAAACACAGCAGCGGACGCTGGACGCTGGGCGTGGCGTTGAGTTCCGCCCTGCTGTCCGCCTTTGCCGCCGTGGCTTCCTTGCAGGCCGGACACCACGCCAACGAAGCCGTGATTGCGCAGATCCGGGCCGCCGATGAGTGGAGCTATTACCAATCCAAAAGCATTAAGGAATCCCAGTTGAAGAGCAAGGTGGACATTCTCGATACTTTTGGCAAAGCCGCCTCCGCGGCCGACAAAACCAAGTTGGAAGATTACAAGACCGACAAGGAAAAGATCCAAGAAAGTGCCAAAGAGAAGGAAAAAGAAGCCCAGGGCGAGTTGATGACGCACCAGATTTTCGCGCGCAGTGTGACGCTGTTTCAAATTGCCATTTCCATCGGCGCGGTTTCTGCCCTTACCCAGCGTCCCAAATTCTGGTATCTCAGCTTGGGAGTGGGGGCCACTGGAGTGGTCTTTTTTGCGCAGGCATTTTGGTTTGCCGCCCATAACTGATGCCCACCCGGAGTAAGTCATGATTTTATTTGGAACGAACGTGCTGCTGAACATCGCGACGGTCAAGCCGGTATGACTCGTGTGGTCAGAACAATAGCCTCTTAACCGCCAAAGGGTCCGGTTTTTAACAAAGCCACTGCCAGTCCTTACCCGCCCCAGAAACAGAGCTCGACATTTGGGGCGAGCTTTTCAATTGCGTAAATGCTTCCGGCATGGGAGATTGAGCGCCGGTTTTTAATAATTAGACTGATTCTAAATATGACGCAGAAAGCAAACAGTGGTGCCGCACAACTCCTGGCCAGATTTTCAAAGCCCGCTCCAGCAGCGGCGACGCCAGTATGGCTGCAACAGATGCGCCAGACTGGCGCAGAGCGCTTTGCTGACGCTGGTTTTCCCACCTTGCAGGATGAGGACTGGCGTTTCACCAACGTGGCACCCATTGCAAAACTCAATTTCCTGCGTGCCAGCCTGGTTGCCGTTAACGGAGCTGAAACAAGGGCGTTGAACAAATCCGTTTTTGCCTCACTACCTGGTCATCGGCTAGTTTTTGTGAATGGATTTTTTTCCGAAAAACACTCCACCCTTCAGCCTGTGGCGGATGGCGTAAGGATTGAAAACCTTTCGGCCGCGCTCAGGAAAGATGCCGCACTCCTTCAAAAACATCTGGGCCAATATGCTCATCCGGCCAGCAATGCCTTCGCCGCGATGAATCAGGCGTTTTTCTCGGACGGAGCCTTCATCTTCGTGCCCAAAGGAACCGAAGTCACCGAACTGGTGCAATTGATTCATATTTCATCGGCGACCCAAAACGGAGAAACCATCCTTCCGCGCAACCTGATCATCGCGGAGTCGAACACTAAATTGACGGTGGTGGAAAGCTACATCGGGATCCGTGATGTCAGCTATTTCACCAACGGGGTAACGGAAATTTACGCCGGCGAAAACGCCGTAATCGAGCATGTCAAAGTGCAGGATGAAGCGACCTCCGCCTTTCACATCGCCACCATCGCGGGTGAGTTTGGCCGCACCAGTAAAGTCAGACTTCATTCCATTGCCCTGGGAGCAAAGCTTTCCCGCAATAATATCCGCACCAAACTCGCCGGCGAGGGATTGGAATGTGTGCTCAATGGCCTTTATCTGACCAAGGATGAGCAACTGGCTGACCATCACATGCTCGTGGAACACGCCCAACCGCATTGCGCCAGCCACGAATATTTCAACGGCATTCTAGATGACAAATCCAAGGGCGTTTTTCACGGCCGGATTTACGTGCATCCCATCGCGCAAAAAACCGATGCCAAACAGACGAACAAGAATTTATTGCTCTCCGACGACGCGACCGCTGACACAAAACCCCAGCTGGAAATTTATGCGGATGATGTGAAATGCACGCATGGAGCAACCATTGGCCAGTTAAACCAGGAAAGTATTTTCTACCTGCGCACCCGTGGTATCGGCTCGGACATGGCCCGGCAGATGTTGGTCCACGCCTTTGCCGGAGAAATCATTGAGCGCATCCAATACGAGCCGGCCAGAACGGTGATTGATAAGCTGGTGTGGGACCGGTTGGAGGCCAACCCTCATTTACTCGGAAAATAAATAAAAGCACCGGGCCAACCGCGCGCCGCCGCCCGCTCCATAGTATATGTTCGACGATATCAACGACCTTTATCAGCAGGTCATTCTGGACCACTGCAAGCAGCCGCGCAATTTTCATGAAATGCCCCGGTGTTCCTGCTCGGCACAGGGATTTAATCCATTGTGCGGCGACAACCTGAAATTATTTCTCACGCTCGACAATGACTTGATTCGGGAGGCCAGTTTTGTCGGATCCGGCTGTTGCATTTCCAAAGCCTCAGCATCCCTGCTCACCGAAAATGTCCGGGGAAAATCCAAGCTGGAGGCGGAGCAGATGTTCGAACGCGTGCGTGAACTGGTAACGACGGGCAAAGCCACCGGGGATGTTGGCAAGTTGGCGGTATTTGCTGGCGTGTATAAATATCCGGCCCGGGTAAAATGCGCGATTCTGGCCTGGCACGCGCTGGTGGGGGCGCTCAAAGGCGAAAACAACCCGGTCAGCACTGAAAACGATTTAAACTGAATTTTTCGCAACCCGCTAGTCGGAGCCCCAAAGCCTCCCAACATATAGCCAGACTGATAGCTTAAGCAGTCGATTAAAAGTTCCACCGGCCCCGCCCGATAGAGGTTGGTTATTCAGCGATACGGATACCGCGGTGAGTTTCGTCTTTGCCTTCCATGGCAGCCATTTTCTTGTAGCTCTGGCAAAACAAATTACTGCAGGCCCGATTTTCCAACTTCCATCCGGCTGCGTTCATCCACTATCCTCCGGCATGATTATCGCACCGTCACTGCTGGCTTCGGATTTCACCCGATTGGGCAAGGAAACCGAACGCGCCGTGCGTTCCGGGGCCGAGTGGTTACATCTGGACATCATGGACGGCCGGTTTGTGCCGAATATATCCTTCGGCCCGGCGATTATCGAAGCCGTGCGGCCTCATGCCCGGAAAATGTTCTTCGACGTGCATCTCATGTGCAGCCGGCCGGAAATTCTCCTCGAACCCTTTGCGAAAGCGGGAGCAGATCTCATCACCGTCCATGTGGAACTTCATGAGCAAGTCACCCCTCTGATATGGAAAATCAAATCCCTCGGCAAAAAAGTCGGCCTCGCCATCAATCCTCCCACGGCCATCACCGAAGTACAGCCCTTTCTGGACCAGATTGACCTGCTGTTGGTGATGACGGTGAATCCCGGATTCGGCGGGCAAAGCTTCATCCACGAATGCCTCCCGAAAATCCAGCAAGCCAATGTCTGGCGCCGCGAGAAAAAACTGAAATATCACCTGGAAGTGGATGGCGGCATTAACCACCAAACCGTGGCCGAGTGCGCCCGCGCGGGAGCGGATACTTTTGTGGCTGGCACCGCATTATTTCGCCAACATAACATGACTGCCGCGGTGAAAAAGATGCGCCAGATTGCCCAAGCCAATGATCCCTCCCTGGCGGATCTGAATGTGTAATTTACTCTTATAAATAAGATTGACCAGCATAAAAACACTAGAGATTATACCAGCAACTGGATTATGAAAACGCAATTGAACCTGTTGCAAATCTGCCTTCTGATTCCGGGGTTACTCGCGACGGCTATTATCGAAGCGCAGCCCGTTATTACCCTTCAACCGACAAGCCAGACGGCGGCCTAGAGCGGCAACGCGACGTTCACCGTGGCGGCCACCGGTGTCGGGCTCTTCACCTACCAATGGCAGATGAATGGCACCAACCTCCTGAATAACATGGTTTCCACCCTGGCTGGAGGGCTGTTGAACGATGGTCTGCCAGCCACGAACACAATTCTGGATTTTCCACAGGGTTCAGCGCTGGATGCAGCGGGCAACCTTTACATTGCGGAAATGAATAATCATGTCATCCGCAAAGTCGGCACCAACGGCATCTCGCGCATTATCGCCGGTGCGGGTGTGCTTGGCTTTACTGGCGACGGCGGGCCGGCGACCAATGCATTTCTGAATAAGCCGACTAGCGTAGCCGTGGATTCGTCTGGAAAACTTTACCTCGCCGATTCGGGCAATAATCGCATTCGTATGGTGAGCACGAATGGAATCATCACCACCGTGGCGGGCAATGGCAGCATTTTTGGTGGGGGCTCCGTGGCCACGAATACCGGACTGTATAATCCCTTAGAGTCTGTTTTAAAAATCAAAAACTGGCTGGTTTTCTGGGGAATTTGATTGGATTGGTTGACCAAAAGCGCATGAAAATGAAATAAGTTGTTGACAATGGTGTTGGCTTAGTGC
>CAISVF010000596.1 GCA_903888765.1 uncultured Verrucomicrobia subdivision 3 bacterium | reverse complement strand
GAACCAAAGGCGCATCGCTACGGGCTATGTATTTGATTGAAATGCTCTAATCATTCTGCGTGATTTCGGGTTTGAACCAGGGTTTTTTTAGAGATTTGCAGAAAAACCAGATAAATAACGATAACACTGAAATGCGGCTGGCAAAATATGTCTAATAAAAAACAAAATGCGGCGGGTTTGGTAGTCGTTTATCGGGTAATGTTAATGAGTTAAATAATGTAATGTTTGGCCGCTTTTTAGAAGTGGTAGGATCTTTACTAAGCAGTTCAGCATTGGCGGTGGGACTATAAACCGATGGGTGGGAACAGATGAAAATGGTTGGTCGGCTATGTCCAAAAGAAAACCCGGTAAGTTCCATGGACGCAGCCTTTCAGTAAGCTGTTGAAACAACGGTGAGTGGAAGCATTATGCTGTTTAAAAAATGCACTTTTCTTTGTTGGCTTGTCTGGCTGCTATGCGGAGTGTACCGCCCGGCGGTTGGAAGTCTCATTGGTTATGAAGGGTTTAATTACACCACGAACCAGACGATCTATGGGCAGGGTGTGGATGCCAACTGGCCGGCGGCTGGACAAACGTACACCATTTATCAGGGCAATTCCGCCAGCGGGATAGCGGAAGCGGCTGACATGACGCCCTATCTGGGGCTCGTAACGTCTGGCAATCAGGCCCATTTGTTCGGCACCACTGCCCCCGGCGGAACCGAAACCGTTTTTCGTAATTTTGGGGCGAGCTATAGCACGGCTAATAATATTTACTGGTTCAGTGTGTTGCTGCGGGTGGATGCCGGAGCTGGCAGTCATTATGCGGGGGTTTCCCTGTTTAGCGACAGCACTGAGAATTTGTTTTTTGGGCAACGGAGTGGCAGCACTTTCTGGGGCATGGAACGCAGCGGGTCCGGCGGAAGTTCCACGAATACTTCCGTGTCCTTGGCAGGCCGGGTGGTGGGTTTTCTGGTGGTGCAAATTGACGGCACCACCGGCGATGCCACCCACCGGATAGCCAGGCTTTATGTGAACCCCACCTTGTTGGGCGGAGCCGCCCCGGCCACACCCACGGCGACGCTGACCATTGCCGATTTTTCTTTCAACCGGTTTCGCGCAGCCGCCAATGGGGAAGATTTGGATGTGGATGAAATACGCCTGGGCACGACCTATGCCGATGTGGCGACGATCGCCACACCCACCATTTCCGGATTGGCGAACCACGTGCAATCTTATGGTGCGGCCAATCTGACGGTAAGCGGGGTGGTGAGCGCTCTGGGAGCGGTCTATCCCACCAATGGCGAAATCGTGAATGTGACGCTCAACGGGGTCACCCGGCCCGCCTCCATTGCGGGTGGCGCTGGGGCCTTCTCGGTAAGTTTTGCCACGGCCACGCTACCCTACTCCGCGACGCCATACACCATCACCTGCGCTTACCCGGGCAGCGCCAGTTTGAATCCTGCTTCCAATGTCGGCAGTACTCTGACGGTTAATCCGGCCGCGTTGAATATTTCGGCTAACTCCGCGAGCAAGGCTTATGGAAACCTTTTTGCCGGCGTTGGTGCCGGTCAGACCACTTTCATCGCCAGCGGACTGCAAAACGGGGAAACCATTGGCTCGGTGACCATCACCGCGAGCGGCGGTACTGCGGCCAACAGTCCGGTGGGCAGCAGCTATCAGCTCACCCCCAGCCTCGCCACCGGCGGCACTTTCAGCGCCGGTAATTATGCCATCACCTACAGCAGCGGGGCCTTGACCGTGGATCCGGCGCAACTCACGCTGACGCCGAATACCGTGACCCGCACATTTGATGGCACCACACTGAACAACGCCACCTATTCTGCGAACCTGGCGAACTACACGGTGACGGGTTTTCAAAACAGCGAAACGGCCGGGACCATTGGCCTGGCCTTCACCGGCTCCATGGCGTTCAACCACGCCACCGGCACAGTGGTGAGAAATGCTGGTATTTACCCGCTCGGCGCCGGCACTTTGGCGCTGGCCGGTTCTGCCACGAATTACTCGCTCTATTTTCAAAACAATGCGAACAACAGTTATGGGATCACCGCCAAGTCGCTTGCCGTCAGCGGCATCACGGCTGCCGATCGGACGGCCAATGGCACCACCGCCGCGAGCCTGAACACCAGCGGGGCAACCTTGGTGGGCGTGGTGAGTCCGGACAGCGTGGCGCTGAATACCAGTGGTGCAGCGGGAGCCTTTGCGGATGCCGACGCCGGTGCGAATAAGACCGTGAGCATCACCGGCTTGACCCTCAGCGGTGCCAATGCCGGGAATTACGCCCTCACCCAGCCGGCGACTACCGCCAGCATCAGTCCGGCGGCACTGGACCATTTTATTGTGTCGGCTTCGCAGCCCGCCTACGTCGCCATCGTCTTTACGAATTATGCCACGGCCAAAGATACCTACGGCAACACCATTACCACCGACAATAGTTCGGTGGTTACTTTTAGCAGCAGTTCCGTCAACCTGACTTGGGATGGTAACTTGGATGGAGCTTTTGACCGGGCCGAGGCCGTTGAGATTAGCGCCACGCTGGTGAATGGGGTCGCCAGCATCCCGGCCAAGGATAATTTCGAGGAATCCCCCGTGACCATTACGGCCACGAGCGGCAGTGTGGTCGGCATTTCCGCGCCCTTTAGCATTCAGGCTCAGGGTGGTTCCTATCGCTCGCATGGCAGCGGGGTTTGGAGTTCACCGAACACATGGGAACTATATAATGGCTCTGCCTGGGTGGTGCCGGCTCCCACGCCTCCGGGTGCGGGCAGCAGCAGCCCGCTGATCATCATTCAAGCCGGTCATGCCGTCGCGCTGGATACCAACGTGGCCGAGGACGAAATTCAAATTGAAAATGGCGGGCAGTTGACCGTGAACGGCGGCCAAACCCTGACCCTGCGGAATCTGGACAACGCGCTTGGCCTGGAACTTCATGGCACGCTCGTAAATAACGGGACCGTGAATTTTGACGCAACGACGCCCGCCTCCATCATGGTTTACGACACCGGCATGTTTGCCAATGCGGGCGTGGTCAGCAACTCCACCGCCGGCAACCTGGTATTTTATGGCGGCACCTACCAGCACAACTTTACCACCACGGCCGGTGCCATTCCGGTCGCCACCTGGCTGGCTAATTCGCAAAAAAGCACCTGCCAGATCACCGGATTTACCAGCAACGCCAGCACCCCGGATGGCTTGGACCAGAATTTTCAGAATTTGATTTGGAATTGTCCGGATCAGACTGCCGGGATCAATCTGGGTTCCGGCTTCACCAATGCCGACTCCTTCACCATCAGTCAAACCGGTTCCGGCTCGATCACGCTGGGTGCCAATCTCGGGGTAACCAATCTCGTCACGGTCAGCAGCAATACCGCGCTGTTTTGCGGTCCCAACACCATTAGCGGTGGTGGCTTCGCCCTGGCGGATGGCGGGACGCTGGGCGTGGGTTCTTCTGCTGGCATCACCGCCAGCGGCGCTGCCGGCAACATCCAGACCGCCACCCGGAATTTCTCCCCGGCCGCCAATTATGTTTATAACGGCACCAGTCCACAGGCGGCGGGCACCGGCTTGCCGGTCAGCGTGAATGCGCTGACCGATAACAACACTGCGGGCACGCTGACGCTGGCCCAAGCCATAACCATTGCCACCAGCCTGTCGCTGGCCGCTGGCGCAAAAGTCAGTTTGCCGGGCAGCACCACCAGTACGGCGGTGACTTTTTTAGCTAATGGCAGTCGCCGGTCCGCGGGATCGTGGGGTTCCAGTAGCTCCGCCGCGCAGCATCCCAATGACAGTTATTTTGCCGCAACGACCGGGCTATTGAATGTTTCGAGTGGCGTGTCCCCCGTGTTTAGTGGCTTGACTTCCAGCCAGAGTATCTATTACGGCCCGGGCATGGTGACGCTGAATGGCACGCTAAGCGCCGCCGGGCCGGTCTATCCCGCTGATGGCGAGACCATTACCGTTACCATTGACGGTCATGCGCAGACTACCGCGATCAGCGGAGGCGCCGGCGGCTTCTCGTTGAATTTTAATGTCGCCAGTCTGCAGCATAGTAACGCCACCCCGCATCTTATTACGTATGCCTACGCGGGCAGCGCCAGTCTCAATGCCGTAACCGACACCAGCACGTATCTGCTGGTGGAAGCCGTGCCGCTGACGATCACGGCGAACGCCGACAGTAAGATTTACGGCTCATCGAAAACCTATGGATCCGGCTCCACGGCCTTCACTGCCAGCGGGCTGAAAAATGGCGAGACCATCGGTTCCGTGACCATCACTGCCAGTGGTGGCGCGGGTGCCACTGCGGCTGCCGGCAACTACACACTCACGCCCAGCGCACCGGTGGGCGGGACATTTAACCCGGACAACTACGACCTTGTTTTCAATCCCGGCACACTGACTGTGGCCCAGGCAGCGCTGACTGTGACCGCCAATAATTTGAGCAAAACGTATGGACAAAATGTGGTTTTCGCCGGCACCGAATTTGCCCTGACCGGCCTGATGAACGCGGATACCGTGACCAGTGTCACGCTCGCCAGTACCGGCGCTGCCAGCAGTGCAGCGGCGGGTATTTACGCCATCACCGCGTCGGGTGCGACCGGCAGCGGGCTGGCCAACTATTTCATCAATTACAACAGCGGCACGTTGACCGTCTCGGCCGCGACCCCGGTTTTGACCTTGAAGGCCGGCACGCTGACTTTCGGCCAGGGGCTTACCAACGCGAGCTTGAGCGGCAGCGCGGCCACCAACGCGAGTAACAACGCCAATGTTCCGGGCAGCTTTGCCTTCAGCAGCGGCAGCCTTGTGCCCGGTGCCGGCACCACCAATGTCTCCGTGACGTTCACACCGAGTGACACTTCCATTTACAAAACCACCAGCAACAACATTTCGGTGACCGTGAATAAAGCGACGCCAGCCCTGACGGCCCCCACCGCGAGCGCCCTCACTTATGGCCAGGCGTTCAGTGCCTCGACGCTGAGCGGTGGCGCGGCGACCAATCCGGCCAACAATGTTTCGGTGGCTGGCACGTTTGCATTTAGCACGCCAGCGGGGATCCCCAACGTCGGAACGACCAATGCGGCCGTGACCTTCACGCCCGCCGACCCCGCCGACTTTAATAATGCCGCGACCACGGCCAGCGTGACCGTCAACAAGGTGGTTACTGCCCTCGGCCTGATTTCCTCATCGCCCACCAACGGTTACCGGGCCAATGTCTTTTTCACGGCCACGCTGCCCTCGGCAGCCACCGGGGCGGTGGCGTTTAAAACCAATGGCGTTTTGTTGAACAACAGCAACCTCGTGAGCGGTATCGCCTACAGCTTCACGGTCACCAATTTACCGCGCGGCACCAATCTGATCACGGCCGAATATGCCGGCGATAGCATCTATCTGGGCAGTACCAACACGATCAATCAGGTGGTGACCAATCATCCGCCCGTAGCTGTCACGACGAACTACCTGCGCACGGCGGGCTTAAAGCTGCGCCTCTTTTTTGCGGACCTGACCAGCCTCTGGACCGATGCCGACGGCGATCCGGTGACTTTGGTGGGACTCAATCTGGTAACCACCAACACAGTGAATCTGGCTACCAACAGCACCCAAATTCTCTATCCCGCCAGCGCGGGCAATGTGAATGACCAGTTTGCCTACACGATCCGCGACGGTCAGGGGGAACGAACACCGGGATTATTAACGTGGTGGTCAATCCGTTCGTCACTGGGCAGCAAACGCCATCGGCCTTGACGGTCAATAACAATGCCATCACCGCCACCTTCCGCGGCATTCCGGCCTATGTGTATGAGGTGCAGCGCTCCACTAATCTGACGGTGGGTTTGGGTTGGGTTGATATCGCCACGAATACCGTGGGCACCAATGGCCTGCTGCAAGTGACGGATGAATTTTCCGATCTGGGAGGTCACATACCCAGTTCAGCCTATTACCGCTTAAAATGGCATCCATGAAACCACGCACCCATTGTCATGCCATGAAAACGATCTTCACTGCTATTTTGCTGCTGGCGGCACCGTTCGCGCACGCGACGTTGACGTGGAGCCAGACTTTTACGATCAGCAATCCGGCCTTGAACGGAGCCATTCCGGATGGCAATCCCTCGGGGATATATTTTGATGGAGCATTTAATCTGGCCAATGCCGGTGACCGGGTGTTGGGGGTGAGCGTGGGGCTGGACCTCGGCGGCGGTTATAATGGAGATTTATACGCCTACCTGTCGGCACCGGATGGGACGATGGTGGTGCTGATGAATCAGCCGGGAATGGATGCCTTTGGGGCGGGCGGAGCGGGAATGCACATCATGTTGCAAGCCGGGACGAGTGATCATGGCTCGATCCAAAGTGCGGGGGATGGCTATTTGAGCGGCAGCTATAATCCGGCGGGCAACCTTACCTCGTTTGGCTCGCCGGGCAGTCCGGGGGGAAGCGCCAACGGGACCTGGAGTCTGTATTTTGCGGATCTGAGCAGCGGTGGCGGGACCGCGCAGCTGAATGCATGGACCCTAGGCGTCACTGTGGTGCCGGAACCGGTACCGCTGGCGCTGGGGCTGTTTGCTACACTGCTGCTGGCGAGAGGCTGCGTGAAATGGGCACTGGGGCATATCCGGGTGAAAGTTAACGGGCAGTGGTAGCCCCGGAAACCCAGGCGCTTCCGCTCTCATGCTTCCCGCCGGACGGGGTTTTCGCATCAGGCTTTTGGAATGGTAATAAGCAGTTCATGATTTTTGTGTTCAACTTTTATTTTGCTGCTGTTCAATTTTCCGGCCAGTTCCACCGCTTGGGTGAAATGCCCCCATTCATCAATCTGGACCAACGAATTTGTGTTTTGCTGGCTGGCCGCTGGGCGATTCGCCACTTCGACTTGGAGCCGGTTGCCTTCCAGTCTGACATTCGCGTCTGTGGCTTTCGCATCCGGCAGATATGCGCGCACTTCGTAACGGTCTTTCATTTCGCGCACGTCCAGTGACAGCGAATACCCGGTGTCGTTCTTGAACGGGTCCATCAAAGGACTCAACGGAAATCGCGAAATCGAACGCTGAAACATTTTTTCCATTTCAGCCGGGAGATCGCGCATTTCCCGAAACGGATCCCAAGCATCGTTGGCACCGGGAAAGAGAGTATCCGGCGCAGGGATTTGCCCCGTCCCGCCTGCGAGCGAACGCGAGGCTGCGGTCTGGCCATGAGAAGTCACAGCCGTGCCATGAACCAAATATTTTTCTGCGGCCACGCCAATCAAAAGACCACTGAACAACATTACCAGGCCAATGAACGCTGGTTTGCCAAAAGTCGCTTTCATTCCTTCAGTATTCATAATGATATTCCTTTGGTTAGGTTTTGCTGACTGGTTTTCCCGCTTGTCCGCCCGGCGAATTTCATCGCCGGGCGGAATCTCTGACGACCCAGCTTGCAGGAACCAGACAATTGTGGATTACCGGCTGCTGATGCGTGGCACCGAGTTGGTCGTCGTCTGATGCGCTTGACCCGACTCGCGCTTAAACCAACCTGTTACCTTGTCCCACATGCCTCGAATCTGATCGGCAGCGCCGGGAGTCTGAAGTTCGCCTGACAGTTTCTGGATGCTCGTTTCCAGATCGTTGACCGCCAGGCCAGCATCCGCACCCACCAAAGCGTGGTAGGCTTCCAACTGGAGCTTGGCCGTTACCAGATTGGCCTTGGCTCCTTCAAATTTCTTTTCGCGCACCATTCGTTCGGCCAACCGCAATGCCTGTTGCACCTCAACGAGCGGATTATCTTCCTGGTGGGCGTAAAAGTGAACGCCGTCGCTCTGGATCAACGCCAGTTCCGCCGAGGCTTCCTGCGGTTTGGCGATCAGTTCAATTGCGCGCTTGAGTTTGCGTTCCGCGTAGTTCAGGTCCACCAGCACGGCCGTGTGGATGATTTGCGCCTCGGCAAGTTTTACACCTTTCAGCGCAGCATCATCATGCTTGGCCTCAATAATCGGTTCGACCACTTCCGTGGCGACATCTCCCGAGAAGATCGGTATCTGGTTATCTTGGACCGGCTGCTCATCGTGGTAGATTTCCTTGCCCTGCGCATCCTTTACGGTCGTCGTGACAACCGTCGTGGGCAGCAAACTATGCACCACTTTGGCGAGCGACTGCGCTTTTTCGATGTCGGTTCGCGCAGCGTCTGTATGCATGTCCGCCAGCTCCTGCATCGCTTGGTTGACATGGGTCAGAAACTGGGAAGTCAACAAGGATGCCTGGTGCAAATCCTCTGCGGACAAACCACCCTGGCTGCGCCGTTCAACGGTCGTTTGGAATTGCTTGCCACTGCCGTAGATGTTGGTCGAAACATTGGCGGTGGACTCGGCTGCCGACGACCGCACTGCTGAAAGTGCCAGAGCCACTGCGACCAAAACCGCAGCGGAGCAAGCTGCACACCTTTGTGTAAGCGAGTATTTCGTGTTCATATTTTTCACTCCATTTCTTTGGTTTAATATTTCGATGGTTTAGTTCGGGAGAAGTGGGCCGGAACAAAGGCCGACCCACGACTCCCCGGATACAGTTTAGCTGGTTTAGCTGACCTTGACTTCAATGGATTTCGGCCGCGCGTTTTTGTCTTTAGCCACATGCACGCTCAACATACCGTCCTTGAATTCCGCGTTGACCTGTTGCGCGTCAGCATCTTCGGGCAGCGCGAAGGTGCGCGTGAACGATCCGTAGGCGCGTTCGATGCGATGATAGCGTTTGCCCTTTTCCTCCCTCTCCAGGTTGCGTTCGCCGGAGATATACAGTACGCCGTCCTCGACGCGGACTTTCACGTCGTTTCTCTTCACTTCAGGCAACTCGGCTTTGATGAGGTATTCCTTTTCATCCTCGATGATGTCCACCACCGGCGCCCAAGCCGCGACGGTAATATCCTCGCGCCCGGTGCCGGTTCGTGAGGTTGTCCCGCCAAAAATCCGGGACAGCCGGTTATGCACTTCATCTAGTTCACGGAAGGGATTCCATTCCGATGTCTCTTTAAACGGATTCCAACGAGTTAATGCAGTCATAGTTTTTAAGTAATTTTGTTTTTGGCGGGCCCTGGTTTTGCCCCTGAATCGTGGCCCGCCGGACTGCGATTCCAGGGCGCGCCTCGTTTCCGCCAGACGTTCTCGTTGTGCGCCTGCGGAGGAGACGCAATTTTCCAAAATGCAAAAAGCGTGCCAACCCATACCGTGGCCTTGGTTTTACTAAAATAATTGGAAATTCTAAAAATTTTGCGGTTCGTCAATTTCTCACCGTTTTAGACCTGTGCCAGTTTTCGAAAAAATGACACAGTAATAGCCAGACTGTCACAGTTCGACACAGCACTAAAGCATGAAGGGCAAAACCCCTGTTGATACTGACACAGCGTTGGAAAAGCACTGCTCGCA
This sequence comes from uncultured Verrucomicrobia subdivision 3 bacterium, assembly GCA_903888765.1. Taxonomy (GTDB): domain Bacteria; phylum Verrucomicrobiota; class Verrucomicrobiia; order Limisphaerales; family UBA11358; genus UBA11358. The sequence continues at coordinate 420 of CAISVF010000596.1, read as the reverse complement.
AACCGTCAGCCAATCCAAAGCTGGCGATTCGGAGAGCGCCATGCCGTGGGGTGTATACGGCGGGGCAACAAAGGAAATGGATGAAGTTGTCAATGCTATCGCCCTGGCATGGGTACCCACGCGGATATGAGCACGATTGAGCTAAAAAATAATCATGTTTGATTCAAATTCAGTTTAACGCTAATCAAATTATTAATCAGAACCGGCTATGAAAACCAGTTGTGGTCCGCCAGACGGATACGTTCCCACGGCTCATGAGGCCGGAGTTTTATGGCTTCCGCTTAACTTAGAGCGTTTCCATAAATTATGTAGCGTATCGCGAGCGACTGGAGTAGCGTAAGCGCATGAAAGCTATACCCGTGGCCGTGCGTGAGCGGATCATGCACCTCTACGATAAGGGAAAAAGCACAAGGGAGATTG
>CAISVF010000595.1 GCA_903888765.1 uncultured Verrucomicrobia subdivision 3 bacterium | reverse complement strand
CTCTTTGCCGTTCATTGGCAGTCTCTAACCTTGCTTTAATTTGAGCCTCGTCACCTCGGCTCCTACAGAGTTCTGCAATTGGCGGATTGGTTTGTCTTTTTTGCCAGGTTTTTTTGAGGTCTCAGCTGTATTTCCATTGGCAGGCTTCGGTCAATTTTTATTGGTCAAACGCCTCCTTCAAACGTTATAAGGATTCGATGCGAGCCGTGATACAAAGAGTGACCGAGGCCACTGTCGCCATTGATGATATCGTCAAAGGCGCCATAAAACACGGGCTGCTGGTTTTGGTGGCCGTGGAAAACTCGGATGCCCGGGATGACATTGAATGGTTGAGCGGGAAGATTGTGCGGCTGCGGGTGTTTGCGGATGAGCACGGGGTGATGAATCGGTCCGTCCAGGAAGTGGGTGGCGGGATACTATTGATCAGCCAGTTCACGCTGTTTGCCAGCACCCAAAAAGGGAACCGGCCATCGTTCAGCCGGTCAGCCAAACCGGAGATCGCCATTCCCTTGTATCAGGCATTTGTTCAAAGACTGGGCGAAGATTTAGGCCAGCCCGTCCAAACTGGCGAATTTGGTGCGGATATGAAGGTGGGGCTGGTCAATGATGGGCCGGTCACGATTATAATCGACTCCCGGTTGCGGGAATAACGGTTATCGCCCTCCCTCAGGGGGATCTCACTTCGTAGAGCCGCCGGCCAATCTCGCGGCTGGCGTCAATCGTTTCCGGATAGGGCGTGTCGGCCACGTCCACAAAACCAATCTGGTAATTTTCCTCGTCATAGACCCGGCCGGTGGTTGGTTCGTCTTTCCATTGAAACCAATGCGTGCCCACAAACTGCGGATGCCGTAACGCGCCGATCACAAAATTGCGATAAGCTTCCGCCCGGGCTTGCTGGTTTTCCACCGGCACAAGTCCGGTGTGAAATAAACCTCGATCCAGGGCGCCAAAATGAAATTCGCCGACGAGTAACGGCTTGTCTCCGCCAGGATATTGGAAGTCAGCGATGCTGCGGCGATATAAATTGTAGCTGACGACGTCGCAATATTTGCCCGCTGCCCTGGCGGCTTCATTGTTCACCCACGCGAAACGACAACCGAGGTAAAGCTGGTAGGGGGCCACGGCCTTGATCGCCTCCTGCACAGTGCGAAAATAGGTTTCGGCCAACTTGATCCCAAAGGCGACGAGGTCCTGCCGGGCCTTTTCCTTTTCCGGTGCCGTGCGGCTCTCCAATAGCGCCTCCCAGGAAGTGTGGCTGGTCCCCCAAACGGAATTGAGGCTGGCAATGTCAGAATATTTTACCTTGAGGTCGTTTACGAATTCGCGTTTCGCCGCCTGTTCTGGTGCGCTCTGGATTACTCCCAGCGCCAGCGAGGTGTCCTCGCCCCACGACATTTCATTGTCGCTGAAATAGCCGAGGCACCAGGGATCGTTGGCGCTCGAGTTGGTTTTGCTGTCCATGCCGCGCCGCATGGCTCGGGCAAAGCTCGCATCAAACACGTCGGGAAATTGCCCCCAGTAGCCTTTGCTGCCCCCGATCATCTTGGCCCCGTGCGAGCCGATGGTGTCGGTGTAAGGCGTGCGATGCATCAGGAAGATGCTGGCATCGGACCAGTTGGCGATGGTGTTCAACCCCCAGTTCCGCAGCCGTTGATGCACCGTCGCCGGGTAATCCTGGCGCCACTGGTCCCCATATTTGCGTTTCAAATTGGCTTCCGCAAAGGAAAATGATTTTACGTTGCGCTTCGCGTAATGTCCCTTGAGGGCAAAGCCGGTGCTGAGAAATTCAGTGAAACCGTCTTGCTCGCCGGGAAAATTCTCGAACCACGTCGCCCGTTCTTCGATGGGAGTCCCGTCCGACATGCGCACACAATCAACACCGTGCGACCAGAACAAATGTCCCTCGGGATCCACCAGCCACCATTTTCCATTCACTTTCTCAGTGCGGAAGAACCCCGTGGCCTGCTTCTGTGGCCCCTTGGCCCAGCCGCCATATTGATCCCGGCCGGAAGGCCCGGAACGGTCAGCCAGCTCCCGCCCTTCCGCTTTGCGCCGCTCCTGGAGTTCCGCCAGCGAATGCACTTTACCCGGCCAGTCTTTGTGTTTGTATTGGCCGAAGGTGTCAATGAACGGAAAGAACGGTTCTGCATCGGTGACCCAGGCGGTCGGACGAGTGTGCTCGCCGCTGGCATTGATCTCTGTCAGTTCAAAACTGTGATCCTCTTTCGGTTTGCTCACGAAGATCACGAGCTGCGTGACGTTTTTCGGATCAAAAGTATCTGCTGCCACGGCCTTCACCGGATACCCCCGCATCCCGAATAGTTTGCCATCCATCGTGCTATCGGATTCATGCCGCAGCTTCACCTTCAGCAGGTTCGTTTGGCCCGGGCTCAACACCAGCGAAGCGGTTACGCCATGTTTTGTGCCATCAGCACCCGGATTGTCCACCCGGCAAAACACGGTCACGGTGTTGGTGCCCGTGTTTTTGACTTGCAGCCCAACGGACGCATTGGCTGATAAGTCCCAATGGCCGGCGGTCGCCGGCAATGTCACTCCTGGCCAAGTCTGGGTGTGCCCCGTGTTGATATGCAAGGCGGATCCGGCAGGTGTATTCGTCACCACCATGCTTGCGTCACTGCACGGCACGGATTTCGGGTCAAAGTCACGGGTGATATCCACCAGCGGTCGCCCTGCCGCCTGCACCGATAGCAGTGAAGTAAGCAAAACCAGGCATCCCAGCCAGGTACTATGCCTGACTGACTGACTTACTTTGCCGGGCCGGTTGGGCGGGGATTTTGTATTCATGGCTGCCGGTATTTCGGTTTGGGTGTTTAAAATACGACCAATGTCGGCCGGTTTCGTGATTCTCTGCCTGGTCCGGAGATTTGCAAGTGAAATTGCCCTCGGCAGTGAAATTACCGGAAGCAGCCGCATCATGGCCTTGTTATCAACCTTGCTGAACCGCGCAACCGGACTCATATTGAAACGTATGGAATTCAGCGATTTTTTCAACGTCGGCAGCGGATTGGCAGACACCGTTAAAATGGTTTTTTTCAGAATGTTGCCACGGAGCGCCCAAATCGAAAAAGTCCGAGCCGAACTCAACCGTGGTTTGCTAAAGAAGTATGGACTCCTGACCAGCCTCGAAATTGATAAGCATCAAAAAATGATCCGGGCCGATTTAAATTTGAAGGGAGAAAACACAGCCGTTCGAATCACGCTTTCACCCTATCGGCTTATTCAGGAAACGAATAAAAATCCGCTATTCGAGCCCGGCACCATCGAGGTTTCGCGGGAATGGCTAGACACCCTGATCAAAAATCTGGTTAAAACAAGCATCATACCAGAGCGGATCGAAATTAAAAACCCGCTCCATCAAGTCGTGGTTCAATCTATTCTTTAGCGCGGCCATGAGGATGGTCGCGTACCCGGTAGGCGGTCGTTTGATATCGTTCAAGCTGGTAATCCCGGGCGACAAGCAAAATGGCGGCGTAGCGGCGAACTGGTGTTCGCCGCATTTTTTAAAAACACCCACATCCCCGAAAAAAGTTTCGGTTCACGGTTGGCTTGGTTGAATGGTTTCATGTCATTCATTTCCAATGGCGGCGGACGCCAGTCCACCGCTACGCGGAATAGCTTCCCGCTGTGCTTGGTAAAATTTCCAGAAATCCGGCCAGAAATCATCCGTAAGCGGATACAGGAACGGATAGTCTAGCACCACCGCGCTGACTACCATGGTCGTGGCATTGGTCACGAACACAGAGCATAAATCCATCACCATCCTGCTCATCTTGTAACTCCTGTCTCCTGTGCGCGCCCAAAATAGATCCATAAATCGCCAAAAAAATCTGTTCAGTCGGACGGTTTTGTGGTATCTTTGCACCATCATAATTTGAGACTGAATCCGTCAGCCAAGTGGGCCTTCGGAGTCAGTTCAAACTCGTTCTTTGACAAAGTGAAAAAACCTCGTGTGGTTTCGCGGACTGCAAACCGGAATTTTTTATTTTGGTTAGCATTGGTCATCTCCAGAGGGCGAGATGCAAGGTACGCCACTTTTCGTTGGCATGGTTCTTATCATCTATTGATCCTTCCTGTAGCGACGGTCTATGACCGCCGAAAATAATACTATAAATTGAGCGTATTTACTTGGCGCACAAAAAATCGCCAGGACAAAATGTGACATTTTATGACAAAATATGACAAAAACCGCCATTTAAATCTAAATGATCCCCTCCGGCGGATCAACGACGGGGATGAAGGACAAAGTTTTGCGGTAGCGGTAAAAATCGGTAAACTTTTGACTGAAAAATACTATTTTATAGGCGGTTTATGCACCTTGGCAAATCTATATAACTTTACCACCTGAAAAACGAAAACTGGTAAAGGAATGGTAAAGTTTTGCGATTTTCCTAAGAAATTTGCAGTTTTTTTTGAGGGGATGGTAAAGAAAAGGTAAACAAACTGGTAAAGTTTTCCGATGCGGCACCAATTGTAGCGGCAAAGTCCATGGGTTGATAAATTTTTGTTGCTCCATATCCTTGGATTGATTGTTCATCGCTGGTGAGTTAACTCGGAAAAAACCACGCTAAAAAAGTGCAATCATACAGGATTTTTGCCCCCATCAAACCAAGATGTTGAGTGTTTATCGTGCCACTATTAGCACTAATAAATTATTTTGCAGATGGAGAGAGTGAGCACGTTATCGCTGGCGAGCACTCCGTGTTTGGATGAATCCAAACTCGTTATAAAAAGAGTCTCCCTTCCGAGTTGCCATTTTGTCATAGATGTGGCACTATTTTGTTGTTGTAGCACCAATTATTGTAAACTTATGAGCAAACCGAAAATTATCGCCTATTTGAAACCGTCTTGCGGCTGGAGCCAGGGTGTTCGCGCCATATTGCGCAAGTATGACCTGCCGTTCGAAGATCGCGACATCATTAATGATCCGGCGCAGCGCCAGGAAATGATAGAGCGGAGCGGGCAGATGCTCAGCCCGTGCGTGGAAATCAATGGCCACATGTTGCCGGATATCAGCGGCGACGAGGTGGAAGTCTGGATGCTGGCGAACAATATTGTGACTCCCAATGACCGGGTTCCCGACGCGCCGACCAACCAGGCATGCAGCAAGCACACCCACTTATTTGCCACGACTTGATTTTCAGGGTGGGGACCCCAACCGCGCCGGACCCGTCCGGAGCGGTTTTTTTATTGTCGGATTGGCAATTCGCCGCTTGACCTTTGGCGGGTATGCCCGTTTACTTCTCCACGATAGGCGCAACTCATGCTCGAGCAATTCAAAAGCCTGTTTTCTAACGACATTGGAATAGACCTGGGAACGGCCAACTCCCTCGTCTATGTGCGGGACCGCGGAATCGTCCTGCGCGAACCTTCGGTGGTGGCCATTCAGGCGGGGACGACCAATGTTCTTGCCGTCGGTGACGAAGCCAAACGAATGCTGGGCCGGACGCCGGGCAATATCGTTGCCATTCGCCCGATGAAAGACGGCGTGATTGCCGACTTTGAAATCACCGAAGCCATGCTGCGGCATTTCATCCAAAAGGTGCATCACCGGAAGCTCATCGCGCCACGCGTGGTCGTGGCCGTGCCCTCGGGTATCACCGAAGTTGAAAAACGGGCGGTTAAGGATTCCGCCACCCACGCCGGCGCGCGTGAGGTGTATTTGATCGAGCAGCCGATGGCTTCGGCCATTGGCGTAGGTCTGCCGGTGCATGAACCGGCGGGCAACATGATCGTGGATATCGGCGGCGGGACTTGCGAAATCGCAATCATATCTCTCGCCGGCATCGTCTTCAGCCGCAGCCTGCGGGTGGGCGGAGACGAACTCGATGCCACGATCGTCGCGCACATGAAGCGCGCCTATAACCTGATGATAGGTGAACGTACCGCAGAAGAAATCAAGATCCGCATTGGCTCCGCCTTTCCGCTGGAACAGGAATTAACCATGGATGTCAGAGGCCGCGATTTGGGAGCTGGCCTGCCGAAAACCATTACGATTCGTTCCGAGGAAATCCGCGAGGCCTTGCAAGAACCGCTTTCGAGTATTCTCGAATCCATCCGGATCACGTTGGAACGTTGTCCTCCAGAACTGGCTTCCGATCTAGTGGATCGCGGGCTGGTGATGGCCGGCGGCGGTTCGCTGATTCGTGGCATTGACCGTTTGGTGGCCGGGGAAACCGGCCTGCCCGTGCATCTCGCTGACGACCCGATGAGCGCCGTAGCCGAAGGCACCGGGCGCGTATTGCAGGAAATTGAATTCCTGAAACGCGTCGCTACCAACGCCAAGTACTGATTCTTCCCGGGAAGTTCACCGCACCACGGCGATAACGCCGTGTCGTAGCGGAATGCTGAAACAACAAAATTATCTCGTGCTTGGCGCGGCGGTGATCGTGGCCCTCATTCTATTGAGCCTGCCCACGCGGGCGACCTCGCGCCTGAAACTCGCCTTCGGCAGTTGGTTTCTCCCGCTCTTCGGCCTGGCCAGCGCCGGCCAGCAGCTCCCCGCAGATCTGGCGGACTGCGTTTTGCCGCGTCGCGAACTGCTTTTGCAGATTGATGCCCTCCGCCGCGAAAACCAGCAACTCAAGGAGCAGCAGGTTCAGTCCGTCGCCATCGCCCGCGAAAATGATCAGCTCCGCTCGCTGTTCAACTGGCAGAAACAATCGCCCTGGAAACTCAAGCTCGCCAAAGTGGTCATGCGCGATCCGGCAAATTGGTGGCGCACGGTGCAGATTGATGCCGGCACCCGCGATGGCCTGCGGGAGAACCTTCCCGTCCGAACGGAGGCTGGACTCATCGGCCGCATCAGTTCGGTCAGTTTGACCCACGCGCAGGTCGTTCTCGTGGGCGACCAGAATTGTCGCGTCTCCGCGCTGGTCGAAAACCCGGCCCGAGACATGGGCGTGCTCATGGCGGGCGGCACCCTCGACACCTCGCTGGTGGAACTGACCTATCTGGCTAGCAGCGCCAATTTAAAACCCGGTCAGACCGTGATCACCAGTGGTCTTGGCGGGATTTTTCCGAAAGGCATTCCGATTGGCCAGATTGTGGATGCACAGCCAGTGGAATACGGTCTTTATACCCAGGCGCGAGTGAAGCTGAATGCAAACCTCGGCTCGCTCGAACAAGTCTGGGTTTTATTTCCATGAAACGAAGCATATACCTAGCCTTCCAATCGGAGATGCCAGTCCAACCATCGGCTGAAGACTTAGTCTTGGGACTCTGAAACGCGTGAATCTTTTCCAAACTATCTCCATTTTGCTCTTCGCATTTTTTGCCGTGTTTGGCGAAGCGACGCTTGGGGCACCCCGCCATTGGCTTGGGGCGCAGGTGGATTTACTGCCCGCATTGATGATTTACACTGCCCTGAACACGGGCGCCACCACGGTGGCGCTGCTGGCCGTGCTGGGCGGTATCTGGTTCGACACCTTTTCGGCAAACCCCCTCGGCATCAGTATTCTGCCGCTTTTGGTCGTCGGCTGGCCGGTGACCCTTCGCCGGGACTTGATATTGCGCGACCTGCCTTTTGCCCAATTTGTGCTGGGGGCAGCCGCCAGTGCGGTGGTGCCAGCCCTTACGTTGCTGCTCCTGTTGAGTGGCGGCGCGCGGTTGTTGTTGGGCTGGGGCACCCTCTGGCAGTGGCTGGTGATGATCGCCGTTGGGGCGGTGGCCACCCCGTTTATTTTTTCGCTGATGACTTGGTGCCGCCGCACTTTGGGCTATGAGCCGCGTCCGGAACCCAGTTTCCGGCCCGACCGGGAAATCCAGCGCAGCCGTCGAAAATTATGAATCCCCTGTTGTCATCCGGCCATATAAGCACCGTAAAGATTCCCGCCCCCGACGGTCGGCGGGACTTCGACGACCGGAATTCAAATTTTGCCGCATGCTAGTTTTTGACGAGCTAAAAAAGAACGATCCGCAGCTCCGCCTCGTCGCGGTGGGGCTGGCGCTGGGATTGGGCATTTTGCTGGTGGGGCTGTGGTGGGTACAGGTGGTTTCTTCCCATGAATACCAGACCAATCAGGAGACGCAATCCTATCGCACGATTCGGGTGCCAGCGGTGCGCGGGAAGATTCTCGACCGCGAAGGCCGTGTGCTGGCAGAGAATCAACCACGCTACAGCCTGAGCCTTTACCTGGATGACCTGCGAACGCCATTTTACCAAACCTACACCAACATGCTGGCAGGCGTGAAAGCCGCCCAGAAGCAGAGAATAGCCGACGAGCAGCAGAGACTGGGGCGCTCGCTCACGAAAGCGGAGTTAAAGGCGTTCCGGTTTTCGGCGGAATATCTCGAACAACTGCAACAGGCGGCCCGCGACCGCGTGGCTGCGACTATCCTTGCGCAGGTTGGCGAAAAACTTGGCCAGCAAATTCCGTTCGACGCCAACGATTTTAATAAGCATTACGCCAAACAACGCGCATTGCCTTATCCTGCCCTGAAAAAAATGGACACCTCCCAAATCGCGCGGTTTGAGGAAAACTACACCAATCGCGTCGGGGCGAATCTATCCATCGAATCTGTTCGAACCTACCCCAATGGAACGCTGGCTGGCCATCTGCTTGGGTATGTGCTGCGCAGCGACGAGGCCCAGAGCGGCGAGAATGCCTACTTCAATTATTTTCTACCGGATTACAGCGGCAAGGTCGGTGTGGAAGCGGGCTTTGACGAGGTCTTGCGCGGTCGTGCCGGCGAGCAGGCAGTGCTGGTCAACAGCCTCGGCTATCATCAGTACGATACCATTGAAAACAGATCGGAAGAGCACACGTCTG
>CAISVF010000594.1 GCA_903888765.1 uncultured Verrucomicrobia subdivision 3 bacterium | reverse complement strand
GGAAACCAATGTGCCGGCGATGAAACCGGACGCCTTCAAAAACTACGCAGCGGTGTTAAGCAATTTCAACACTTTCGGTCTTAAAAATCCGGGTGCAGTTTGGAACACCGAAATGCGCGCGGCCTTTGTGGAATTCATCCGGGACGGGCACGGGCTGGTGGTGGTTCATGCCGGCAGCTCCCTGTTTTACGACTGGCCGGAATTCCAGCAAATCGCCGGCGCAACGTGGGGCCAAACCACGCACCACGGGAAAATCCATTCTAATGAAATCCACCTGTTCGCGCCGCCGCATCCTATCACCGCCGGACTGAAGGATTTTCCAACCGTGGATGAATTCTGGCAGGACACACAAATTGCCTCCGGCGCAAAGCCGCTCGCTACCGTGACGCCCAAGCCGGAATTTGGCGGCAGCGGTAAACCGGAGCCGATTGTCTTTGCGACCGAATTCGGCAGCGGTCGTGGTTTTACACTGTTGCTCGGACACCACACCATGGCGATGGAATCCGTTGGCTTCAAAATATTGCTCCAACGCGGCACCGAGTGGGCGGCCACCGGAAAAGTTTCGTCTAAAAAATCTATAACCGGAAAATTAAAATGAAAACAACTCATCAAATCACCCGCCGCCGGTTTGCCGGCGGCCTGCTTCAGGCGGCGCTGGTCGCGGCAACCGCGCCGAATTTTATTCCACTGCGCGTGCTCGCCGGCGAAAACACGCCGAGCAAAAAAATCCAGCTTGGCCACATCGGCGTGGGCGGTCAGGGCACGGGCTTGTTGCAAAATTTTCTGAACGTAAAAACGAGCGCGTCGGTGGCGGTATGCGACCCGTTCCGTCAACGCCGCGAAAACGCCGGCAAGCTTATTCAAACCCGCCAAAAGCTGGAGCCGAAACTTTACAACGACTTCCGTGACTTGCTGGCAGACCAGAGCATTGACGCCGTGGTCATCGCTACGCCGGATCACTGGCATGTGCCGGTCGGTCTCGCAACGGTGCGCGCAGGCAAAGATGTCTATATCGAGAAGCCGCTCGGCCACAGTCTGGCACAAAATCAGGCAATGCTTAACGCGTGCCGGGAGCATAAAAAGATTTTCCAATACGGCACCATGCAACGCGCCGAGGAGATCCTGAAGCGCGGAGTGGAATTGGTTTTGAACGGCTACATCGGCGATTTGCAACGACTGGAAGTTTGGGCGCCCGCCGGATCCGGTGGCGGCTCGCTCGCAGAAATTCCCGTGCCCGAAGGCCTGGATTACGAACTGTACCTTGGCCCGGCACCGATGCGGCCCTGCTCGAAAGACCGCATCACCTCGCATGGATCGTGGTTTTGCGCCGATTATGCCTTGGGATTCATCGCCGGCTGGGGCGCGCATCCGCTGGATATCGCGATTTGGGGCATTGACTCGGATACGAAAGGGCACGTTTCCTTTCAGGGCACCGGCAATGTTCCAACCCCCGACTCCTTGTTCAACACCTGCGCAACCTGGGACGTGGCGGTGAACTTCAACGACGGCATCCCGATGCGTTTCATGAGCCATAATCTGGCTGAACCGGTCGTTAAAAAATATCGAGGTGACAATTGGGAAACCAACGGCACGACCTTTTTTGGCACGAAAGGCTGGGTCAGCCTGGGCCGCAGCACTTACGCCGCCAGCAACCCTGATTGGTTCAAGCTCAATCCCTGCGCCGGCAGCAAGCGCGTTTTGTATCGCAACCAATATTACCAGGCATTTGTGGAAAGCGTGCGCGAACGCTCGCCCTCCGTTGCGCCCATCGAAGATGCGGTGCGCTCTGATGCCATCAGCCATCTTTCGCTCATGGCCATCAAAAGTGGCGGCGAAGTCGTGTGGGATCCGCAGGCTTACCAAATCATTTCGCCCGGCGCGCTCAATGAGCAGATGCACTTTCCCATCCGCGGCGACTGGAAACAAAGTTGATTATGAAGATCGGCTGCTTCGCCCTCGTTGAACCTTTCCGCTCGCTGGAACGGCAGTTTTACGCCATTAAGGAAATGGGGATATCCTGCGCTGACCTGACCGATAACCATCAAGGCGGCATGCTCGGCGTGGAATATGGCTTCGCCGCTTCCGTCAGCCTCGACAGTCATCCGTCGAAAATCCGTGCACTGGCGCAGAACGCCGGACTTGAACTCACCGCGTTTTGCGCTCACGCCAATCTGCTCGATCCGCCGGCGCCGGACATTTACGGCACCAATGAAATCATCAAGGCTATCCGTCTCGCTGCGCTCCTCGGCATCAAGGATGTCATCACGACGGAAGGCGACCCGAAAACAGACTTCGGCGAACACCTTACACGCGCCGAACAGATTTTTGCGATGGTGGAAAAACTACGTTCGCCGGTACAATGGGCGGCGGAACTCGGCGTAAAACTGCTGCTCGAACCACATGGCCGCGTGACCGACACCCTTGACGGCATGGCCGCCGTACTGGAAAAAATCGGTCATCCCGACACCGTCGGCATCTGTCTCGACACCGGCAACGCTTGGCTGGGCGGCGCGGAACCGCTGGATTATGTGAAGGTCTTTGGCGGGCGCATCGGCCACGTTCACTGGAAAGACATGCCGAAAGAAATGGAGGCGCAGCGCGGCAAACAATTTGGCTGCGGCATGGGGGTGATACCGCTTGGCGACGGCGTGGTGGGCATTCCCGCCATCGTCAAAGCACTCAAAAAATCCGGCTTCAACGGCGCGACCACGCTGGAAATCTTCGGCGCAGACAATGTCAAAAATTCTGCTCAGCGCTTGGCCATGTGGTGGGCGGAATAGTTATTGGGAAATTCTCCCGCCCTCGCCTGCTTCATCTCTCACCAGACAATAACAAAGAAGACTGACCGGGATTCCGTGCTTCAAAAGGCTAACGTAGTTTCCGGAATTAATCGGCCGATAACAGGTGACGGGCAAAGGCTGCGTAAATCTCAGGCAGTTTTTTCAGTCGAGGCCGCCTGGTTAGGCGCTGGCGTGTGAACGACTGGCAGCGGATAGCGCAATTTCATGACATCATCCACCAGAACCTCTACGTAATAGGTGCCAGCCAGTTCAAATTTCACATTGCCGAAAAACATCACATTCGTAGCGCTCATGGCCGGGTCGCGCAGTTCAAATTTGCTTTCGCCCTTGCTCACCACGGTCGTTTGATCCGGCGCGATCAAGCGCACACTCTCGGTAAACTGGCCGATGCCGGCGGTCCAGCGATTAAAAATACAGATGCGCCCGGCCACGATGGGTAACTGCGGCACGCGGATGAGGCCCAGTACGCCGATGAGGAAAAGGTTGCCATTGATTTCCTGGCGAACTTCCTCACAGACAAGCGAGCATTGGAGGTCGGGGAGAATACGAGTTGGTTGCATAAATTATGGAGCCCCATGGTGCTTGAAAAAGGGCGGATGTCAGGGAAAAAATGCGAAAAAATGGGATGGCTTCATCCTGCCAGCAGCCCGCCTGGAACTGCCGCCGCCAAGGGCATTTGCCGAATAAATAGCCGCAGTCAGGAATCGTCGGAATGGTCATTATCACCCGCGAAAACCGCCAGGAAAACGCCCGCCGGACTCGCTTCATGGCACCTATCTCAACCGATAGATTGTTCTGCCGCACGAACCGTGTTTTGCAGGAGCATGGCTATGGTCATCGGTCCCACGCCACCAGGATTGGGCGTGATTTTGCCGGCAATCGGCTGGATCTGCTGAAAATCCACGTCGCCCACCAATTTGGTGCCGGTTTTAGAAGTAAGATCGGGTACCCGGTTTACGCCCACATCCATCACAACCACACCGGGGCGAACCATGTCTGCCTTCAAAAATTCCGCGACCCCCATGGCCGCGACAATGATGTCCGCCCGCAGGCAATGAGACTTGATATCACGGGTGGCGGAATGGCAGATGGTAACCGTGCTGTTAGCTGCCCGGCCCTTTTGACATAACATCGCTGCCATCGGCTTGCCAACAATGTTGCCACGACCTAGGACTACCACCTCAGCTCCTTCCGTCTTAACCCCGCTGCGTTGCAGCAACTCTACCACCCCGGCCGGAGTGCAGGGCCGGAAACCGGTGGCATCCCCCAACATGAGTTTGCCCACATTGACCGGGTGAAAACCATCCACATCCTTTGCCGGAGACACGCTGGAATAAATAACCGACTCGCGAATTTGTCTGGGCAAGGGAGCCTGCACCAAAATGCCATGCAGGTGTCCCGCACCGTTTAGCCGGGTGACGAGCGCAAGCAATTCATTCTCGGTGGTTTGTTCGTGCAGAACGTGCGTTTCCGAGACAATACCCAACTCAGCACAAGCTTTCTCCTTGCGCCCCACATATACCTTGGACGCCGGATCCTCACCCACCCGCACAAATGCCAGACCGGAAACCACGCCTCGCTTCCGCAAATCCGCTATGCGAGCCGCCAGTTCACTCTGGATTTGGGCGGCTATGGCGCGACCGTCAATGAGATTGGCCGGAACGCTCAAGGTTATTTTTTCGCTGTTTATTTCCCCGCCGGAGTGGATGCGGATGTTGTCTGGTTGGTGGAAAGCACGTAAATTTTCTGGATGGTCAGCACCGGGGTGTCTTTCCATCGCGCTTCCAGACCCTCTTCCCCGGTCACCACAATCTGGTAACCCTTGTAGCGACCAATATTGAGATTAGTGGTGCTGGTGTAGAGGTAATTAATCGCGTTGCCGGTGGTCAAATCATAGAGTTCGTAATAGGTGGGGGCTACCGGACTGACGGAAGTACGCACATATCCTTCGTGCGTCACAATTCGCGGCGGCGGCGGATTCGTATCCACGATCTCTGGCGTGGGCACCGGCGCGGTCACGACCGGCGGAGCATTGCTCGCTACCGGGGCCGTCAAGTTAGGTTCCGGCGGGGCGGGCGGGGTGGTTGGCACGGGCACAATCGCCGCTGGCTCAGTCACCGTATTGGTAGCAACCGGCATCGTGGGCGTGACAGGCACTGGCTCCACCACTGGCGCCGGGTTGGTGGGTTCAACCGGCTTGACCGGCTCGGTCACGGTGGGCACGGCAGCTTCCTGCTTCAAATAATTGGCCGCCACAAAAGCAAAGGCATTCGCGGGTGTTTCAATTTGCAGCCAGCCGCCCTTGTTGGTGATCTGATTGACAGCTGCGCCTTTCTCCAGAACGCCTAGCACGCTGAAGTTCTCACCGGGGCCGCCGCGCAAATTCAATTTCTTAGCGGTCACCACCTTGTTGGTTGCATCCACAAATTTGGCATTGATCCAGACCTTGGCACTGGCAGGAAGCGTGATTTTTGCCCATTGCGCAGGTTCCTCGGCAGCGTGTTTGTCAAGGTTGATCGCTGAAAGGACCGTGATGCTGTCACCTTTTTTCGCATGGCCCACCACCTCGCCCTTGAGGCCGGCCTGCCCGCGCAAATTCACATTGTCCGCCGTCACGATGGCGGGACCGGCTACCAGCGGGCTGGCGGCGGCGGGGGCCATGGCGCTTGGCTTAGCCGCCGGCTTGGGGGCGGCTTTTTTGCCACCCGCCTTCGCAGTCTTCTTTTTAATGGCCTTTTTCTTCGCCTTGACGGTCAGTTTCTTCGCGGGTGCATTGGTCTTGGCGGTATCAGTCGCCATTTTCTGCTCCGTCACCGGGACGGCAGGCGTCGGCGTGGTGAGAGCTGGCGGAGGAATCGTCGGCAGGCTATTAGTATTGACCTGGGCCAAGGCGCTCCCGGCCATCATTGTTCCTAAAATCAACCAGCAGTTCGTTTTCATAAATCTGAAATCAAAGTTTTTATTTCTACCGCATTCAGCGTCCGCCATTTCCCCGGCTTCAGTTCGCCGAGCCGGATTTTACCAATCTGCGTCCGCTGCAATTTTCTCACCGTGACCGCCTGCGACTCAAAGAGCCGCCGCACTTCCCGGTTTTTTCCTTCGCCCAACTCCAGTTCCACCACGCTTTTGGCGCGCGTGCCGGAAATGATTTTCGCCGACAACGCCCGCAATCGTTCGCCCTCGTGAAAAATCCCCTGCTTGAACAACTGCATCATCGCCGGGGTGACTTCACCCTCAACCGTCACCAGGTATTTCTTGCTGATGCCATAGCGGGGATGCGTCAGGCGCAGGGCAAATTGTCCATCATTCGTAAGAAAAATCAATCCTTCGCTATTATAGTCCAAGCGACCGACTGATTGCACGGTTTCCCATTCCCGTGGCAGTAATTCGTAAATGGTCGGCCGGTCCAGTTCATCCTTTCGCGAGCATACACATCCCACGGGTTTGTTCAGTGCCACATAGACCAGCTTTTTCGCTTGGACGGATTTATTATCCACCAACACCTGATCATGAACGGGATCCACTTTGGAACCCAGCAGGCGCACCACCTGGCCATTTACCTTGACCCTCCCCTCCAGAATATATTGCTCGCCGGTCCGGCGTGAAGCCACACCGGCATCGGCGAGAAATTTCTGCAAGCGAACCACGATAACTGCCAGGCGCAAATCTCAAAGGCCAAACCCTCTGGTCCTCCGGCATTCGCGACTCGCGCATGGGCTCAGGCTTCCGGCTTGGTTTTGCGCAGGCCGGTGATTTTGTCGCCCGCTTTCCGCTGGCCGCGCTTTTCGAGAAGCGCCGTGCGCTCAAACCGCTTGAGAACGTTGCGCTTGCCGCCCAAAGTGGAGGCCGCGCGGAGACTGCGATGCTGTGACATAAATTATTTTTTCAGTTAAGTTTTCCGTAAAAACGAGTGCTTAAAATAGCAGATTCATTCCTCCCCGCAATGCTGAAATTTGCCGCCTGCAACCCCACAAAACACCTCACCCGCGCACTGGCGGGCCTGGAGAAGCTGAAATAAAACGGGTCCGGCTGCCAGAGGATGGCAGCCGGACCCGGTGAAGTTAGATGGTTCACGGCAAGTTCTTGAGGAACGACGGATGCGGAACCGAACCAATGGTGACGCACCAAATTCAATAAAATCTAAATATCAACGCGGTTTGCCCCTGCGGCAGACTCCCTTGGGAATCCCACGTTTCTGAGTCCTTTGACCGCAGTGAGCGTCCGGAATTCAATTCAAAATGCAGTTTGTAGTAGAATTAATTTTTTAGATAAGAATTTCGCCAGCCTGACGAGTCGGCATATGCAGCGTCAGGACTGGCAGCGCGACGTGTTTGCCGGCAAAGCGGAATGCCCGCCTCGGAGGATGCTGTTGTTTAACCCAACTTGTTCTTGCGGAAACGTGTTGGCGTTTGCTGAAAATGCTTTTTGAATAAGCAACAAAGGTGGGCGGCGGTTGTGAATCCGGTGCGCCTGGCTACTTCGTCCAGATTGCAATCCGTTTCCCGTAAAAGTCGGCAAACCCGTTCCAGCCGCTGTTGCTCAATGTGCGAGTGAATGCTTGTACCCAGCCAGCGACGGAACCTTTGCTCCATGTCCGTTCGCGAACGCTTGACAACTGCCAACACATCCTTGACTGCAATGCCGCTGCCTACCTCATTCCGGATGAAGCGTATGGCTTGCACCATCACGCGGTCATCCATTGCGATGACATCGGTGGATGATCGTTCCACCAGGCCCAAAGGGGGGATTTGGTTCAATTTAGGGACGATTTTCCTACCCGCCATCGCTTGCGCCAGCAGCGCAGCGGCTTCATAACCCAGTCGGTCCGTGTCCGGTTCAATGCTTGTCAGCGGCGGCTCGCATAAGTTGCACAGCACGTCATCATTGTCCACGCCCATGACCGCCACTTCTTCCGGCACGCGGAGCTTGTGCTGGCGGCAGGCGTTGAGCACCTGTTGCGCCCGCACATCGTTACACGTAAACACGGCCACCGGGCGTGGCTGTTGCTGAAGCCAGCGGGCGGTGATTTGATTGTCCATCATGCCGTGCTGTTCGATGGCCTGGATGTCTGCAGCGTCACCTATTCTTGGCGCGCTCGGCATCTCTTGCATGGATTTTCCGTGTTCTGCCAGATATTTTGCAAAAGCGGCGGCCCGTCGATCTGAAAAGGGAATGCCAGGATAGCCGCTAAAGGCAAAATGCTTGAACCCTGCTTTAAGGAAAAATTCCGCAGACAGTTTGGCCACGATTGCGGCGTCGGTGTCAAAGGCGGGAACCTGCGGAAAGTGAAACGAGCCCAGCACGTCCACCACCGGGCAGTTCAGCCTTGAAAGTTGTGCTGCCATGCGCCGGTTCTCAATGCGGGCGATAATTCCGTCACCTTTCCAATTTTTTAGCCAGTGGGGAATACCACTGTGCAATTCGCGTTCTTGCACAAAGAACGACCATGGTCCGTGGGCATGGGAAAACCGCGCAATACCGCGCAAAATCCCCCGCCCATAATTCCGCGAGCTTTCAATCAGGAGGGCAACTTGTGGCAGATGTTTGCTCATTTTACAATGGTTCAAGTGGCGTGGCCGTCTATCGGCAATCCGGTTTTGGTTTTTGTCACGATGCCTTGTTCAGGCTTTCCCCTGCTGGTAAATGAGGCTCGCAGCGTGCCGCGCCCACAAGTATCGGTGCAATTTCAAAAAGCTATTGCTTAAGAAACTTTATGGGCAAATATAGGCAATCGCAATGGATATATTTGTCGCAGCCTCCTGACAGAAATCTGAAGAGCCGCATGGGTTTTGCGAGGCGGATCCCCTTAGCTTTGACGCCTATTCAGGCAAAATGCTAACGCCTGTTTCCGCTTCTCTCTGGAAAAATCTTGCGATATTCAAGCGCCGGTAATGGGCTCAAGCGGAAGGTGTTCGCTGCTTAATTAGACAATGGTTTTGTTAAAACAGGCAATATACAAAACGGTTTGGTCGAACTACCTTGGAAGAAATCGTTTATATTTAATTAGCTTGGTATTGCCCTTGGGCACCGGGCCAATACCAAACCTGTGATCGCTATCTGCCAACAAAGACAATCAGAAAACCGCACGGACCGTAATCGAAAGTCCTGGATTTTTGTATGAACAAGTTTAATTTGACCTTGCAAAAACCGCCGGAGTCAACCCGTCAGGACCCCGACGACAACGAGCACAACTCAGTCGCCACCCAGGAGTCGGCACGGGTCGAAAACGGGCATCGGCAGTCTAATGATCAATCACACATTCGGAACCCGACCGGTTCAGTAACTGTCCGGCAGGAGCAACTGATCATTCCCACCTATCTTCCAGCCGCGCCGGACAAGAATCCGATGTTTTTGGAGAAGCGGGTCTATCAGGGCAGCAGCGGCAGAGTTTATCCGCTGCCTTTCACGGATCGCATTGCCGAAAAGCCGGTGGACCGGGCATGGAAGGCGATCTGGATCGAAAACGAATTTCTCCGGGTACTGGTGCTGCCGGAAATCGGCGGACGCATTCATGCCATTCAGGACAAGACCAACGGTTACGAACTCGTTTATAAACAGCCGGTCATCAAGCCCGCGCTCGTCGGTCTCGCCGGGCCGTGGGTGAGCGGCGGCATCGAATTCAACTGGCCACAACATCACCGTCCCGCGACCTTTCTGCCGGTAAATTTTGAAATTGAAGAATTTGCCGACGGTTCAAAAATCGTCTGGTGCGGCGACCATGATCCGATTTGTCGCATGAAGGGCATGCATGGCGTGTGCCTCCATCCCGGCAAGGCCATCGTCGAGTTGAAAGTGCGCGCCTACAATCGCACGCCCTACGTGCAGACGTTTCTCTGGTGGGCGAACGTCGGCACGCGCGTTCATGAGGCGTATCAAAGTTTTTTCCCGCCAGATGTTTATTACGTCGCCGACCACGCGCGTCGCTCCATGAGTGAATACCCGCTGGCCCAAGGGGTTTACTACGGGGTCAACTATGGTGAACGCGGCCGCAAAGGCATCCCACACAATGAACTTGCCAATCAATTTCTGCCGCCCCATTGCGCCCCTTCAAAAGCCGAAAATCAAACTTCTGCTGCGCCCGACTACGCTGCGAACGACTTGAGTTTCTACGCCAACATTCCCGTGCCTACTTCCTACATGTGCATGGGCAGTCAGGAGGATTTTTTTGGCGGATACGATTACAAAGCGCAGGCGGGCATCGTCCATATTGCCAACCATCACATTTCACCCGGCAAAAAACAATGGACCTGGGGCAACCACGAATTTGGCTACGCGTGGGACCGCCATCTCACCGACGCCGATGCCGGCGGCGAATTCGCGCCCTATATCGAGATCATGTCCGGCGTATTTACCGACAACCAGCCAGACTTCAGTTTTCTCCAGCCCGGGGAAACGCGGGCGTGGAGCCAGTATTGGTATCCCCTTCAAAAAGTCGGCCCGGCACAACACGCGAATCTTCGGGCCGCTGTTAGCCTGAAAATTTTTGCCAATAAAATCCAGTTTGGCGTTGCCGTCACTGAAAAATTTCGGGGCGCAAAAATAATTCTGGCTGCCAAATCAAAAGTAGTTTGCCAAACCTCTGCCAACCTTGCGCCAGATAAACCATTCGTCACCGAGCTCCAATTACCACGAGCTTTGGTGGAAACAGACTTGCGGTTGAGCGTGGAAACCTCCGCCGGCGCCGAACTGATTTCTTACCAGCCTAAAACTCATGGCAAAGGTGAAGTGCCTCCACCGGCCACAGAACCGGACGCGCCCGCCGAAATTGCCAGCAACGACGAACTGTTTATCACCGGTTTACATCTCGACCAATACCGTCACGCCACGCGCTGCCCGACTCTCTATTGGCGCGAGGCATTGCGCCGTGACCCGCTGGATTCTCGCTGCAACAACGCGATGGGCTTGTGGCACTTCAAACGCGGTGAATTTGCCGCCGCGGAGCAGTTCTTCCGCAAAGCGATTGCCAGACTCACGCGGCGCAACGCTAATCCTTACGACGGCGAAGCCTACTACCATCTCGGCTTGTGCCTGCGTCATCTTGGCCGTGACACCGAAGCCTACGACGCGCTTTACAAATCCTGCTGGAATCAGGCTTGGCTGTCCGCCGCTTACCATGCGCTGGCGGAAATCGACTGTTGTCGAAAGCATTGGTTAATCGCTCTGGAACATCTCGACCATTCCCTCCGCTTCAACCTGGATAATTGTCGCGCCAGAAATCTGAAAACCATTGTGCTTCGGCGGCTTAACGAACCTGCCCAGGCGACATTGGTACTAGAAGAAACGCGACGGCTCGACCGGCTGGATTGGTGGTCGATACATCTCGGAAATGAAGAATTGCCCTGCGATTGGCAGGTGCGTATGGACCTCGCGCACGATTACGCGCGAGCTGGTCTATATGACAATGCAGTTCAAATCCTTACGGCCGCGCCTCCCGTTGCGGGTGACCTGCCAAACCAATCCTGGGGCACTCAGCCGCTAAGGCATTATACCCTCGGTTGGTTGCATCAAAAACTCGGCGACACAACATCCGCTCTCGCCAGTTTCCAGACTGCCGCCACGTTGCCAGCGGATTATTGTTTCCCGGCGCGACTGGAGGAAATCGCCATTCTCGAATCCGCCATGCGTGTCAATCCGCGCGATGCCAAAGCAGCTTACTATCTCGGTAATTTGCTTTACGACCGCCGCCGACACGTGGAAGCGATTGCGCTCTGGGAAAAATCCGCACGAATGGATAAAAATTTTTCCATCGTGTGGCGTAACCTTGGAATTGGCCATTTCAACATTTCCAAACACCCGGTAAAGGCGCGGACAGCTTACGACCAGGCGTTGCGGACAAATCCAGAGGATGCACGGCTGCTCTTTGAGCGCGACCAGCTTTGGAAGCGGCTTGGTGAAAAACCCGGAAAACGGTTACGCGAGCTCGAAAGATATCCGCAACTCGTGGCGCAGCGGGACGATTTAACCGTGGAGTTCTGCGCGCTGCTTAATCAGACCGGCCGTCACACCGAGGCGATGCAACTGCTTGCGCAGCGGAATTTTCAACCGTGGGAAGGCGGCGAAGGCGCCGTGCTTGCCCAGCACGTTCGCACGCAACTTGCGCTTGGGCGCGCGGCGCTGGCCCGCCGGGACTATCCCTGCGCAGCAGGCCATTTTGAAGCGGCCTTGAAATCACCGCGCAATCTCGGGGAGGCAAAACATCTGCTCGCAAACCAAAGTGACATCCATTATTGGCTTGGCATCGCCCTGGACTTGTCGGGTCAGAAAAAATCGGCGCGCGCACACTGGCAGGCAGCGGCACATTTCAAGGGAGATTTTCAAGAGATGAGCGTACGGGCGTTCTCGGAAATGACGTTTTATTCGGCGTTGTCGTGGCAAAAACTTGGGCAAAACACGAAAGCACAAAAACTGTTCCGCGAAATGCTGGCTTACGCGAAAAAATTGCAAAAGAGTCCGGCGAAGCTGGATTATTTTGCCACCTCGCTGCCGACGATGCTGCTGTTCGAAGATGATTTGCCAGTCCGGCAGGTAACCACCGCGCTGTTTTTGCAGGCGCAATGCTGGCTGGGCCTCGGGCTGAGGACGAAAGGGAAAACTTTGTTGCACACGGTTTTACGGCGCGATCCCAACCACCCATTTGCGCAAGATTTGTTGGAATATTTGGCAGATTGAGGCTAAAAAGGTCACATGCAATCCCTCACTTCCAGACAGCGATTGGCGTTGACGCTAAATCATCAGGAACCCGATCGTTTGTGCGTGGACTTCGGCGCGGGTTTCCAGACCGGCATGGGCGCTGGCGCAGTGCATCGATTGCGCGAGGCGCTGCTTGGCAAAAGCAAACCCTGTGTCAAAATCATCGAGTCCTACCAGATGCTGGGTGAGATTGATGAGGAATTGCGCCAGGTGCTTGGTCTCGATGTCGTGGGCGTGCATGGTTCCGGCACCATGTTTGGTTTCAAAAACGAGGACTGGAAACCCTTCACGATGTTTGACGGCACGTCGGTGCTGGTGCCGGGAAAATTCAATGTGACGTTGGCTCCGGATGGCGGTTGGTGGATTTATCCCGAAGGCGACACCACCGTACCACCTAGCGCCTGGATGCCCAAAGATACCTACTTTTTTGATTCCATCAATCGTCAGCAGCCACTCGACGAATCGAAACTCAATCCTGCGGACAATTGCGAGGAAATGGGCGTTGTGGAAGACGACGAGGTGGAACATTTTGCGAGGCTTGCCCGGAATTACTTCGAAAATACAAGTTACGGCATTTATATGACTCTGCCAGGCACGGCATTTGGTGACATTGCCCTGGTGCCGGCACCGTGGATGAAACAACCGAAGGGGATTCGTGGCGTGGAGGATTGGTACATGGCCACGGCCACCAACCGCGACTACATCCGGAAAGTTTTTGAAGTCCAGTGTGAGTGTGCGCTCAAGAGCATTGCCAAGCTGGCGTCTGCCGTTGGCGACCGGGCACAAGTGGTGTTCGTTTCCGGAACCGATTTTGGCACACAGACCGGTCAGTTCTGCTCGAGGCAGACTTATCGCGAACTTTACCAGCCGTTTCACAAGGCGGTAAACGACCAGATTCACAAGCTGACGAAGTGGAAAACGTTTATCCACAGTTGCGGATCGGTCTGCCCGTTCATTACCGATTTCATTGAAGCCGGTTTTGATGTGCTGAATCCGGTGCAATGTTCGGCCACCGGCATGGATCCGCGCTGGCTCAAGCGCGAGTTCGGAAAGGAAATTGTTTTTTGGGGTGGCGGCGTGGACACCCAGAAGACCCTGCCGTTCGGCACACCGGAGGAAGTATATCGCGAAGTGCGTGAGCGCATTGACATTTTTGGGCCCGGCGGTGGTTTTGTTTTCAACTCCATCCACAATGTTCAAAGCAACGTGTCGACGGAAAACCTCCTCTCCATGTTTCGCGCCGTCAAAAACAGCATGAAATCATGAATAGAAAATTCTCCTGCATCCAGCCAAACCGATACTTGGCTGGATTCCATTTCCGGCTGGCCATCGCTTTGGCAGCCGGCTGTCTGGCCATGTTTTTGCTACGTGCCCACGGCAGTCCGGATGCCGCTGTCATTTTGACGCCCCAGCCCGGCTCCACGCCGCGCCTCAACGGCCCGCTGGTTTATGGTTGCCGGCCGGGCAACCCGTTTTTGTATCGCATTCCCTGCACCGGCCTGCGCCCGCTGATTTTTTCCGCAAGCGATCTGCCAAAGACTTTGTCGCTGGATGCCTCGACCGGAATCATCACGGGCACGGCCCCGCCCAAGGGCGATTACGAAGTCACGTTTGCGGCTAAGAATTCCCGGGGCGCGGCGACGCGCAAATTTAAGCTTGTCGCTGGTCAAGCCCTCGCCTTGACGCCTGCGATGGGCTGGAATTCCTGGTATGTCTATTTTAACCGTGTCAGGGCGGCGGATTTGCGCGCGGCAGCGGATGCCATGGTTGCCAGCGGACTGGCTGATGCCGGTTACCAATACGTCAACGTTGACGATTGCTGGATGAACGCGGAGCGCGCCACCAAATACATGCCGGATCCACATCGAGTTGGCCCGCTGCGCGATGCTCAGGGCAACATCCAGCCCAATTGTTATTTTCCTGACATGAAGGGTCTCGCGGATTACATCCATGCGAAGGGGTTGAAAGCCGGGCTTTACACCTCGCCCGGACCTCGCACCTGCACCGGCAGCGGCGGTGCCTACCAGCACGAGGCGCAGGACGCGCAACAGTTTGCCGAGTGGGGTTTTGATTTTCTGAAATACGACTGGTGCAGCTACGGCAACCTGGCCGGAACCAACAAAAACCTGGAAACTTATCAAAAACCCTATCGCCTGATGGGTGAGTTGCTCCAGCGCCAAAACCGCGACATCGTTTTCAACCTTTGTCAATATGGCATGGGAAACGTCTGGGAATGGGGCGCGGCTGTGGGCGGCCATTGCTGGCGCACGGCTGGCGACCTGGGCTTTGAATTGGATCGCATTTTTCCAGTCGCTTTGATGAACGCCACCCACGGCGCCTGGTCCAGGCCAGGCTCATGGAACGACCCGGATTATCTGCAAATTGGCTGGATTGGTGCGCAGCGTGGCACGAATTTTCTTGAGCCGCATCCGTGCCCGCTCACGCCCGACGAGCAATACGCCTACATGTCGCTGTGGTGCCTGATGGCCGCGCCGCTGTTTTTCAGCGGCGACATGCATCATCTTGATGAACTCACGTTAAGCGTCCTCTGCAATCCAGAAGTGATTGACGTGGATCAGGACCCTCTGGGCCGCTCAGCCACCGTGGTGCGCCTGACCCCGGCAACTTTTTTAATGGTGAAGGAACTTGCCGATGGGAGCAAGGCAGTCGGCCTATGTAATCAAGGCAAAATGCCCGCGCATATCTCCGTCCATTGGAACGCGATTAATGTGACGGGCCAGCAATGTGTCCGCGACCTCTGGCGGCAAAAAGACCTCGGCACTTTTACCGGCGAATTTGTCTCGGAGGTGCCGCAACACGGCGTTATGCTGGTTCGCCTCCATTCCCCATAATCTTATCATCATCAAATTATGATTATTTCCACTCCCAACGAATCCTCCGGACTCAAAGCCGACTTGAATCTCGGCTATATCTGGGTCATTTCCTGCGTCGCGGCTCTCGGCGGCCTGCTTTTCGGCTGGGACTGGGTCGTTATCGGGGGCGCTAAGCCATTCTTCCAGCGCTATTTCCAGTTGACCAGCGAATCTCAGATTGGCTGGGCCAACAGTTGTGCGCTGATCGGCTGCCTCGTTGGCGCTCTGATGGCAGGGGCGTTGAGCGACAAGTTTGGCCGCAAATGGCTGCTGATTTTGTCTGCGTTTCTGTTCGCGATCACCTCGCTCGGCAACGCACTGGCGGAAAATTATTCCATTTTTATTTTCTGGCGGATGTTGGGCGGTGTGGCTATCGGGCTTGCCTCCAATCTGTCGCCGATGTACATCGCCGAAGTCGCACCAGCCCAAATGCGCGGCCAGCTCGTTTCCCTCAACCAACTCACCATTGTCGTCGGCATTTTGCTGGCGCAGCTTATCAACTGGTCGCTGGTGCGAAATTTGCCGGTCGGGGCAACGGATGAGTTCATCCGCACCTCCTGGTTCGGCCAGCAGGGCTGGCGGTGGATGTTCGGCCTGACCGCGCTACCGTCGTTGCTGTTTTTCCTTGGCATGTTCGTGGTGCCGGAAAGTCCACGCTGGTTGGCCAAAAACCGGCAGCCGGAACTCGCCCAAAAAATTCTCGGCAAAATCGGTGGTGAAAACTATGGTGCCGCGGCGATGGCGGAAATCAATTCCACGTTGGCAAACGAAGCAATCCAACACGTGCGTTTTGCCGAATTGCTGGATCCCAAAATGGCGAAGGTGCTGGTGCTGGGCGTGACGCTCGCCGTGTTCCAGCAATGGTGCGGCATAAACGTCATTTTCAATTACGCCGAGGAAATTTTCAAAGCGGCCGGCTACGATATTTCGAGCGTGCTGTCCAACATTGCCTGGACGGGTTCGGTAAATCTCGCGTTCACTTTCGTTGCCCTGGGCGTGGTGGACCGGGGCGGACGACGCCCGCTGATGTTGTTCGGATCGGCGGCGTTGGCGTTGATTTATTTCGCCATGGGTTTCTGTTATCACCAGCAGATTCTGGGACTGCCGGTGCTTCTGCTGGTGCTGGCGGCGATAGGCTGCTACGCCATGTCGCTTGCGCCGGTGACGTGGGTTGTGATTTCGGAAATCTTCCCGAACCGCATCCGCGGCGCAGCGATGTCTGTCGCGGTGTGCGCGCTTTGGATCGCTTGTTTCATCCTCACCTACACCTTCCCGATGTTCAACGCCCAACTCGGCGCGGCGGGCACCTTCTGGCTTTATGCCGTGATTTGTTTGCTCGGTTTCGCCTTCATCTTCTTCAAATTGCCCGAGACCAAAGGCAAGACGCTGGAGCAGATTGAGCGTGATTTGGTGGATTGATACGGGCTTTTATTTATGCATAACAAACGTGTTTTTGGCCTGGCAATAATCGCTTGTCTCGCAGCCAGGGCGCTGTTTGCCAACGAAACGCTTTCCCTCTCGGGCCAATGGCGATTCGCCCTCGATCGCCAGGACACCGGTATTCGGGACAATTGGTTCGCGAGAATTCTGCCGGATAAAATCAAGCTTCCCGGCTCATTGCCTGAGCAAGGCGTCGGCGATCCCATCACCACCAATACCATCTGGACCGGCGGCATCGTGGACCGCTCGTTCTTTGTGGCCCCGGGATTTGAGAAATATCGGCAGCCGGGAAAAATCAAAGTGCCCTTCTGGCTGCAGCCGGAAACGTGTTATGCCGGGGCGGCGTGGTTTCAGCGGGACTTCGAGACGTTGCCAGGCTGGCAGGGTAAACGGGTCGTACTTTCGCTCGAACGCCCGCACTGGGAAACGCGTGTATGGTTGGATGGCAAAATGATTGGCACAAACAATTCGCTATCAACGCCGCACGAATACGATCTTGGCCGGCTCGCGCCCGGCAAACATGCGCTGACCATCCGCGTTGATAACCGGCGCATCGTGGACGTCGGGGAAAATTCGCACAGCATTTCTGATCACACGCAGGGCAACTGGAATGGCATTGTTGGCGACCTCCAGTTACGGGTGACTCCGGAGGTGTGGCTGGAGGATTTGCAGGTGTATCCAAACGTCGCCTCGCGGACCGTGACGATCATGGGAAAGATTGGCAACGCCACCGGCACGGGCGGGAATGGCCACATTTTATTCTTAAATAACGGCCAGCCCCTGGATAATATTGTGGCCACTTGGACGCCGGAAGGCGGAAGTTTTACTGCCCAAATTCCACTTGGCGACACTGCTGCCCTGTGGGACGAATTTCACCCCTGCCTTCAACATTTGACTGCCGAACTCGGTGGCAGCCAGTGCTCTGTGGTTTTTGGTTTTCGCGAAATTGCCACAAGTGGTACCCAATTCACCATGAACGGACAAAAGATATTTTTTCGCGGCACGCTGGATTGTTGCATCTTTCCCAAGACCGGCCATCCGCCCACGGACGTTGCATCCTGGAAGCGCGAAATTCGCATCGCCAAAAGCTACGGGCTGAATTTAATCCGTTTCCATTCGTGGTGCCCGCCCCAGGCCGCGTTTCAGGCGGCGGATGAACTCGGGTTTTATTTTCAGGTGGAATGCGCCTCCTGGGCCAACCAGTCCACTACCCTCGGCGACGGCAAGCCGGTGGATGCATGGCTTTATCAGGAGACCGACCGGATTTTGCGAGCTTACGGCAATCATCCGTCGTTTGTTCTGATGCCTTATGGCAACGAGCCGGGGGGTAAAAGCGTCGTCCAGAGTGCAAATGGGGCCGATGACTATCACGGTGGTTTTTCCGGATATCTCGCGCGTTATGTTGCCCATTTCAAGGCGCTCGATCCGCGCCGGTTGTGGACGAGTGCCTCCGGCTGGCCGCAGTTGCCGGAAAATCAATTCCATGTCACGCCCGATCCGCGCATTCAAGGCTGGGGTGAAGAATTGAAATCCCGCATCAACGCCCAGCCGCCGGAGACCTTGACTGATTACCGCGGTTACATTTCCCGGCGCAGTGTGCCCGTCATCAGTCACGAGATTGGGCAGTGGTGCGTTTATCCAAACTTTGCGGAAATCCCCAAATACACTGGCTATCTGAAACCGAAAAATTTTGAAATTTTCCGCGATCGGCTGCTAGCTAGCGGGTTGGGCAGTTTCGCCACCCAATTTTTACTCGCGTCCGGTAAATTGCAAACCTTGTGCTATAAGGAGGACATTGAAGCGGCGCTGCGCACGCCGGGCATGGGCGGATTTGAACTCCTCGATTTGCACGATTTCCCCGGTCAAGGCACGGCGCTCGTCGGTGTGCTGGATCCATTTTGGGACGACAAAGGCTATGTTAACGCCAAGCAATATAGCCGCTTTTGCAACTCGACCGTGCCACTTGCGCGGCTGCCGAAACGTGTTTTTACTTCCGAGGAATATATGACGGCGCAAATTGAGGTGGCGCATTTCGGTTCGCAATCGCTAAAGGCGGCAGTAGCGACTTGGAAACTTATGGACGATGCCGGCAACAATCTTGCCAATGGAGAATTTTCACCACAGGACATCCCCCTTGGCAACGGCACCTCACTTGGCGAAGTGAAAGTGGCCTTGCAAAAATTGAAAACCCCGGCGCGGTACCAACTCGTCGTACGCTTAAAAGGAACCAAGTTCGAAAACGACTGGCAAATTTGGGTCTATCCCGCGAAGACCGTGGACACCCTTCCTGTCAATATTTTGGTCACGGACAAATTTGATCAGGCGGCGCAGGATTGTTTGCAGCATGGCGGAAAAGTATTATTAACCATTCCTGGCGACCAGGTCCGTAATTTCGACGCCGCGCCGGTAAAGCCAGGCTTCTCCAGCATTTTTTGGAACACCGCCTGGACTGGTCGCCAAGCCCCGACGACCCTTGGCATTTGGTGCGATCCGAAACATCCCGCGCTCGCAAAATTTCCGACAGACTTTTGCAGCAACTGGCAATGGTGGTATTTGATTCACCGCGCCGGCGCGCTGCGCATGGATTTGCTGCCATCTGACACCAAACCGATTGTGCGCTTGATTGACGATTGGGTCACCGCGCGGTCTCTCGGCCTGATCGCCCAAGGAAAAATCGGTGCCGGGAAAATCATCGTATGCGGCTTTGATCTGACGCGTGGCGCGGACGACTCGGTTTCGCAACAATTGCGTCGCAGTTTGCTGGACTACGCTGCGAGCGACCAATTCGCGCCCGCGACGGAATGGAGTGAAGCCGACGTGAAAGGCCTTTTCAAATCCGGCCGTTTCACTGCCAGCGCGAGCAGTGCCCACCACGATTATCCGGCGGCAAATGCGGTGGACGGTGATGCCAACACTTTCTGGCACAGCGATTGGGAAAGCGGTGATAAATTGCCCGCCCATCTCGATATCGATTGCCAGACCACAGTAACGCTGCGTGGATTTGATTATACACCGCGCCAAGATATGGATCGCGGACGCATCGCTAATTATTCCGTGGAGATTAGTGCCGACGGCAAAGCCTGGCAATCGTGCTTGCAGGCCGCGCGTTTTCCGAACACGACCAAAAAGCAAACACTGCATTTTGATCCGTCAGTGAAAGCACGTTATCTTCGGCTGACAGCATTGTCTGATTACGGGAATGCGAATCAAGCAGCGGTTGCAGAAATCAATCCATTGTCAGTGGAAGCCCGCAAAGGCGAATAATAAGCCAGGCCGCTCATTAGAATTTTTTTCTTGGCCATTTGCGTTGCGACATTCGGGATTCCAACTTACGCGACGGATGGCCTGTTGGCGGATCGGGCTGTCGGTAAATGTTTTGACGGCCTCGGCGCGATGAGAGCGGGTGCGGCTTCGCAGTTGTTGGTTGATTATCTGGAACCGGAGCGAAGGCACATTTTGGATTATGTGTTAACGCCGAATTACGGCGAGGCATTGCCGCATTTCCAAGTTAACCTCGGAGGCGACCATCATTCCAATGACGTCACCAAGCGATTGTCCTTTCCCAAGCGCGTGAAGAATGAGGTCGTCCAGTATTGGCACCGCAAGGCGTGCATTAGTGACTTTGGCTATGTGTAATCCTCGCCACCGCCTTGGCGGATGGCTTACGCCCTTTCAGTGTAGTGGGTTCCGACGCCTCGGCTTTCAGGTGGCAATTTATCACGTTGCGGCAAAGTGGAAACTCTGGCGTGCCACATAATTGTCCTTGCGACGGAATCTTCTGCCGGCTGGCGAATCGGGCTTGTTTTTGGAGATTCTGATAAAACGCGCAACCTATTTGTTAAAATAGGATATTGATCACCCGGCCGAACACTTTTTATAGTCAATCATTATCCAATGCTCACCCAACAAATATAGACTGATGCGCCTGGTCACTATTCAATTAGCAACGGCATTTAATCCGGAAAGCAATTGCGATCTGCGACATACAAAACGGGAGTTAAGCCGCTGTTTGATCACCCCCATTTTATGAGAGGACCTCGAACAGCAACTGGCGGGCGGCAAAACCATTCCAACGCGGGCGGCTTCACCCTGATTGAATTGCTGGTCGTCATCGCGATCATCGCTATTCTGGCCGCATTGTTGTTGCCGGCCCTAGCCCGCGCTAAGCGCAAGTCCAAGGACATTTCCTGTATCAACAATATCAAACAACTGGGACTGGCCAATACGATGTATCTCACGGATTCGGGCGGAAAATGCTTTGACTACACAACGCCCTGGCTTTTCCAGTTGGTGAATTACTCGCTGAAAAACCTCAACATCCTGCCCTGTCCTTCCTCAATCAACTACAACAATCCTGCCGCTGGATTTGTAGCGACTGGGAATGTGGATCAAAACTGGTACGATTGGCGAAACTTTGGCATTGCCGGGGTTCCCGTTCAACTTTACAACGGCGGCTATGCTTACAACGGCTACCAGTATTCAGGCAGTGTGCCGGTCGGTGGAGGGTATCCTCCGTCTAGGAGTTTGTCGGACTTAGAAATTCCAATAAATTATGGAACTTTTGGTATGGGGGTGCGTCTTGGTAAGGCATGGCGACCCGCTTTGTTCCGATTGACCGTGACACCCCGCTGCTGCTGCCGCCCAACCTGCGGGACTG
>CAISVF010000593.1 GCA_903888765.1 uncultured Verrucomicrobia subdivision 3 bacterium | reverse complement strand
GATCTAACCGCGCCCGGATCGCACCGTCGCGCCATGGAACCAGCCTCGTTAAGCGAGGATTAAACCAGCTTTTATCATCCGGTTAAACCGGTGTTGAATCACGGTAAAAACGCCCGCCAAAAGGGCGCGCGATTCGTGTTTTCACGATTTTTGGAACTTGGAACTCTCGCAATCCCGACAAAATCACCGTGGTTATACATTATCAGAAAAACGGATTGCAGGCAATTTCTTCGCGAACGGTGGTTAAGGGTCCATGCCCTGGGCAGATCAATGTTTCTGTCGGCAGGGAAAGAATTTCCTCCCGCACTTTTTGCCGGGCCAGATCCCATGAATCATTGCCGCGCCCGATCGAGCCAGCAAAAATCGCATCTCCCACCATAGCAACCATAGGGGCAAAGTTCGACCAATTATCCACCAGATAAGTCACGCCATCGACAGCATGTCCGGGGGTGGCGCGATAAGTAATACGCAAATTACCGAGCGAGATAATCTGCCCAGGCTGATTGCGCTGAGAAGCAGGTGCCCGTGCCGACCCACTGTGGATTTGCGCCAGCGGAAAAGCTGCGCGAATTTGTGGCAGCGCCTCTATGTGATCCCAATGAGAGTGGGTGATAAAAACATGGCGCAATTCCAAACCGGCCGATGTCAGGTGATCAAGCACGGGGCTCCCATCGAGACCGGTATCGAACAAGGCAGCTCCGCTCGAGGCTGGATCCCAGACAAGAAAGCAATTTACACTAAGATTGGTGTCGCGGGTGGTAAAAATGCGAAGCCCGCCCCAACGTCGAAGATCTACCGCCGACGGCTGCCACCCGCCAGCCACTCCGGCTAGTTTTTGCGGGGATAGCCCGAGCATTATCGCCAGATTAATAATATGGAAGTCTTTAGGAATTATGCCGGATGATTCAAGGAGAGCCAGTTCGTTTTGGGTAATGCCTGCAGCATCGGCAGTCGCCGCTACAGATTTACCTGCCATTGCCCGGGCCTTGCGAATGATGTCCCCGACATGATCTTCAAGATTCATACACTCACGGTAACGAAAGTTTTTGCCGGGGCAAGCCCATGACTTGAGTTGTGGAACAGAACCTGTTAAAATTCGGGCGTGTTCTTCCGAAAAAACGACAAACCGCCTGAACGGTTTTACCTGCTACCCGGTCAGGGTGGACAGAATTTCCGTTTAAAACAGCGTGTTTTTCTGCGATGGGCAGTCGTAGTTTCGTTGGTTTTTGGCGGCCTTTTTGCGGCAGTGATGTGGTGGTTGTCCAAACCACGGCTTTAAATCCACACTGCTCCATACCTCATCTGCTTCCGGCGGGTGCGACCCCGCGCCAATATTCCGTCAAATTTAAAAATGTCCACCATCATCTCCGCCTCTGAAGTCACGGTGCGCTATAATGAGCGCGCCATTTTGAACATGGCTACGCTGGGAATTCAAGAGGGCGACCGCATTGGTCTGGTTGGCCGCAATGGCTGCGGCAAAACGACCTTTCTAAAGCTACTCGCCGGTCTGCAAATGCCCGATGGCGGTGAAGTATCCCGTCAACGCGATCTCGTTGCGAGTTACCTGCCGCAAGACTTCATGCTTGAGGAGACGAAAAATGTTTACGAAAACATCCGTGCCGGCGCACAACATGTGCTCAAGCTAATCACGGAGTTTGAATCCCTGCCGCACGACTCCAAGCGCCATGAAGAACTGGAGCATCGCATCGCCACCTTGGAAGGCTGGACGGTGGATCGCCGGATCGAGGTGGCGATGGCCCATTTGAATTGTCCCGACGGCGACCGGCGGATCGAAACGCTATCCGGCGGCGAAAAGCGCCGTGTGGCCATGTGCCGCACGATTGTTTCTCGCCCGGATTTCTTGATGCTCGACGAACCGACGAATCATCTCGATCCGGAATCCATCGAATGGGTGGCAGAATTTCTGGAAACTTTTGGCGGAACATTTCTGGTCGTCACGCATGACCGTTATTTCCTTGATCGGGTTGCCACCAGTATCTTGGAATTGTGTGATGGGAAGTTTTTTTCCCACGCCGGCAATTATACCGACTACCTGCTCGACAAGGCTGAACGGCAGGAAGCCGATGCCGTCATCGAGCACAAGCGCCAAATGTTCTTGAAAAAGGAGCTCGCCTGGGTACGGCAGGGCCCGAGAGCGCAGCGCAGCAAGCAGAAGGATCGTTTTGAGCGTTACTACGACGAGGCGGCCAAGGACGGACCGGTCATTGAAGAAGATGTGGAACTCGTCATTCCGCCGCCGCCCCAACTCGGCAACCGCACGGTCGAAGTGGCCAACCTTGCCATGGAAATCGCCGGCAAGAAATTATTCTCCGACTTTCATTTTACCTTTGAAAACGGCAAACGCGTTGGCGTCTGCGGCCGGAACGGGCTTGGCAAATCCACCTTGTTACGCATTCTGATCGGGCAACTCGCCCCAACGAATGGCACGGTTAAAATCGGCCAACTCACAAAATTCAATTATGTTGACCAAGGCCGGCTGCAATTGAATGAGGAACGCACCGTGCTCGACGAAGTGGCAGACGGCACGGAATTCGTTCAATGGGGCGAGGCGAAGCTATCCGTGCGCTCCTATCTCAAGCGATTTCTCTTTGCCGATGACCGGATCATGACGCAAGTAAAAAAGCTGTCAGGCGGCGAGCGCAGCCGGCTCCTCCTGGCACGAATTTTGAAAAGCGGTGGAAATTTTCTTATTCTCGACGAACCAACCAACGACCTCGACCTCCCAACTCTGCGGGTGCTGGAGGAAGCACTAATTGCCTTTCCCGGCGTGACCTGCGTGGTCAGCCATGACCGTTATTTTCTCAACCGTGTCTGCACGGATATTCTCGCGTTTGAAGGTGACGGCAAAATCCATCATAGCGTTGGCGACTACGACTATTATCTGGAAAAAAAGCAAAAGACCGAGGCCGCAGCCGCCCGGCAGAGTGCTGCCATCATGGCCATGAATAAATCAGCTGCCGCCGGACGCGACGCTGCCGCGCCAAAAACCAAACCCCGCAAAATATCCTTCAAAGAGCAACGCGAACTGGACGGTATGGAAACCCAGATTCATACCATCGAAGCGGAGGTGGCGCGAATCGAAGGCTTGTTTGCCAATCCGGAATTTTTCCGCAAACACGCAGCGCAAGTGAACCAACTCACGCATGAACTCGAGACTGCCAAAGCTCAGGTGACACATTTATACACGCGCTGGGAGGAACTGGAGGCCATTCGAGCGGCTGCCGGATCTGGCTAACCGGCAAAACGCCCAGTCCTGACGGAATCAGAATAATGATCTAAAATCATCAAGGTTATCGAAGCCGAGGGTTTAAAGCCACGAGGGCAAAACAGCAGTAATGCAGCCGCCATTATTGACTTTTCATAAAAAATACGCGTGGCTAGCGGCGAGGAGAGTGGGCGGAAGGTCCAGTGGGTGGTAATATGAATGCGTCGATCACTCCCGGGAGGGCGAATAAAAAATCTTCATTCTTTCGCTGCTTTGTGGTTAGACTTTGTGTCACATGAAGTGGACACAGACCTTGATTCCTACGCTCCGTGAAGCTCCGGCTGACGCGGAAATTGTCTCGCACAAACTGCTGCTGCGGGCAGGGCTTATTCGCAAACTTGCCGGCGGCGTTTATACGTTCCTGCCCCTTGGGCTGCGCACGCTGCGCAAAGTGGAGCAGATTGTCCGGGAGGAAATGGACCGGGCTGGAGCCGTGGAGATCTTGATGCCGGCCTTGCAGCCAACCGAAATCTGGGAGCAGAGCGGGCGGGCAGAAACCGCCAGCAATGTCCTGTTTAAGGTCAAGGACAGTTCCGGTCGGGCATGGTTTTTGAGCCCTACCGCAGAGGAGGTCGTTACGACACTCGCCGCCAACGAAATTAATTCCTACCGTCAACTGCCAAAAAACTTTTACCAGATCAGCCTGAAATTTCGTGACGAAATCCGCCCCCGCTTCGGCCTGATGCGCGCAAAGGAATTTATCATGAAAGATGCATATTCTTTCGACACCACGGATGAGGGCGCGATGGCCAGCTACAAAAAAATGTATGACGCCTATACCCGCATCTTTGCCCGTTGCGGACTGAAGGCCTTTCCCGTTGAAGCTGACACTGGCGTAATTGGCGGCAATTATTCGCATGAATTCATGGTGCCCGCCGAGACGGGCGAGAATGACGTGGCCTTCTGCGAGGACTGCGGCTACGCGGCAAACCTGGAAAAGGCCACCAGCGGCATTCCCAAAACCGCCACGCGAGAGATGGGGCCAGCCATGGAAAAATTTGCCACGCCGGGAGTCGTAACGATTGAGGCGCTGAGCAAACCACCCTATCAAGTTCCCGCCAACCGCCAGATTAAGACGCTGGTTTATGTCGCTGACTCGCAACCGATTATCATTTTGATTCGCGGCGATGACCAGTTGAACGAAACCAAGCTGATGGCCCGCACTGGTGCCGTGGCGGTGCGACCAGCAACGGTGGAGGAGATTGTGGCTTTGCTCGGAGCCAAACCCGGATCACTTGGAGCTGCCGTGAAGGTTCCCGAGGTGGTGAAAGTTTTTGCCGACGACCGATTGCAGGGGGCAAACGACATGACCACGGGGGCCAACGAAGATGGCTTTCATTTGAAAAATGTTTCCGTCGAACGAGACATCAAAGTGAGCGCATGGTTTGATTTGCGGACCGTCTCGGCTGGCGAACCGTGCGGGAAATGCCATAAACCCCTGAAAATCCGCCGGGCAATCGAAGTCGGCCATGTCTTTAAGCTGGGCACGAAATACAGCGAGAAATTGAATGCCACATTTCTCGATGCCGACGGCTCACGCA
Source organism: uncultured Verrucomicrobia subdivision 3 bacterium (assembly GCA_903888765.1). Classification (GTDB taxonomy): domain Bacteria; phylum Verrucomicrobiota; class Verrucomicrobiia; order Limisphaerales; family UBA11358; genus UBA11358. Next base: position 29,844 of record CAISVF010000593.1, on the reverse strand, counting down.
AGCCCAGCGTGATGGGCTGTTATGGTATCGGAGTCACTCGCACTTTGCAGGCCATCATTGAACAGAGCAACGACAAGGACGGGGTGATTTGGCCGCTGAGCGTTGCCCCTTATCAGGTCTGCCTTACGCCGCTGACAGTTGCGCCGGAAAGTCCGGCGATGCAACTGGCGGAAAAATTTTATACCGAACTGACCGCGCGTGGCGTGGAGGTGATTCTCGACGACCGCGACGAGCGCCCCGGCGTGAAATTCAAGGATTCGGAATTGGTGGGCTTTCCTATCCGCATTGGCATTGGTGAAAAATCACTGGCGAAAGGCGAAGTGGAAATCAAGTCTCGCAATGGTGCATTGCAGTCCGTAAAAACAGAAGCTGCGGTTGAGACCGTGCTGCGATTGGTGGCTGAAGGCCGGCCGGTCTAACGGTGCAATGGATGGAAAACAAACTCCGCCGGGCGTCGCGCCACCGGGTCCAGTCGAACGGTGAAATAGCCGCCGTCATTGAGTAATTCAATACCGGCCAGCGCAGGACAGAGGCGAACCTTAAACTTTTTCCACCAACGCGCCTGATGCAGGGCTGCGGTGAATTTATAGACGGACCGGCCGAAAAATCTGACCGGCGGTATACCCGCCAGCATCCGGCTTTTCCAGAGTACCACATGGGTGTGCAAATGGCCGATAATGGTATGCTCGATTTGCGACAAATGATCACGAACGGAGGTTTCTGCCGCCAAAAAAGGCAGCGCCGTGGGATCGTGACAGAATAGTAAAATTTTCTGGTGCGGCTCAACCGAGGCAAAAGCCTGACGGATCTCTGCGAGGTGTTCTTCCCGCAGACGCTCCCATTCGGGCCATTCATCCGGCTGCACATCCGCACGGTTGGCAGGCAGTGCGAGCAACGGCGAAGCCACGGCTAGCAGCAAATAGTTACCAAGGGTTAATTTCCAAAATGCTTTCAGCCCAAGTTGGCCCGTCGTCGCCTGCCAACTGGCCAGCTTCATGCCCCCACCGCCACTGAACATAGTCTTCTTACCAACTTCATGATCCCCAATGACCAGATGCAAGGCATCGCCGCCAAACCGGTTTTTGAGTTTGCCCAAGCATTCGGCGGCGCTTGCAAAGGCCGCCGGATCGCTCAAACCGATGAATGCAGAATCGGCGGTGTAATCGCCATTGACTATAACATGATCCGCCGATTCACTGGTAGCCAGAAAACGTTCGAATTGCGGACTGCGTGCAAACGGGTCACGCATCCAGATGAAATGCCGGTAGGCAGCTGCCAGCAACCGAACCAGTGGTCGCGAAATGGCCCGCAGTTCGTAATCGCTGCCCCGGGTACGCTCGGCCTCGCCAGCGTAATGAATGTCGCTCAAAATGACCAAAGTCATGGCACTTGAACTTGAATAATTCATTCTGTTTGGGCGACCGCCGAAGCGCGGCCACGAGGTAATTTACCCAGGTTAAAAACCAGGAAGCGATGCAAAAACAAGCCAACCTCGTCACTCTGCGCATCCGATAATTTCAAACGCAGACCATCGGCCCAGTCACCATCAACCAGGGTATGGACAATTTTTCTCGCACCCGGCGTCAAGGAAAATGCTTCGAGATCCGGCTCCATGCCTAGTTCCCGCAGCATTTTTAATTCAAGGGCAAAGACATTTTGCGGCGGGGAGTTTTTCTGCTCGCAGAGATGCTGGAGATAGCCGGCGATTAGCTGAAAAATTTCCGGCAGAGGGGTATCCGCCTCCGTGGTCAACTCAACCAGGGCGGCGGCATAGGCAGCCTGTTGCAATTTGCCCAGGTCTTCACGAATGGCCCCATGGGTTCCTTGTAACTTAACCTCACGCAAATGATGTAGATCTGAATTCCGGCTGCGGCTGAAGGAAAAATCCGCCCGGTAAAACAAGTCCACTTTGCCGGCGAATAAGGATTTATTCCGGCGCGCCCCTTTGGCCACCGTGGCGATGCGCCCCCAATGTGGTGTGAGCCAATGGATGATCAGGCTGGTTTCTGTAAGCAGCCGCGTGCGCAAGATGATGCCGGTAGCCGATTCAATCATGGAGCACCCAGAATGGCGGGAAATCTAAACGTTTTTTGGCTGGCCAGCCTCCGGTCATCAAAGTTTAACCTTGTTTTGAAACCACCGGAATTTCCGGAGCAATCGAGCCAAGACTGACAATGTATTTGATCCCATCCGCCACGCTCATGTCCAGTTTCTTAATTTTATCCTCCGGCACCAGCACGAGAAAACCGGAAGTAGGATTGGGGGTCGTGGGAATAAAAACACTCACCACGTTTTCACTGGTTTTCTGCTGCACTTCGGTGCGCTGTTCGCTGGTCAGGAAACCGACCGAATACATGCCAGCCCGGGGAAATTCCACTAGCACAACCGTTTTAAAAGAACTTTTATCACCCGAAAAAGCCTCGTTAACCTGCTTAATGGTGCCGTAAAATTTGTTTAAAAGCGGCACATTCATCATCGCGGCATCTAGCCAGGCAATCAATTGTCGCCCGATGTAGTAGCGTGCCAGCAGCCCGACGACGGAAATCAAAATCGCCGCCAGCCCCAGCGCCAGCAGGCTCCAATACCAATACATCAAACCGGAGTGCCCGTTTTCATAAACCACCTTCGGATCCGGATAATACTTCAAAAAAAACAGCAACGTGTCAGTGAAACTGGAAATGGTGCCAAACAACCATTTGACCGCCGCCAGCGTCAGTAGCGCCGGCAGCGTGACTGCCAGACCGGTGAAGAAACTTCCCCGCCAGCGTGCAAAAAGTGTTTTTCTCACGCGACCAGTTTAACCGCACGGGAAAGTTGTGCGAGTGAAAATCTGTGCTCCAGCCACCGCACCAGGCGGTTTTCCGCGCGCTTCATATGACGCTTTAATTGAGGTTCCCGATCGTCGTAGCCCAGCAAATGCAAGACCCCATGGACCACATACCGAACCATTTCCGACTGCCAGCTCGTTCGGAATCGCGTGGCTTGCGCCATCGCATCATCCAAACAAATATAAAGCTCGCCGTGGATGGCTTTCTGGTTTTCGGCTTCCGTTTCCCGTTCTTCCCTGTGGTCAAACGTGATAACGTCTGTGGAACCTTCGTGCCCGAGAAACTGCCAGTTCACCCGCGCCATTTCCTGCGCTCCGACCAGGGTAATACCGAGTTCTACTTTTGCGATTTTTAATTCGTTCAACAGTGCGTTGGTAATCTGTCTGAGAAAGCGGGTGTTGATTTTCCTCGCTCGCTGGCGATTGACAATCACAAGGTTCATTCCGCCTCGGTTTTGGCCCGGCCGCGATGCTCCTCGTAGGCGGCTATGATACGCTGGACGAGCGGATGGCGCACCACATCACGCCGGGAAAACTCCATGATGGCTATGCCTTCGGTATGGCGCAGGGCGCGATGCGCCTCTGCCAACCCGGAATGTTTGTGGGGCGGCAAATCAATCTGGGTTTCGTCTCCAGTGATGACTGCTTTAGACCCATGTCCCAACCGGGTGAGAAACATCAGCATCTGTTCGGTCGTGGAATTTTGCGCCTCGTCCAAAATGATAAACGCGTTATTCAGAGTGCGGCCGCGCATGTAGGCCAGCGGCGCGATTTCAATGGTGCCTCGTTCGGTGTGCTTGGCGATTTCTTCGGCGGGTAGCATGTCTTGCAACGCGTCGTGCAGAGGGCGCAGATAGGGAGTGATTTTTTCGTAAAGGTCGCCCGGTAGGAATCCCAAGGCTTCGCCGGCCTCGACTGCCGGGCGCGTCAAAATAATCCGCGAGGTTTTGCCTTCCCGCAGGGATGTCAGTGCCATCGCCACGGCCAGATAGGTTTTCCCCGTGCCTGCCGGCCCGATGCCAAAAGTGATGTCATGCTTGCGAATGGCCTCGAGATATTTTTTTTGGCCGATGGTTTTGGCGGTCACCCCCGGTTTGCGTTCATGCGTTGTTATCCGGTCGCTGACGAGGTCTTTCAGCACCGTGGCCCCTTCATGTTTCACCACATTCAGGGCATGCGTAAACTCGCGATTTTTTACCGGCGAACCTGATTGCAGCATGTTTTGCAGGGAGGCAAACAATTGCCTGGCCCGTTCAATACTTTCCGCCGCACCATCCAACTTGATCCAATCCTCTCTGGCCGTGGCCTTGACGCCCAGTTCCACTTCCAGCGCCTGCAGATTGCGCGGCTCGTGATTGAATAACTGCTGCGCTAGGCGCGCGTTTTCAAAATGAAGGGTTTCTGTCGCCACGATGGGTTCAGGCAGCATTACCCAACTGCAGTCGCGCATCTGATTCCAGGAGCGCTTTCAGGTTCGGCCAGTTGGCGGCATTCATATCGTTGAAGGCATTCAAATAGACGGCTACTACTTCATGCGGATATTTGCCGAGGAGGATCTCAATGGCCGACTTGAGTTTCTCGTCGTCCATCTTGCCGGGCAGATCCTCCACCACGCCTTTTTCATGAGGAATACCGAGCGCATCGAGGAAATCTATCAGCATCGCAGCATGTTTTTGGACGAGCCACGCCCGAATGAAAGCGGCGGCCGCCGGATCAAGATTCGGTTTGGTAAGCGCCGACAACATGGAGGCGTGGCGCGCGTCACGAGGCTGTCGCTCGAGGAAGACGGGGCGCACGCGCTTGGCATCCGCTACTGCCGCCAGCGCGGCTTTGTATGCCGGCTTATCGGATTCAAAAATGAAGGACAAAATGTCATTGGCCAATTTAGGCGACATGAAGCCAAGGAGTTCGTGTGATTTTAACATAAAATGCGAGCGGAGATGAGTTTAAGCAAACGTTTCAGGATATAGTGGTTACGGAAATTTTGTTTTTACGGGCCAGTTCCGCGCAGACGTCGCGCTCCAGCAGCAGCGATTTGCCAGACTCGATGGCCAGCACAGAAATATTTGCCGCAGCGCAGGTCTCGAAGGTTTTTGCCCCCAGGCAAGGAATATCAAACCGCATATCATGGTTGAGCTTGGCAACTTTGACCGCCACGGCACCTCCGTCCTTGCCCGCCAGTTCACCGCCGCGCGCCAGACATTTGTCCGTGCCTTCAAACCCTTCCACGGCGAGCACGGTGCCATTTTTGACCACCACGATCTGCCCGATTTCCAGCCGGGCAATTTCCTTGGCAATCTTAAAACCAAAAGCCACATCAGCCATTTGCGCAGGGGAAGCTTTTGGCCCCATTTCAAATCCGGTATTCGGCATCATCGGGGCAAGCCAAGGGGTCGCCTCGATGAGTTCCACGCCGTCTTTTTTCAGTTCGTCAGCAATCGCCCCGAAGATGGTATGTGCATTTTTTTCTTTGAGGCGCAGCAACACCCCCATTGCCCGCAGATCCGGACGAAGGTCAAAAAGGTTTTTAGGCGCGACCTGTCCCGCCATGACACACTGCTTTACACCACGGTTGGTGAAGGTGCCGATCATTTTGTTAAGCTGGCCCACCTTCAGCCAAACCAGATCATCCACCAGCGCGGCCAAAGCAGGATCCGTTTCGCCCTCGACAGCCGTGCAGACAATCCGCCGGACACCGGCAGCCCGAGCCAGTCGGGCAAATTCCAGCGGCAGAGTGCGGCTACCGGCGATAAGGCCGATAGATTCGGGCGCAAGATTCATGCAATTCGAGGAAGAATTCTAGCGGGTTACAGACTGGAAGCCAGTCGTGTTTTCATTTGCAGCGGTGCCCGATGCCGAAACTTCCGGAAAACTGCTTTACCTCAGTTTCGGCAACCTGGCTTGCGGGAAGGTCGTTCACCAGCCTGGTCAAGATTGGTTGGGTAGAGTAGATCGCTCAATTTACCCCGATCCTTTTCAGGAAAGGTTCTAGTGAGCGTGGTCGGCCGAGAAATTTTTCGATGGATTCGCTCACGTCCCGGGAATCGCCAACTTCGTAGATCTCCTTGCGTAATTTCATTCCGGCGTTCTGGTCAAAGTAACCGCCCGGGGATTTTTCAAATACGGTGGCCATGTCGGCGGCGATGGCATCGGCCCAGGCATAGCCATAATAACCACCGCCATAGCCGATGATGTGGCCAAAGTAAGCAATAAAGGCGGTGTCCGGCAACATTGGCAAAAAGACTTCGCCGAGTTTTTGGTTCGAAAGCGCAAGAGCGGTGTCGGCGTTGGCACCGGAGATTTGGGTGTGCAAAGCCAGATCCATGATGCCAAAGGACAACTGCCGGCGGTACCGCGTGCCCTCCGTGGCGAGGCGGGAGGCTTTGAGTTGGGTGAGAATTTCCGCCGGGATTTTTTTAGCGGGATTGCGGTAGTCGGCGGCGAACGTATCGAGTACGGATTTATCCCAAGCCCAGTTCTCTAACATTTGCGAAGGAGCTTCGACAAAATCCTGAGCTACGCTTGTTCCGGCGAAACGCGTGTATTTGGCCCGCGTAAGCACCCCATGCATGGCATGGCCGAATTCATGAAAGATCGTTTCTACATCGTCATGGGACATGAGGGAGGGGTGATCCTTGGTTGGCGCCGGAAAATTGCAAATCATGGACATGACCGGCCGCTGATAGGTGCCGTCGGCAAACCGCTTGCCTTCAATAAGCGGGAACATGGCGAAATGATTGTATTTTCCTGCTCGCGGGAACATATCGAGATAAAACAGCCCCATGGGCTCGCCAGTTAGGGCATCACTGACGGCATAGAGTTGCAAATCGCTGACCCATTTATAGGGCGGATCCAGGCGCTCAAATTTGAGGCCAAAGATGCGCTGATAAATGGCGAACATCCCTTCCAGCACGCGCTGGTAGGGAAAATAAACACGTAATTGCTCAGCATCCACATGGTATTTTTCCTTTTTCAATTGATTGGAAAAATAGCGCCAATCCCAGACATAAAGCCGGGCCCCGGTATCGCCGGTTTCTTTTACCTTTAGCTGCCGGAACTGCTCCAGTTCCTCTGCAAACTTGGGCTGCAAGCCTGCCTGCAAATCTTCCAGAAACCGGGTGGCCGTCGCGCCGTTTTTCGCCATCTTGGGTTCGATGACAAAATCCGCATAGCTTGGGTAGCCCAGCTTTTTGGCAAGGGCATCGCGTTTAGTGAGAATGGTTTGCAGCAATGGCAGATTGGTCTCGCGGGCCAGATTATCGTGTTCCAACAAAAACTGCTTGCGCGTCTCTTCAACTGAGCAATTATCCATCAGGGTGAGGTAGTGCCAGGTGATGTTGGCCTTGACCTGATATTCGTCGCCACTTTTTATCTGGGCTAAAAAGTCCTCCGGCACTCCGGCAAGCTGTTTCCGGGTGAATCTGACAGTTTTTTCTGCCTTGGTCACATTGTTGTCGTAATCGGTTTCTAGCCCAGTCAATTCTTTGCGGAGCTGTTCCACCGCGTCCCGCTGCGCTTTGGGCAGAGCCAAACCAGCCCGACGATAATCCCGGAGTGTTTCTTGGAACAATTTGCGATCCTCGCCGCCAAACTGCGGGTGCGTGGCGGCGAAAGCCTTGAGGGCGGTATAAACATCCTCGCGATAATCAATGCTGACCGCCCACTCGGAAAGTTTCTTGCTGGCATCCGTGGCCGCATCGCGTATCGCCGCGCTGAGGCTGGTCTGTTGAATCAGGCCAAACCGGTCAGCCACTCCACTGAGCCGGAAGTTCAGATCGTCCAACGCGACAAAGGTATTTGAAAAGGTAACCTCAGCTGGCGTGAGCCGGCCGATACGGTCGAGCGCAATATTGCCATCGGCTATGGTTTGCCGCACGGTGGCAGCGATTTGCTCCACCGAGGTTTCAAACACCGGCACCGAGACGACCGAATGAAATCGGGTGGCGCGGGCTTGAAATTCCCGGAGTTTATCCGGCGCTTCAGCAGGCGGGGTTTTCACGGAGTGACAGCCGACCATAGGCGTCGCCATCACCAATACAAATAGAGTTTGCTTGAACATCATTGCCGGCAAACTAGCGCGGCGGACGAAACATTCAAGCTGAATACATATTTCTGCCGTATCTCCCGGTGAAAAGAACGGTGCGCAAAGACGCCTCCAGCCTTTGGTTCACTCGCTCATTCCAGCCGGTGCTACCAACTCTTCATCGTGCTCGTCCGCGAGCATCCGATAAAATTGGGGCAAACCGGCTGGTCTGCCCCAATGTGATTACATGGGAATTGAGCCCAAGGACGATTGCTCCGCAAGCCTACAGCAGGTCAGCCTATCCGCAAGCCGGGGGTCATTTACAGTTGGTAAAACTGCTCCCAACCTTTGCGCGGGGGCGGACCTACGAGCAATTGATTTGCCAGTGCATGGTTGGTGATCTGTTTCGCAACAGGATCGAACACCAGACGGGCATTCAGGCGCTGCGCAATAATACCCAGAGCCATGGTCTGACATAGTGGTCCAGCGACAGCAAAGGAAGAGCGGCATTTTTCCTGTCCCTTAACGGCATTCAAAAAATTCCGATAGTGATTCGATGGACTCTTGGGCACTTGTGGCAAACTTGAGGCCAGTTCCTTGGCTTTGGACGCGGGAATGATTTGGAGCGTCGCCCCGTGACTGCCGCCTTTGAAGGTCAATCCTTCCCCATAGATGACTTTCCCGATCGGTTTTTTCTTGGCGTCAATTGCGCCGTTGGAGGGCGGCGGAATATTGGGATCCACTACGGCGTCGCCAAATTCGTTGGGCAGGGGCGGAAGGTTTTCCTGTCCATCATACCAGGTTAGCGCCAGCGGCGGCTTGTTGCCGCGTGCCGGAAACTGGAAAGACAGGGTGGACGCCTGCGGAAAAATAAGCGGACTATAGCCATCCAGCTTTTCCGCATTTACTTCCACGGGTAAGCCCAGTTCCAGAAATTCGTGGGCTGTGTCGATGATATGAGCCCCCCAGTCGCCCAGCGCACCATTCCCGAACTCAAACCAGGAGCGCCAATCTCCATTAAGATAGCCCGCGTTATAGTCGTGTGACGGAGCGGTCGCCAGCCAGCGATCCCAATCCAGTGTTTCCGGAACCGGTTGGCCGGCTAGAAAACCATCCACTTTCATGCCATGCCAGCGGCGTTTGCCATTCATAAAGGCGGAAATCCGCGTGACATTTTTAATAATGCCGGCATTTGTCCAAGCCTGGAATTGAAAATAATTTGCCTCAGAATGTCCCTGATTTCCCATTTGGGCTGCAACCCCATATTTTTTCTCAGCCGTCATCAGCAACTCGACTTCTTGAAAAGTGTGAGCCATCGGTTTCTCGAGATAAACCGGTTTGCCGTGTTTCATCGCCAGCATGGCGTTGGGAAAATGTGCGAAGTCGGGAACCGCCACCAGCACCGCATCAATCTGCGAGCCCAACTGATCAAACATTTTTTCCGCGTTTTGAAAGCGCGGAATATTGGGATATTTTTTCAGCGTCTTAAGCGTATAGGGTGCACCCATGTCCACGTCACACAGGGCAACGATGTTGACCATGCGAGTGGCTTCGAACGCCTGAATGTCTTCCGCCGCCCGGTTGCCGATGCCGATGCATGCCAGATTTACTCGCTCGCCTGGATTGGCTTTGCCGGCGGCCGCAAACATCAGCTGCGGTGGAAACGTTGTGGTTGCTCCCACAGCCAGAAGACTTTTGAGAAACGAGCGGCGATTTACGGGGAATCGGTGGATTGGTTTGGTACTTTTTGAGTTTGCTTTATTGGTGGTCATGGGCATCACTTTTACACCATTTCCCGCCGACCGCAAAGTAAGTTTAGCGATAAAAAGGGCACCCATCCAGATGGGCTCAGGCCCAGAAAAACGCTTCCGACGAGAGAAAAGCGGCCGGCGTGATAATGAGTTGGTGGGTAGATGGGGGCGGGCATGCATGGCCCCGAACGATAGTATACCCCCACGCAGCCAGGAGTTTTCCGGAGTTGACTCGCAAACCGACGCCTCTCCGGCCAGCAGGCAAATTAAAACTTGCGCCGGCCAGGTTGAAAGGCTTCGATGGCATGACATCAAATCTGGCGGAGTTGGATACTGCTTCAGCTCCACCCATGATTCGAAAACCAGCATAAAACCAATGAACCGTAATTCCATTGCCCGGCGCACGCACAAGTTAGGTCCGAGCATTGTATTTTGCCTCTGGATGTCCTTTTGTCTCTGCATGACGGGCCAGCAACCACCAGTGATTGCGCCAGTCGAGAGCGCAAAAATGATCGAGGAGAAAAATGTTCATCCCAGAGATAATCCAAGAGAACCAGCGGCAGCAGACTGGACGCTGAGGCAGGCTTGGAATCATGAATCCAATCTCGCCCAGACCGGACACCTCCTCAATCCGGCTGGCGTGTCCCTGCGGATCAAAGGGCGGGTCATGAGTGTGGCCCTTGCCCGGGGTGGCAAATTTTTAGTGGCTAAGACCAGCAGCACCCTTGCGATTGTAGATACCGACGCATTCCGGGTTATCAAAGAATACCCCTTTCCCGAGGAGGCGGAAGGTGGATCAATGCATGGCTTGGCCATCAGTCCGGATGGGGCTACGATTTATTTTACCGGTAAAAATAAGCACCTTTATTCGGGCTCATTGGACGCAACCGGCACACTGAAGTTCGGCCCTAGCGTGGATCTCACGGTGGATAAACAGGGCGATCCCAATCCACTGGGCATCGCCCTGACTCCGGACGCAAAATACGCGGTGGTGGCTCTCGCTTTGGCGAATCAGGTAGCCGTGGTGGATCTGGCTGCCAGTAAAGTCATCGCGAATATCCCGGTCGGTGTCTGCCCGTATGGCATTGTAATCAGCTCTGATGGTCGGACGGTCTTCGTCAGCAACTTTGGCGGGAGGCGTGTGCGTAAGGGCGACCGGACAGAAATTTCAGCCGGAACCCCGGTGGCAGTGGATGCCCGCTCTGTCGCCTTACGCGGCACCGTTTCTGTCATTGATTTGCCACGTAAAAAAGTCGTGGCCGAAATCATAACCGGTATTCATCCCGAAGGCCTGGCGCTTGCGCCAGATGGTAAGCGGCTTTATGGGGTGGATGCCAGCGGCGATGGCATTGCCGCCATTAATGTTGCCCGGCGCAAACTCATCGCCCAATATGACACCAAACCTCGGTCAGATCTTCCTTACGGCAGTTTAACCACCGGGTTGGCGCTCAGCGGCGACGGGAAAATCCTGTTTGCCGCCAATGCGGGCAACAATGCCATCGCGCTCCTCAACCCGGACAAACCGACCGATCCGCCCTATGCATTCATTCCGGCAGGCGGCTTTCCGGGGGCTTTGGTTGTAGGTAACCACGATCTGTTCATCGGCAACGTGCTGGGATACTACGGCAATTTGCAGAAAGTCCCTCTGCCCGCAACCGCCGGGCAATTGGCTCAATTGACCAAGGTGGCCATTGATGGGTTTCACCTCACCGAAATTCTGCGTGCCCAGACCCGAGCCGAGTCAGGAGCTTCGCCCAAACCGGTGCCGGACAACCCCGGAGAACCATCACTGATCAAGCACGTGGTTTATATCATCAAGGAAAACAAAAAATTTGACCAGGTGTTCGGCGATATCGGGCGCGGAAACTGCGAACCTCGGTTTTGCGAATTTCCCCGCGCCACAACCCCTAACACCCATGCCTTGGCTGACAAGTTTGTCCTGCTGGATAACTACTATTGCAACGGCGTATTGTCGTGTGATGGCCATCAGTGGTCGGTTCAGGGATTAACCTCTCCCATTCGCGAAAAGGATTGGAGTAATAAACATATCACCTATGGTTTTGGCGAGGATCCGCTCTGTTACGCAGGCTGCGGCTTCATCTGGGATCATCTGCTGCGCCACGGCGTTTCTTTCCGAAACTTCGGCGAATTAAACCATCCAACCGTGGATCGGAAAATCAAATGGACCCAAAACTATCAGGCGTGGAAAGACCAGAACGGCCAGATCCAGTTTACCTCCGATTGCAAAATCGAAACGTTGCGTCGCTACAGCGATTTGCGCTTTCCTGGATGGGATATGGAAATTCCCGACCAGTTTCGGGCCGATGTATTTCTCACCGCGCTCACCGAGTTCACCCAGGCCGGGGAGATGCCGGAATTTGTTATTCTCTACCTGCCCAATGACCACACTCAGCATGGGGCCAAAGGTTCCCCCACGCCCCGGGCCTATGTGGCTGATAACGATCTTGCCACCGGACGAGTCATCGAAGCGCTTTCCAAAAGTCCATTTTGGAAAGACATGGCGATATTTGTGAACGAAGACGATCCCCAAACCGGCAACGACCATGTGGATGGGCATCGCTCGTTTTGCCTGCTGGCCGGTCCCTATGTAAAGCATGGCGGCACCGTCATCAGCAGGTTTTATAACCAGGACTCCGTTCTGCACACCATCTGCCGTATCTTCGGCGTACCACCGATGAATCAGTTGGTGGCCATGGCTCCGGTCATGACGGAATGTTTTCAGGATGGCCCCGATCTGACGCCCTATGCCTGTTGCCCCGCTTCCGTACCGATCGATGAATTAAACCCCGATCCCGCAAAGGCCGCCTCGAGGACACAAGCACGGCTCGCCCCGATGACCGAGAAGCTGGATTTTTCCTCTGCTGACCAAATTGACAAGGAAGCCGAACTCTTTAGCCGCTGGGTCTGGTCCACCGTCCGTGGGGATGAACCCTTTCCCGTTGGTTATATGGGAGCGCACGGCAAGGGATTGGCTGCGCTGAGGCTCCGCTTGGATCCGAATGTGGTGGATAAAGACGATTGATCCGGATTGAGAGTTTTAGCGGATGCTTTACCTCTGATCTTGTGAGAAATCAGCCGGTAGGTCCGACATGCAACGTCACTATTTCGGTTGCCGATTGGCTGCTGTAATGCTTTTTCGCCTGCGCAAAATTAAATGCCGCGACTATTTTCAATTTTATTACCAGGGCCAAGCACGATGACTCTCGGTTTCCATTTTTTTGCTTTTTTGGCGTTGACGGAAGCATAGCTCATGATGGTGAGGCGGTCCCCCTTTTTACCTAGATGGGCGACGGCCCCATTCATGATGATTTCACCGGCACCTTTTTTACCGCGAATGGCGTAGGTTTCCCAGCGGTTGCCATTGGCCATGTTGCCACATAGAATTTTTTCGTAGTCTTGCAAACCACACTTATCCATCAGATCGCCAGATATAGTGAGGCTGCCTTCATAATTCACGTCGCCGCCGGTGACGGTGGCGCGGTGGATTTTGGATTTAAGCAAAAATATGTCCATGAGGTGTATTATTTCAGGGCCAAAAAGTTTTTTAAAATCGTCCGCCCGCTTTCGGTAAGAATGCTTTCGGGATGGAACTGCACACCCCAGATGGGCAAGGTCTTGTGCTTGACTCCCATGATCTCGCCCTCGGGGGTCTCGGCGGTAATTTCTAGACAGGCTGGCAAGGTATCCCGCTTGATAACCAGGCTGTGATAACGCGTGGCCAAAAAGGGATTGGGCATGCCGGCAAAAAGATCGCGACCATTGTGCTTAATAGGCGAAACCTTGCCATGCATCATGCGATAGTTCACCACCACCTCGGCGCCAAACGTGTGACCGATGCATTGGTGGCCCAGACAAACGCCAAGCACGGGAATACCTTCGCTGGCAAAGGTGCGGATAACGTCATTGGACAATCCCGCTTCTCGCGGAGAACAGGGGCCGGGAGAAATTAGAATCCGTTCTGGCTGCAACGCACTAATCTGAGGGAGAGTGATTTCATCATTGCGATGCACCTCCAAAGCGGCACCCAACTCGCCCAGGTACTGGACGAGATTATAGGTAAACGAATCGTAATTGTCTAACACCAGAATCATGTCGCGACTAGAAAGCTACACCATGCCCTCGAAAATAAAAGTGGAAATCCAGCGGTGTGCGCGAAGAGATTACACAACCGCGATTCTCGCAGCGGGGATGAAAGCAAGGAGCATAAACCTCGGATGCAACAACATGGACGCTGACCAGAGACTGAACATTACCTTCACATTCACGCATTGCCCATGAATCCACGCAGCTAGCGTTGCGCAAAATTTTCCGCCAGTGCTATTGCCTTGCGCATGGACATGGACTTGTTAACCGTTTCCTGAAACTCCGCTTCTGGGGTGGAATCATTTACCCACCCACCGCCAGCTTGGACGTAAGCTTTGCCATCCTTGATGAGCGCAGTGCGAATGGTAATGCAGCAATCCAGATTGCCATTAAAAGAAAAATACCCCACGCAGCCGCCGTAAGGTCCGCGCGCGGTCTGCTCCAGTTCGGCAATAATCTGCATGGCGCGGATTTTGGGCGCCCCGCTCAAAGTGCCGGCGGGAAAAGTCGCACGCATGAGGTCGTAAACAGATTTGTTTGCTGACAATTTCCCTTCCACCTGTGAGACGATATGCATGACGTGGCTGTAACGTTCGATGACCATCAGATCCTTTACTTGTACGCTGCCAAAATCGCAGACGCGGCCGATGTCATTGCGGGCCAGGTCCACCAGCATGACGTGTTCAGCGCGCTCCTTGGGGTCCGCTAGCAATTCCTTTTCCAGCGCGGCATCTTCGACTTCTGTCTGACCGCGTTTCCGGGTGCCAGCGATGGGACGGATTTCAATGTTGCCATCCTCGCAACGGACGTGCAGTTCCGGAGAAGCGCCAACGAGGGAAAAGCCCTCCAACTCCAGCAAAAACATGTAAGGCGACGGATTGGTGGATCGCGTGGCGCGATAGATATCCAGCGGGGAAGCGGTGACCGGCGCAGAAAACCGCTGCGACCCGACAACCTGGATAATGTCGCCCGAGGTAATGAATTTCTTGGCTGACAGAACGTTCGCATGAAATTTTTCCGGCGACAGGTTCGACGTGAAAGGCAGCGGGGCGACCGCATCCGGTAACGTCACCGGCTGGTGCTCGCTGGGTTGCTCGAGCAACGAGATGATGCGGTCAATTTCGCTGGTGGCATTTTCGTAAGCTTCCCCGGCGCTCGTCGCTTCATCCAAGACAGCATTGACGAGAATCGTAATGGTCTGCTGCGCGCGATCAAACGAGAGCAATTGATCGGCGATGAGGAAATACATGACCGGGGTCTGAAGTTCATCCTGCGGCGGACGAGGCACGACCGGCTCCACATCATGAATAAATTCATAGCCGATGAAGCCAATGGCCCCGCCGGTAAAGCGAGGCAAACCGGGCGTCGCCACCGCCCGAAATTGTTTCATCACGCGCTCGACCACCTCAAGCCCGTCTTTTACATCCTGGCCGATGACGAAACTTTGCGTGACACGACCATTCTCGAAAACCTGCACATGCCGGTCGTCCTGACGAATGATGGCGCGCGGGTTGCAACCGACGAAGGAGTAGCGCCCCACATGCTCGCCACCTTCCACCGATTCAAAAAGGAAAGATTCGCCCTGGCCACGAATTTTACGATAGGCCGAGAGCGGGGTTTCCAGATCAGCCAGAATGCGCCGCGCGACGGGAATCAAATTTCCCTGCATCGCGAGTTTCTGAAATTCATCAAGGTTGGGCGAATACATGCGCTACTATTAGCCTAAGCCCGCAGAAAACGAAAGCCCGAAGCCCACACCCGCGCAAGGTGACCTGCCTTCGCGCCCCAACCTCCGGACGGCTGATTGGCGGCAGGGTAAATCACTTTTTCTTTCCGTAAAGCTCTTCAGGCGTTTTGAGCCGGAGTTCGGTCGTCTTAAACGTCTCGCCTTGGCCTTCGATGGAACGGAAGAAACAGGATTGGTAGCCTTCGTGGCAAGCGGGGCCGTTTTGTTCCACCTGAATGAGCAGACAGTCACCGTCGCAATCAAAGGCGATGTCCCGGACGGACTGGGTGTTTCCGCTTTCCTCTCCCTTCATCCAGAATTTCTGGCGCGAGCGGCTCCAGAAGTGCGTTTTACCAGTCTTGATGGTGCTTTCCAGCGAAGCCCGGTTCATCCACGCCATCATCACCACGCGGCCGGTTTTCTGCTCCTGAATGATCGCGGGTATCAGGCCCTGCGCATCAAATTTCAATTGGTCGTAAAAACTCATACCACCGCTATTCCAGCATAAACCCGCCAAACCAAAAAGTCTGAAGTTGCCCAATCTGCTAGCTTTTGGGGGCCAGCAGCGCAGGTACAGCATTGGAGCCAGGGTTCTGATGCTCAGTCAGGCTTCGAACCAGGCGGCGCTTCAGTTCCGCATAAGCCGTATTGGTGACGCCCGCGAGATGATTACTCGCCTCGATGAAGTTGCCCGCCGAAATTTTCACACGGGCGAGGTGCAACTCCACACCTTGGCGCTCGGCATCGGTGGAGGCAATCACCAAGGTATTCGTCCAGGCCATCAGTGCATCGTTGGTGCGCAGCGGGTGAATGCCGTAGTAGCTTTCCGCAAAGTCGGTGGCGAGGACAAAGTCGGCGGGGGCAAGCTTCATGGCCTGCTGATACAGGCCCAGAGCCTTGTCGAACACCTCTGGCTCCGTGAGTTGGTAAAACTCCCTCGCATCTTTGCGGTATAGGTACACCGTGGTGGCAAAATTCCGGTAATAAACCGGCTCCGCTGGGTCCAGCCGGATGGCTTCCGTGTAATGCGTAAAAGCATTGGTCAGCTCCCCATGTTCGCCGAAATAATTGGCGAGCTGATTCCAGACTGCGGGGTTCTTGGGATCGAGCTGCTTGGAATTTTCATATTGCACCCGGGCGGCATCTTCCTCGCCGATATCGCCCAGAAAGCTGCCGTAAGCCAGATACCCGCGCGCGCTGTCGGGATGATTGCGCAGGAAATTCTGGTACCCCTGTTTCACCACGTCAAAGCGATTCAGGATTTGCCGGTTAAATAAGGCGGTGCCGTTGGTGTCCGTGCGGGGAATCTGATTGGTGCGGATCCAAGTATTGACCTCCGTTAGCGCGGCGTCATCGGCAGCCATCAACTCGTGTAATTGGGTTTCGACCGGGTCATTGACATTCACAATGGGGAGAGCCAGGCTGGTGTGTTCTGCCACCAGATTGCTGACAGCTAGTGGTTGGTTGGTGGCCAGTAAAGCGCCCAATAGTGCAATGGTCAAATCACTCACGGGCTCATGTTATCAAGCTCCGGAATTAATTAACAGAATTACCCATAGGGCCGACCTGCATCGCGCAAGGCAGCACCTGAAAAATCAGGCAAACGGAAAATTTAGTGATCTCCCGCAGGGCGGTCGACATCCATCAGTTCCATCAGGGCATCCAGATAGCGATGATCCTGGGCAGCTTGGGCATTCAACATGAAGTCCAGAACAGTGACCATAGGCAATAAAACAATGGCCGGACTGACCTGACAGTGGAAAGCATTGAAGGCGTAAAGCATGCCCATTGCCACAAAGAGGCCAAGGAAGAAGAGCTGGAAATAGCAAGACCGCCAGCCGCCGCGTGCCTGATCCAACAGCTTTTGGCGGTGCCGGGCTTTTTGGAATTCCATTTTAACCATGATTTCCCGTTGGTCCTCCGATAAATTACGAACGGTATCTTGAACAGGCACTGACCATTACCATGCCACGGTTACCCCTCCGTCAACGATAGAAACCCGGCACTTTTGGGACGGCCCTCAAAAAACTCATTTGACGAGATCATGCGGCGAGAATTTGAAAACAAAATAGGTTGCACGATTTGTGCCCATATTACGTAAGCCATGCAACTCGTTGGATGCCTCGAAAATAATACCGCCGGTCGTCACTAGATTGGTTCGGTCGCCTTGCAAGGCCTCCACAGTGCCTTCCCGGATGATCATTAATTCCTCGTCCGCATGGCGGTGCGGCGGGTGGGGAGATTCGCCCGGATTGAGGGTGGTAATGTGGCATTCAAAATCGGCCAGAGTGGGCGTGGGCGAATCGAAAACCGCGCGGCGCTCGCCTTGTTTCGTAGGCGTGACTTTAAGCGTGGCCCAATTAAAAATGGAGGAGTGCATCAGCGGCTTGCCGACTGTCTCGGCCAACGCCATCGCGGCGACGGCAGACGCGGTGGCCACGACAGCAACACACAAATCACGGCGGGTAATCATGCTTTATTTCCGCTGCAAAGCCGGGCCATGTCAAGCGGACAAATATACTAAGGAAGGCTTTAAATTTCCATTGACGCTTCGGGTAATGGTCAATGACCGATGTATTACCAAAACAGTTTGATCATGCCTCGAGTAAATTATCGATTCATCGGCGCAGTGGCCAACCGTCATATAGAGGGGCTTTTTCGAAACCCCGGATTATTGGGGATTATTGTTGGTTTAATTGAACGAGAACACATGCGCGGTACCATAGCTTTCCTGGCTGACCTCACGACGATTTTCCCCATGCTCACGGCTGAACTGGGCCTGTTGAGCGCCTTGGATCACCAATTTTGCGAAGTCATTTCGCTCACCGATCTGGGGCGCTTTACCCGCCCATACGAATGGTGCGGCAACGAGTGTACGCCTTGTGGGCGCATTTGACTGGCGCACGCCTTTATCGCCAAGTTTGTCTATCAGTTCCCCACCACCGGAGGTTCCTTGACGACTTGAAGTCCCGCCCGTTGCTGCACCAGTTTTGCGGCTAACTTTTGCCCGCGCGGTACGGGGACACTGGGGCATGGAAAATAAACTCAACTGGGTGCTGGAATTTTGTTTCCGCGAAGACCAGAGTTGCGCGCCGGAAGACTACGCCGCAGAAAACCTGGCCACCTTGCGGCAACTGGCGCTGAACCTGTTGCCACGCGACCAGACTAAAAAACGAGGCATCCGCGGGAAAAGGCTCAACGCCAATTGGGATCAAGCGTATTTGCTGACATGGCTGGGAAGTCAAACCGAAGGAAATTTAGATGCTTTGGCCCAGGCAAAACCTTGCTAAACCATTGACAAAGAGAGATTTATGAGGTTTCTTAAGTCGGTATAAAAATGCGTAATGCGGAACCAGTCTTTGTGGTGGGTGTCTTCCGCTCGGGCACTTCGCTGCTCTGCACCATTCTGAATCAAAATCCGCAGGTGGCGCTCATGTATGAGTGCGATATTTGGAATTTCCCGAAAAGCCTGCTCAATTTTCGTTTCAGGCACAATTGGCTGGAGCGAATGGAGTTTTATAACCAGTCCTTGTCCCGCCACAACCTGATGGATGGCCCCACGCCAAAAGTTTCGGAAAGAATCGACCATCCCTCGGATTTGTATCGCGTGTTCGGGCAAATGAAAGGAGCCTCTGTCAGTGGTGAAAAATCACCGTTCTACTGCGCCCGGCTCGAACAGTTGTTTACCCATTATCCCAAGGCCACGTTCGTGCTGGTTTGGCGCGACCCGACAGAAACCTACCGGAGTGTGCTGAAAGCGGGCCAGACTTCCCGTTTCTTTGGCCGGCGCGGGATGTTGAGCCGACTCATTTATTTTCAGGAACAGACCGTCGTTCAGGGCGAACGACTTGCGCAAAAAGGTGCCAGGATTTTCCATGTGAATTACGCTCAACTGGTGGACCAACCCGAACCTGTCTGTCGAAAATTATGCGAGTTTCTCGGCGTGGCCTTTGCACCGCAAATGCTGCAATTGACCAACGCTGACCTATCATCGGTCTACCGTGCGCCGCATCACGCACATCTACGCCGGGGTGTTATTGAACGCCAGAAATACCACAAAGAACTCGTCTCGCCTGCCACCCGGAGTAAACTCGCGCGTTTTTCCCATCGTTGGGAACGTCTGCAGGAGCGATGGCTGGCCCGCACTGATACTGACACGAAACCCGAACCCGGCGCGGTCGAATTCTTCTATCATCAAAAAGCCGGCCGCCTGCTTTGCTTTTATGATTCGTGCGTGCGCGCAGCCTTTGAATTCATTCCGCTGCCATGGCTGCGAGTCTATCGCCAGTTTAAATTCTGGGTGACCAATGCGCCGGTGGATGCGCATCCCAAGAAAACGTCTTGGATGAGCGAGTTGCAGGAACATTATCCCACTTTGGTGGTAGCCACGTCAGCGATCAGCCTGATTGGTTGGGCGCATATCCATGCCAACCCTCATATCATGTTCTTGCTCTTCTACCTTCTGCCTTGCTCGGCAGTGGCGTTAATCGTAGGCATACGCTGGGCCACGCTGTTCGTCTTGATTTGTGCGATGCTCGGTCCCGTTATTCAAATGCAGGGCGATATTGATTACAAATCCTGGATGGTTTTCACCTGGAACAGTATTACCCGCTTTCTGCTCATGGAAATCTGGGTGGTGTTTTGTAATCGGATCCGTTTGGAAATTTCCAAACCGGGTTTAGAAAAAGCGAATTGACTCAACAGTTGGATTGTAGGCGGGCCCCCGATCTGCTTGGTCAAATTTCGAAATCAGTAAGGTGGCTTTTGACAACTGCCAGGATTTCCCGGTAGCACTCTTCCACACCTTGGGCCGCAGTATTGATATAATTTTCGCGTTCCTGCGGGCGTGGGACTTCAAATGGATAATTGATCAGTTCCTTTACCGTGCCGGCCAAGGCCCGTTTATAAAGCCCTTTGGGATCGCGCTGGATACAGACATCCAGCGAGGCGTGGATGTAAAACCAGACCAGTTTGTCGCTCAGAATTTTTGCCACCAAATCCCGCTGCTGATGTTCTGGTGCCATGGTGGAAACCACCACGTTGATCCCCTGATTGGAAAGCAGCCGGGCAATTTCGGCAATGCGCCGGTGATTCTCCAGCCGTGCCTCGGGCCGGAAGCCGAGATCCGAACACAAGCTGGAGCGGACCTCGTCGCCATCCAAATAGACGACGGGAAGGTGGCGGTCTGTTAAACCGGTGCGCAGGTGTTGCGCAAGGGTGGTTTTGCCGGCACCGGAGCGGCCAAACAGCCAGAATACTTTTGTGATGGTCTTCATGTGGAAAACAACAAATTTATCCGCAAAACTAACAGACGTTTGAACCTCGACAAGTGATTTCAATTTTTCCCTCGCGACTCTATCGCATCAGCGGAATTGGCGATGGCGCTGTCACCTCTGATTTGATTTAATTTTTTTATGCTCAAACTTGTTTTTCAGTCGGTGATCATTGCTTTGGCGACATCATGGTTTGCTAATTGTGCCTCAGCCGAAAAAGCAGCTCTGTGGCCGGATCAGGCCAACCCGGTCTCTGTGGGGCGACAGGTCGTGGAAAATTATCTGGCCCGCAACTACCGCACTAATAAAACCGGCTTCATCGTTTATCCGGAGGTCTGCGCCGGTTTCGGCGCGCTGCGCTTCGTCAGCGCCGTGCAGGACAAGGAGTTAAATCAAAAACTAATGGCCCGGTTTGCCCCGGTGCTGCTGCCGGAGCATAAAAATCTGATACCCCCGGGAGGGCATGTAGACTTGAGTGTTTTTGGCGGTGTGCCGCTGGAAATTTATCTGCTCAATGGCGACAAGAATTTTCTCAAGCTGGGACTACATTTGGCGGATGCGCAATGGGAGCAACCGCTTACCAATGGGCTTACTCGCGAGACACGGTGGTGGGTGGATGATGCCTGGATGATTGGCAGTTTGCAAATTCAAGCCTACCGTGCAACCCGGCAGGCGAAATATGCTGATCAGGTGGCCAGGCAACTCGCGGCTTATCTGGACCGGCTGCAAGAGCCCAACGGGCTGTTCCATCACGGGCCGGAAGCGCCATTTTTCTGGGCGCGTGGTAATGGCTGGGTCGCCGCCGCGCTGGCGGAAGTTTTGCAATCGCTGCCTCCCACCCATGAAAAATATGCGCGGCTTATGTCGGGATACCGGAAAATGATGGCTGGACTCAAGTCGGTCCAGTCCCCCTCTGGTCTGTGGCGGCAGCTTTTGGATGAGCCGACGGCATGGGAGGAAACTTCCGGCACTGCCATGTTCACCTATGCCATGATTGTGGGGGTGAAACAAGGCTGGCTCGACGCGGCGGAATACGACGGGTGCGCGCGGCGTGGTTGGCTGGCGCTATGTGGCAAAATTGATGCATCCGGCAATCTTCAGGACATTTGCGTGGGAACCAACCAGAGCCGGGATAAGCAGTTTTACCTGGATCGCCCACGCATGTCCGGAGATTTGCACGGCCAAGCACCTGTGTTGTGGTGCGCGTGGGCTTGGTTGGCACCATGACGGGGTTTGCTATCGGGCACCGAGTGATGATTTACCCGGGCGATTGAAGTTGACGCATTCCGCATATGTCACGCCTTGACCGCCGAAGATGTCCAAAGCGGAGCCAATCGTCAGATCAATTTTGCCCCCGCCCAGTTGGGTGACCGCAGCAAGATCGGCGAGGGAATTCGCGCCGCCGGCGTAAGTGGTGGGTAGAGGCGACCACCTGCCAAGCTTTTCCACCAACTCCTTGTCGATCCCTCGGCACAGTCCTTCCACATCCACTGCATGGATCAGGAATTCGGCACAATAGGATGAAAATGTTTGCAAAGTTTCTTCGGCTACCTCCAGATTCGTGAAATTCTGCCAACGGTCAGTGACCACGAAATATTTTTCACCGCGTTTCCGACAGCTTAGATCCAGTACAAGCCGGTCCCGCCCAATGGTCTTGACTAGTTCTTTCAGCCGTGTCCAATCCACCCGACCTTCCCGGAAAACCCAACTTGTCACAATGACATGAGACGCGCCGGCATTGAGCCATTCGCCGGCGTTGGCTAAGTTTACGCCGCCCCCCAGATGCAGTCCGCCGGGATAGGCTGCCAGCGCGGCGCGCGCCTCGGTCTCGTTACCGGCACCCAGCTGGATGACGTGTCCGCCCTGCAAGCAATCGCGTCGGTATAGCTCGGCGAACCAGACGGCAGATTTTTCCGAAACAAAATTGGTGCGCAAGCCGGCTTCGCCCAGGGTGCCCCCGACGATTTGCTTCACTTTGCCTTCATGCAGGTCTATGCACGGACGAAACATGGCGACAAGCTTACGTGCAAAGGCCAAAGTGCAAAGGCCAAAGTGCTGTCGTGGCAAAAGGCTCAGCGCAAAAAAACTGGGCAAGTCACTGGATCGCTCGCGCGGTCGTGGACACTGGTAGCCTACTCACTTGCTCTCAGACTTGGGCTTGGCAGGCTTTTTGCCACCCTTAGAATCGAGGTTTTGTTCCAAGTCGGACGCCACCACCGTGGAGTTCACGCCTTCTGCCGGCACTTCCACCTTGGCCACCCAGAGGATGCCATTCAGCACAGCCTTCCGCTGGTTGTCGTCGCCCCAGTTGCGGTGATAATGACCGCCAGTGAAGCCAAATCCGCGTCCGCCATCCGTGCGTTCCGTCGCCCATGCCATTGCCTGTTCATCGCCTCGCGCCACCGCCTCGCGTACGCCAGGATTGCCTTCGTGCGGTCCGTCCGCGCGGTTCATCGTGGTGGCCGGTGGTACGGCGTTGAGGAGCAGTTTCACGCCAGTCATGCCGTCGCGAAAGCGCATGTTGAAATACCATTCGTCTCGCAGGGAAAATGGCTTCACGCCGCGCGCGATGGGATGGTCCGGCAGGGTTTTAAAATTGGCGGTCCAAGTGGGATTCACGGAGCGGTGAATCTCAAAACAGCCGCCCAGCCAGTCAAGAAATTCGGCCTGTCCTTTTTCGATGGTCGGTTCTACCGCGTAATGGAGACAGGCAAAGCCCGTACCTTGTTTCATTAATGCGCCGAGTTTCGCCAGATGGTCTCCCTGCAGGGCGGGATGCCCCGCGCCGCCATCGCTGTAAATCACCACCGCCGCCGCACCTTGGAGAACCGAGTCATCGGCGGGCCAGCCGTTAGTGTAAACTTCCACTGCAATCCCGGGAAAGCCGGCCAGACATTTCTGGAAGAGCAGTAACCCCGCGCGAAACTCGTGTTCACCGGGGCCGTGGCTCGCCTTGCCGGCGAGCATGACAATGCGCTTGTCCGCAGCGGTGACGGTGAGGACGGTGACGGTGAGGAGAAACGGCAGGAACAGTATAAATAATTTATTCATAGGATAATTGTCTTTCTGGACGTAATTCCGGCGGACAGATTACAATAATTATTGGAATGTCCGGCGCAGGAAGGCCAAGCCTTTAGTGGCAATTTCATCGCGGCTTGGTTCTATTTGGCGCCAGATGGCTGCCGCCCGCGCGATAATTTGCACATCTTGCGTAAACGACTCGATGACCACCGCACCCTCGTAGTGGATATCGCGCAATGCCTGTGCCACCCCCGACCAGTCCACATGGTCTTTGCCTGGGGTGCCCCGGTCGCTCGCACTTGCGTGAATGTGCCCCACGTGTTTACCGGCGCGCCGGATAGCGTCCGCAGGGTCCTTTTCCTCAATGTTCATGTGGAATGTATCAAGCAGTAGCTTCAGCGCCGGACTATTCACCTCGTCGATCATCTGCAAGCCTTGGTCCACGGTATTCAGAAAATCTGTTTCAAAGCGGTTTAATGGCTCCAGGCAGATTACTTTGCCGTGGTCGGCTGCGTGGTCGCAAATTGACTGGAGATGGTCACGGACCGTCCGCCATTGCAGACGATATTCTGTTCTGGGCACTGCTTCCGCCCGGCCGGTTGACGAATACAGCGGCCCCATTACAATGTCCGTGCCCAGCAACTCCGCCATTTCCACCAGGTCTCGCAGGTAGCGGACGGTCGCGCGTTGTTGTGCCGCGGTGCCGCGCAAATCGCGGCTGGGCGGAAAACACGCACAGACAGAAGTGCAGCCGAGCCCGTAGCGATCCAGTTGTGTTTTCACGAAGGCTGGATCAATGTCCGCTGGATTTTCCACGGCAATTTCCACGCCATCAAAGCCCCACGCCTTGAATTGCGCAAACAGCCGTGTGCTCCGGTTGGTGAACGGCGAGGTGAAAAGAAAGGTGTTAATTCCGATTTTCATTGTGCTGGTGCCAGCGGCAGGATTACCAAAAATGTTTGATGGCTTCCGCTGTGCCTTGGTAACAATTTGCCGTTTTTTAATCCGCATACAAACAATTATTATCCAGCGCGCTGTCAGTTGATGATTCAAATGCTTTACCTATCAGTAGCCGATGCAGTAGTTTCAGGTTGTTAGCCAGACTGACCAGCGCCCAGTCCAACACCACTTTCGCCTGCCCGCTCAGGGGAAACGCCCAAAAACCAGCATCACCTTGATAATCCAGAACGGCGACTTCCGCGAATGTCTGATGCATCTCAAGCGAGGAAAATTTGTGCGTTGTTTGGAACTGTCTGCATCGAAGGAACAAACCTCGCGGTGAGCTTTTCAATACCTAGTTATAGGGGGGCATAACCGGCAAAAAAAGAGTGGAGCGAGCGAAGGGATTTGAACCCTCGACGTTCACCTTGGCAAGGTGATGCTCTACCAACTGAGCTACGCTCGCATCCGAAAGTCCACCTATCATAGGCCAGAACCGCCGGTTGGCAAGCTTGATTTTACAGCTTTTGCGCGCGCAAAATTATCCCAGAAAAACGACATTCCGCCAAATTCCCGGCTTTGCCTTGGGTCGGTGCTGCGACTAGACTGGCTGCGTGAGCAACGTTTTTTATGCGCCCGGCGAGCAACGCGCGGCAAAGGTGGGAGACCTCTTCGCGCGGATTGCCCGACGCTATGATCTCCTCAACGACCTCCAAAGCTTTGGGCTGCATCGGACCTGGAAGCGCCGCGTGGTGAAACTCGCTGGCGCCGCTCCCGGTGTTCAGGCGCTGGATCTCTGCTGTGGCACCGGCGACATCGCGTTCTCGCTCGCGCAGCGTGGCGCAGAAACCACCGGTCTAGATTTCAGCCCGCAAATGTTGGAAGTCGCGGCGGCTCGTCAGAAAAAACGTTCGCAGTCACCCGCCGGCAACCCCCAATTCTTGCATGGCGATGCGCAACAGCTTCCCTTTGCCGAAAAGTCTTTTGACGTTGTTACCATTGGTTATGGCCTGCGCAATTTAACCAGCTGGGAGCGCGGAGTTGACGAAATGGCACGCGTCGCGCGCCCCGGGGCGAGGCTGATTGTGTTGGACTTTGGCCGCCCGGCTAACGCGCTCTGGCGCGCAGCGTATTTCACGCACCTGCGGCTTTCAGTTCCCTTGATTGGTTTGTTGTTTTGCGGCAATGCCTCCGCCTACGCCTATATTCTGGAATCGCTCCGGCATTACCCGGCACAATTGGCAGTGGCGGAGAAGATGCGTCAGCTTAAATTAAAAAACGTCCGGGTAATTAACCTGCTGGGTGGTGCGATGGCCATCAACTACGGTGAATTGCCCGGGTAATGTGCGCGCCACGCTAAGCGCGTCCATCTTCCTGGACCTGAATTTGTTTCCGAAACACAAAGGTTCCCACCGGGGTGATTAACGCCATGCAGCCAATGAGGAACCACATCGTGCCCGAATGTCGTGGTCCTTCGGCGGGGCAAAACAGGGAAAGCAGCCAACCGGAAATCCCGCCCACGACAAATTTGGCCACGAACATCGGCAGCATCGAAAGTGCCATATAGGAAGCTTCCTGACCTTTGGGGGCAACCGCCGCCGCATATTCATACAACCGCGGCGACCACAAGGCTTCGCCGATGGAAAGCATCACTATGAAAATGAAGATGGAAAGATACAGCGGATTGACCGGTCCCGGCACTTCGAGCCATTGATGGACAATCAAATTTCCCAACCAGCCATCTGCCAGCGGCCGAAACCACTCCGCCGGAAGGGCGATAAAAAAAACCGATAAAGCAGAAACTAGGCTGCCAATCGTGACCATGCGATAGGCGCAGAATCGTTGCGTGAGCACCCCGCAAATAGGTACCAGGACCACGATCAAGGCAGAATTCAACATCCCGCTCAAATGGGCGAAGGGCGCACCGCTGCCCAGTTCACGAATCCCATATTTGGGAAAGGTGAAGGCCAGATGATAAAAAATCATGCGCACGCCCACAACGACGGTCATGAAAATCAGGAAGCGGTAAAATTCCGGCCGCTGCCACAGGCTTTTGAAAATCACCCCGGTTTTCACCAGGGTTTCGCAGCCGCTGCGCCACAGCATCAGCACCGGATTAGTCCCGGTTTTGACTGCCGCCGGGGTCGGGGTGATTTTGACGCCGGTTTCGGTCATCTCCACCCCCTCACGGACAAAAAGCCAGACCACGATCAAGCCGGGCAGGGTAAACACCACTCCCAATAAAATCAGTACCCGGTAGGTCGTCAGTTGGAGACCCAGCCCCGGCAGCGTCCAATTGCCAATTTCGCCCATGCCATGACTGCCGCGCAGCAAGTCAAAGATTTTATCACCCATCGCATACCCCAGATTCATCAAGGCATAATACAGGGAAAAAGCCACCGACCGCTGCGCCGCATTGGTGTAACGTTTGCATGCCACAGTCATGACCGGAATCAGGAGCGCAATCCCTACCGCGTCCAAATACAAGCCAAACGGCAGGACCAGCCATTTGGCCACGGTCAAAGCCATCACGCTGCGCGCAATCAGGCAAACCCAGAATCCCAGCATGAAGGTTTTGCGCACGCCCAGCACATCCGCCAGCGAGCCAACCATGACGGTCACCAGGGTCATAATTGCCGACCAGGTGGCGATCATTGCCCCCGCTTTGACATCGCTATATCCCAGATCCGACGAAAGCCATAAAGGCAAGACACCCTGCGAGCCTAACTTGTAGGCGAGATTTTCGAGAATGTAGGCCGCGTAAATGATCCACAATTCTCGGGGCGCGCTACCCATGACCCTGAACTTATTCAGGAATTTTTTGAATCGTCCGGGTGCGCCTGGCGTTTGGGGGTTCATTGCTGATTAAAGGTGGCTGGCTCCTAACGGGGTGAAAATAGATCCAATTGCGGTGGCGGTGCGAGACTTTTTAATTTTTCCCGATCCTGTTGCCGGCGGACTGGCCGCACATTGCCCTCGGGCGTCAGTTCGGATTCCTCCAGATTGCTCAGGATTTGTTTCGCGCGCTCTAGCACGGCCTTGGGGACGCCCGCCAGTCGGGCGACCTGAATGCCGTAGCTCTTGTCCGTGCCGCCCTCGACAATTTTACGCAGAAAAACAATCTGTTCGTGCCACTCCCGCACGGCGACGTTGAAGTTTTTCAGCCGCCCCAGCCGCCCCGAAAGCTCCGTTAGTTCGTGGTAATGCGTGGCGAACAGGGTTTTTGCCCCGACCTGGTGATGCAGGAATTCCACAATGCTCCACGCGAGGGACAGTCCATCAAAGGTGCTTGTGCCCCGGCCAATCTCATCCAGAACAATCAAGCTGTGCGCCGTGGCATTGTTTAAAATATTGGCCGTCTCGGTCATTTCCACCATGAAGGTGGATTGCCCACGTGATAAATCGTCGCTCGCTCCGATGCGGGTAAAAATGCGATCGACCAAATCAATCCGCGCTTCCGCAGCAGGCACAAAACTGCCCGTATGAGCCAGCAGCGTCAACAAAGCAACCTGACGGATATAGGTGGATTTGCCGGCCATGTTCGGCCCGGTGATGAGGGCGATTTGCGCTAGGCCGGCAAGGGTGTTCGGCGGCGCGGCGGTGGCGAACGGTTGGTCCGGACGGCCGGAGGAGGCGAGTTCGGTATCATTCGGTACAAAACGTTCCTCGACGAGCTGTTGCTCCAAAACCGGATGCCGTCCGTCGCGGATTTTCAGAACCCCTTCGTTGGCGACGCGCGGCCGGCAGTAATGTTGCAGTCGGGCCGTTTCCGCAAACGATGCGAGCACATCCAACTGGGCCAGGCTGCCGGCGGTTTGTTGAATAGTAGGCAACTGGCCGAGCACCTGTTCGCGCAAGCGCTGAAAAATCTGGTATTCCAGTTTCACACTCCGCTCCTCGGCACCGAGAATTTTGCCTTCCATCTCCTTCAATTCCGGCGTGATGAACCGTTCGCCATTCGCAACAGTCTGCTTGCGATGGTAATGTGCGGGAACCTTGTCGAGATTTGATTTGGTGATTTCGATGTAATATCCGAAGACGGAATTGAACCGCACTTTCAAGGAAGTGATTCCGGTTGCGGCGATTTCATCGGCCTGCAACTTGGCAATCCAATCCTTGCCTCCGCGCTGCGCTGCGCGCAATTCATCGAGTACCGTATCAAAGCCATCGCGAATC
The DNA here is from genome assembly GCA_903888765.1 of uncultured Verrucomicrobia subdivision 3 bacterium. GTDB lineage: Bacteria > Verrucomicrobiota > Verrucomicrobiia > Limisphaerales > UBA11358 > UBA11358. Next base: position 1,004 of record CAISVF010000593.1, on the reverse strand, counting down.
ATACCGCCCTCCTTGATCGGCATGGGCGGCTCATCCACGATGGCCCGGGAAATCAATTCAACCAAATCCGGCGCTTCGGATATTTGCAGATTCAATTCCGGAATCAAGGCCGGGCTTTCGGACTGGTCGGATTCGTCGGCCACCACCAACCAAGGTGAAGGGTTGCCAGATCCGAGCTTGGAAAGAATTTCCTTCAAGGCTGGAATTTGACCAAGCGCCTGGCACAAGGCCTTCAGATCGCGCGCATTGCCGCTGCCGGAACTCAGTCGCCCGAGAGTTCGCTCCAAATCACGCACCGTTGCCAGTTGTTGGCGAAAAGCATCCAGGGCGAAGGTGTTTTCGAGAAAGGTCTGAACCGCTACCTGCCGCCGGCCAATGGGTTTGACCTCGGCGAGTGGTTGCGAAAGCCAATTGCGCAGGAGTCGCGCGCCCATCGGCGTGGCGGTCTTGTTGAGCGCGCCATAAAGCGAGGCAGTGCGCGGGGCGTCGTGATGCTGTGGCTCGAGGATTTCCAGATGCCGCAGCGTGGTGTAATCCAGCGTCAGAAACTCGTTCCGCTGGTAAAATGAAATGCGCGTTAGATGCTTGACGTCGCGTCGCAAGCTTTGTGTGAGGTAATGCAGCGCCCCACCTGCTGCGCCGATTGCGGCAGTGCGATCCTTCAGACCGAAGCCGTCCAGCGAGGCGACCTTGAACTGTTCCCGCACGGTATAAAACGCGGTTTCCGGCGCAAACGTCCAGTCGTCATAGCCGCTCATGATGCGAAAGGATCCTTGCAGTAAGGTTCGCACGGAAGTGGCCTCGCTGGGATATATCATTTCCGCCGGCCGCAGCCGCTCGAGTTCCGCCAGCAAAGCGGCCTCGTTTTCCAGTTCCGTGGTCAAAAAATCGCCGGTGGTTAAATCCACCAGCGCGAGACCGAAAAGCTTTCCAGCCGGATAAACGGCGGCGAGAAAATTATTCCGCTCGGCGACCAGCATCCGCTCATCAAAATGTGTGCCCGG
>CAISVF010000592.1 GCA_903888765.1 uncultured Verrucomicrobia subdivision 3 bacterium | reverse complement strand
CTAGCCGTTGAATCAGCCAATTTTCCAAGTGTTGGCAGTCGCACCAGGAATCGGTTGAGATCGCTCTCGCAATTTTCAAGCGCCATTTCACCACCGTGGGCACGGATGATCTCGCGGCCAAGACTTAACCCCAAACCGGTCCCCTCAACCCGTCCACTACGGGCAGAATCGACGCGGTAAAAACGTTCGAATATACGCTCGCGATCGCCTGGTTCGATTTTCGGTCCGGTACTGGCAACCCGCACCAACACATATTCCGCCTCCGTCATCAACTCAAAGCGAACAAGCCCGCCGTTGTGATTGTATTTGATGGCATTGCTGGCCAGGTTTTGCAGCGCTTGTTCCAACAGGTCAGGGTCAGCATTGACGTGAATATCAGATGGAATCTGACTTTCAATATTAAGCGCAGCGGTTTGTGCCCGGCCATCCTCAACGATATTGGTGAGCATCGCACTCAAATCTACCGGCTGGAGTTGTAAGCGAAGCTGCCCTGCATCCGCGAGTGAAAGCAAAAGCAGTTTTTGGACAATCGCTTTGAGCCGGCTGATTTCATCCAGCAGGCTGCTGTATATTTCTTGTTGTGGCGAGTCGGACGGCGCGTTTTCCAAAGCCTGTTCCAATTCCATTTGCAGTCGCGCCAGCGGCGTCTTCAATTCATGCGACGCATCGGCGCTAAAGCGCGTGGCTTGCTGGAAACTTGTTTCCAGGCGCGCCAGCATTTCGTTAAAGACGGTGACGAGCCGGTTGAATTCCTGTTCGTGGTTCATTGTGGGAATACGCTGGTTCAAGCCTCGCGCAGTAACCTGCTCAACGGTTTGTGTGAGCAGGGTCATGGGACGCAACGCGCGCCGAGCCACCAGCCACGCACTGCCGGCCACGAGCGACAAAACAACCGCCAATGCGACCAGATATGTGTTGCACAGCGTCGCCATGCGATCGTTGAATTCCCCCATGTCGGCGGCCAGGATGAGCGTCACATAAGGGTTGCCCATCGCGGCAATGCGCCAGGTCTTACCGCCCGCGTCGCGTGTAAAAAAGCCCGGGGATTTCAGTGGCAGTGCAGGGTTTTGCGGGGAAATCTGCTCGCCCCGCCGTGGCGGTGGTGGCAACGGCTGCCCCGGCTGGGGCGGGTTCGGCCCTTCATAGCTTGCTGATTCGTGGAAAAATTCTGGCGTAAGTCCGGCGGGCCAATCGGGAGATTGATAAACCACTTTATCGTAGTTTTTCACCCACAGGATGAAGCCCGAAGAATCACGGTTGCCCGCCACAAATTTCAGCGCCGCCTCCAATCGCTCCCAATGCTCGCCACCTTGCACCCGATCCAAATTGGCTTGGCCGAGATTACGAATTTCGCGATCCAGATGGTCGAGATTAAATTGATAGGAAAACCGCCAAAGCCCATAGCCCGAACCGATCAGCAGAAGTCCGGTGATCAGGCCGGAGAGCAGGGCGATTTTCAGCCGGAACGAATTCCAGTTCATAATTGCGGGTTCACTGCACCGATGCGGTAGCCGACACTGCGCACGGTTTCGATAACGGGATCGCCTCCGGCAGTGCTCAATTTCTTGCGCACATGCTGCACATAAACATCCACCAGATTTGTGCCCGGATCGAAATGGTAATTCCAAACGTGCTCGCAAATCTGCGCCCGCGTGAAAGTCCGGCCCGGCGAGCGCAGCAGGTAGGTCAACAGCGCAAATTCGCGCGCAGTCATTTCCACCACTTGCTCGCCGAATTTCACCTCGCGCGTGAGCAGGTTCACCGTCAGGTCGCCGTGCTGAAGCAAATTATTTTGCTGGCCTGACGCCCGGCGGATGAGCGCGTGCAAGCGGGCGACGAGTTCCTCGATATAAAACGGTTTGACCAAATAATCATCCGCGCCGGTGTTGAGGCCGTCGAGACGTTCGTTGAGCGCGCTGCGAGCGGTGCAAAGAATGACGGGGACGTTGGAGCGCCGTTCCCGCAAATTGCGGAGGATGCTCAAGCCGTCGCGTCCGGGCAACATGATGTCGAGCACCACCGCGTCGTAGCTGCGGGTGGTGGCAAGCGTGAAGCCTTCGTCGCCGTTGTCGCAAAAATCCACCACCCAGCCCTGCGCTGCGAGGCCCTTGCGCAGAAACCCGCCGAGTTTTTTGTCGTCTTCGACCACGAGGATTTTCACGGCACCAGCCTAATGCTGATGGCTATGGCCGTCGAAGGGAATTTCATTAAAGAGTTTTAATGAAATCTCTGGCGATTCTTTAACGTCGCCCCAGCAGGTTGAACCAGGAATGAAACTTGTGAAGTCGAGCATCTGCCGTGGGATTGAACTGCTGTTCGTTCTCGTGTTGGCCAATGCTGGATTCCAAGCGGCAGCCAGTAGTATTCCGGGCATTTTTTCTGCGACCAATACGCCGGCCCTGGAGGGCAATCCCGTTTGGATTACGGCCGGCGTTACCGACACGGTCAGCCTGGCATCAGTAACGCTTTCATACACGACCAGCGCAAATCCGGTTCTGACCACGACCAATTTTGTGGAGACGATGGCAACGAACCCCAGCGGCATCAACCCGTGGACTGGATCGGGCTGCGACAACCCATGGATGGTCAGCTACAATGGCACGAATCCGTTCTCGCAGGTCACGAATTCAAACTACGGCGGCAATCCGTGCGCTTTACAATTCTCCCGAGGCACGGCCAATCTGGCTGACAGCACCATAACCACGGCCGCCGGAATTTCCACCACTGGCAGCGCGGGCTACATCGAGTTTTATATCAAGACCGCAAATTTGATCCCAAATACCGGCTGGGCGATGCAACTGAACGCTGGTGCTGGTTTTGTCACCCGCATGAGCGACCTGACGGGATCGGTTCACAACTGGCAGCTCTATCACTATAATTTGCAGTCTGCGGAATTGGTTTCCAATCTGCTATTGCGCATTGAGTTTGCCGGCGGCGGGAACACGAACAAGATTTTACTCGACCAGATCTCAGTGGTGGGGACGACCGGTGGCGACAGTTGGACGAATGTGGCGATGTTCGATGACGGTCTGCACCATGACAACGCCCCGGATGACGGAATTTACGGCGGGCAAATCCCGGCATTTCCCGCCGGCACGACCGTGAATTATTTCCTGACGGCCACCGACGTTGCCAGCCTGTCGGCAACCAATCCGGTGACTGCGCCAAATTCAACTTACAGCTACACGGTTCAACCCGCTGTGAGCTATGATTTGATGCTGGGACGGCCAACGGACATTTCAATCGCCGTGAGCGTGCTCGCGAATCAAAATCTTCAAGTCTATTTCCAATACGGCACGCAATCGGGATTTTACACGGGCCAGACCGCGAGAAGTTCCATTACGAACGGCGTGCCAACGCCGCTGACGATTGATCAGCTTCAGCGCAATCAACGGTATTTCCACCGGATGTGCTATTCGACCAACAATGGGACTTCGTTCAACACCGGAGCGGAACACACTTTTGTCACCCAGCGGGCGCGGGGCAGCACCTTCACTTTCGATATTGATGCGGACCCGCATTATGGCGATTTCGGCCTTAGCACCGGTGGAACGGTGGATGCCGTTTGGAAGCAGACCTACACCAATGTTCTCGCCGACCAACCGGACTTTTTCGTGGACCTCGGCGACACGTTCATGGGTGAAAAGCTGTATAATTACTACGGCATCACCAATGCGCTGACCCAGCCGAGCCTCAATTTTGATTGTGCCGATGCGCGGGCAAGATATTTCAGCATCATTGGCCATTCGGTGCCGCTGTTTCTGGTGAACGGAAATCATGATCCGGAACTGGGCTGGATGTTGAGCAACAGTGCTCCGCATGACTGCTCACCGGTTTGGGGCGCGACCGCGCGGGAGCAATATTATGCGTGCCCGATTCCCGGTGGGTTCTATTCAGGTGCGACCAGCGTGGACAATTACCAGCAGCACCCTCGTGATGCGTATTACGCCTTTGAATGGGGCGACGCACTGTTCGTGATGCTCGACCCGTTCTGGTATAGCAACCAAGGCGTCACAAAATCCAACAATCCGTGGGCTTGGACACTCGGAACAAACCAATACTATTGGCTCAAGTCCACGCTGGAAAACAGCACGGCCAGATTCAAATTTGTCTTTGCCCACCATCTGATCGGCGGCAGTTGGGATACACAGGCACGGGGCGGCTTGGAATTTTCGCCGTATTTTGAATGGGGTGGATTGAACACCAATGGAACGTCGG
>CAISVF010000591.1 GCA_903888765.1 uncultured Verrucomicrobia subdivision 3 bacterium | reverse complement strand
GCAACGTGAATTCACCAACATCATCATCCAGAGTAGCGACAATTTGTTGAGTATCATTAATAACGTGCTGGATTTATCAAAAATCGAATCCAACCAGATGGTACTGGAAGCCGTGCCGTTTAACTTGCGCCTGACCGTGGATGAATTGCTGGGGCTGCTGGCATCGCGCGCCCGGGACAAATTCGTGGAAATGAACGCCATCCTGCCGATAAATCTGCCGATGGAACTGATCGGCGACGGCCTGCGGCTGCGGCAGTTGCTCCTCAACCTGCTGGGCAACGGCATAAAATTCACCAAGAACGGGGAAGTGACCCTGCGCGTCGAATGTCTGGAACAGGACGAACAGCGCGCCCGACTGCAGTTCAATATCACGGACACCGGCATCGGCATTGATCCCGCCATACACTCCATGCTATTCAGGCCGTTCACACAGGCGGATTCCAGCACCACCCGCAAATATGGGGGCACGGGCCTGGGTTTGGCCATCTGCAAGCGCCTGGTGGAATTAATGAACGGCCAGATTGGTTTTACCAGCACGCCCGGCCACGGCTCCCATTTCTGGTTTACGGTGGAATTTGAAAAACAAAAACGCCAGGTAACCGGCCCCAATCCGGAGATCACCGCGCTCGCCAACCTCCCTATTCTCGTGGCTGACACCCATGCCGCGACCCGCGAAAGCGTTCGCGCGATGGTGCAAAATTGGACGACCAACCATCACGAGGCCGCCACGGGTGAAACCGCATTGACACACCTGGCGCAACTGAGTGCGACTACCGCCACGCCGGTCATCCTGATTGCGGGCCGGTTGCCGGATATGTCCGAGGGCGAATTGGCCCAGCGTGCCAAGACTCAAAATAAGCGTATTCACACCTTGCTGATGCGGTCCGTGGAGGAACATCACTCGCCCCAGCCCGCCGGCATTCACTCACTGCTGCTCAAGCCCGTCAAACAATCTCAACTCTACAACGCCCTGCTCTCGGTCGTCACCGAACCGCCGCAAATTACGATCGCCCCGGAAAATTCGCCGGTAGCAGCAACGCCATCCATATTGCGCATCCTCGTCGTGGAGGACAACAACATCAACCGCCGCCTCATCCAACTGATGCTCACCAAGCTGGGCTATGAATCGGCGATGGTGGTGAACGGCCGGGAAGCGGTCGAATACTGGAGCCGGTTTCATCCCGAAGTCATCCTGATGGATTGCCAATTACCCGTGATGGACGGCTACGAGGCCACCTGCGAAATCCGCCGGCAGGAAGCCGCCCGTACAGCCGCACCGCCCGTAAACATCATTGCCGTCACGGCCAATGCCATGAAAGGGGACCGGGAAAAATGTCTGGCCGCCGGCATGAATGACTGCATCTGTAAACCGCTCCGCATGGAAACCCTCGCCACCGCGCTTGCGGGTGCAAACAGGAAGGTAAAGCAAGTTTGAAAACGAGGCTAAATCTACTGCGTTTGCTTTTCCTTGCGGCAAGCAGCCAACTCAGCCAGGCAGATGAACTGGCGAGTCAGGCAACCAACTCAATTGTTGCTTTCGGCGAATACTCAGCCATTCGTGAGACCAATGGCAACTGCCGATTCATAAATCCAAGCGAATTTTGGCGCGGAGCGTGGAAGGAAGACACCAATGGATGGCGAGTTCAATTGCGGGTATCTACAAATAAATTTCCGTGGATGCCTCAACCCGTTAATTCTAATGCAATAGTGACAGTTGATTGGGGCAGTGTCATAAAAAGCTCAGGGGGTGGATATATGCGGACACCCAATGGCAAATTAGCTAGAGCGTTTCCAAAAATTATGTAGCGTATCGCGAGCGACTGGAGTAGCGTAAGCGCATGAAAGCTATACCCGTGGCCGTGCGTGAGCGGATCATG